>JALSHB010000123.1 GCA_026982475.1 Chromatiales bacterium
CGGGCGGCGATGTCGGTGGCCACCAGCACGCGGATCCTGCCCTGCTTGAAGTCGGCCAGGGCCTTGGTGCGCGCGGCCTGGCTCTTGTTGCCGTGAATCGCGGCGGCGCGGATGCCGTCCTGCTCCAGCTGCTTGGTGAGGCGGTTGGCGCCGTGCTTGGTACGGGTGAACACCAGCACCTGCTGCCAGTTGCCCGTGTTGATCAGGTGCGCCAGCAGCTCCCGCTTGCGCTCACGATCCACCGGGTGCACCACCTGGGCGACGCGCTCGGAGGCGGTGTTGCGGCGCGCCACTTCAATCAAGGCCGGGCTGTTCAGCAGGCCGTCGGCAAGGCGTTTGATCTCGTTGGAGAAGGTGGCCGAGAACAGCAGGTTCTGGCGGCCCTTGGGCAACAGGGCGAGGATCTTGCGGATATCGCGCAGGAAGCCCATGTCGAGCATGCGATCGGCCTCGTCCAGCACCAGGATCTCCACCTGCGAGAGGTCGAGGGTGCCCTGCTGCACGTGATCCAGCAGGCGCCCGGGGGTGGCGATGAGGATATCCACGCCATTGCGCAGCCGGGTGATCTGCGGGCCGATCTTGACCCCGCCGAAGATCACCGCCGAACGCAGCGGCAGGTACTTGCCATAGGTACTGACGCTCTCGCCCACCTGCGCCGCCAGTTCACGGGTCGGGGTGAGGATCAGGGCGCGCACCGGGCGGCGGCCGTTGCCAGACGCGGGCGTCTCGCTGAGGCGCTGCAACAGCGGCAGGGTAAAGCCGGCGGTCTTGCCGGTGCCGGTCTGCGCGCCGGCCAGCAGATCGCCGCCCTGTAAAACGGCGGGGATGGCCTGGGCCTGGACGGGGGTGGGATCCGTGTAGCCCTGTTCAGAGACCGCACGCAGGATGTCGGTCGACAGACCGAGGGTATCAAAAGACATATAGTAAACTCCGGGGATTGGCCTACCCGGCGCAGCTGGCGCGGGACGGTCTTAGGCAGAATCTTGCTGATTGGGTTCGCGATTTGCCCTGACGTTGTGCCGGGAGACATGCCGCGAAGGAAAAAACAGGCACAGACCGATGTGTGCCAGAAGCGCGCACTATAACAGATCGCCTGCCGTTTGCGGGATTTATTATCCTGATTTGCCACAGAGACACGGCGTACACAGAGAAAAGACTGTGTTTCTTGCAGAGGCGCGAAGAATGCAAAGATACATTAGTATCCTTGCATCTCTGCGTCTCTGCGCCTTTGCGAGAGCAGGCATATTTTGTTCTCTGTGTACGCCGTGACTCTGTGGCAAACCCGCAAAATCCCCGCAGCACTCGCAGTACAGCGCTATAATTCCGTCCTTTATTCGACAGCAATGCGAGAAACCCATGTTCAAGTGCAACGAATACGCCGACGCGCGCCTGCCGCTCGACAAGACACATCTCGACCCGCACGGCTGACAGTCCCAGGACGACGACCATGCTGCACATCAGCCGCAACGTGATCATCCCCGACCACGAGATCCACTTCAGCGCCATTCGCGCCCAGGGGGCCGGCGGACAGAACGTCAACAAGGTCTCCAGCGCCGTGCACCTGCGCTTCGACGTGGCACGTTCCTCACTGCCCGATTTCCACAAACAGCGCCTGCTAGCCCTGCGCGACCGGCGCATCAACAGCGAGGGCGTGATCGTGATCAAGGCGCAAAGCCATCGCAGCCAGGAAAAGAACCGCGCCGAGGCACTGGCGCGATTGCGCGAGATGATCATCGCCGCCGGCCGCACGGTGAAGAAACGCCGGCCCACCAAGCCCACGCGCGGCTCACAGCAGAAACGTCTCGACAGCAAGACCCGCCACGGCCGCACCAAGGCCCTGCGTGGGAAGATTTATTGAATTTCACCACAGAGACACGGAAACACAGAGAAATCCCTTCATTTGTGGGAGCGGCTTCAGCCGCGAATGATTGGCGCTCATGGCCATCGCGGCTGAAGCCGCTCCCACAAAATTGCTGCGATTGTTTTTCTCCGAGTCTCCGGGCCTGTGCAAAAATAGAACTTTCCAAGGAAAAACCATGGCACTCAAGGCAACCATCTTCAAGGCCGAACTGCAAATAGCGGACATGGACCGTCACTATTACGCGGCTCACAACCTCACCATCGCCCGCCATCCCTCGGAGACCGACGAGCGCATGATGCTGCGCCTGCTGGCCTTTGCCCTCAGCGCGGACGAGCAGCTCGGCTTTACCCGCGGCATCAGCAGCGACGACGAGCCCGACCTCTGGCAGCAAAACCTCAGCGGCGAGATCGAGCACTGGATAGAACTCGGCCAGCCCGACGAAAAACGCCTGCGCAAGGCCTGTGGCCGCGCGCGGCGGGTAACAGTGCATCCCTATAGCGGCAGCAGCGCCGACATCTGGTGGACGCAGCACGGCGACCACCTGCAACGCTTCGACAACCTTGCAGTAATCGCCTTCCCCGCCGAGGCGGGCGCCGCCCTGGCACCCATGGCGCGGCGCAACATGCAGCTTCAGTGCAACATCCAGGACGGCGAGGCGTGGCTCTCCGATGGCGAGACGGATGTTTCCATCAAGCCGCAGAAATGGAAGACTGCCTAGCCGGGCGGCGAAAGGCATTCACCACAGAGGCACGGAGACACAGAGGACATCGTGGCCATGTCGTAGCCTGGCATGAGCGCCCGAGAAATCCGGGGCCATCCCACCGTTCCGCGATGAAACGCATAAGACGCAAAACTCTTTTTTGGTATCTACTCACGCCCTTGGATACCCGTCATTCCGGCACGTTTTTAGCCGCAATCCATGTCGTTAAAACCACTGGATTCTCGTTTACAACATGCGGGAATGACGCATGGGACTATTCCGCCGTCTGAGGGGTGAGTAGTGACCTGTATTGTTGAAGCAGAAACGGAAGACCGCCCAGCCGGGCGGCGAAAGGTATTCACCACAGAGGCACGGAGACACAGAGGACATCGTGGCCATGTCGTAGCCTGGCATGAGCGCCCGAGAAATCCGGAGCCATCCCACGGCTCCGCGATGAAACGCAGAGGACGCAAAGTTTTTTTATTTTTTAAATGGCTTTCTTTGCGCTCTCTGCGCCTTTGCTTTCTTTGCGTTGAAATTCGTAGGTCAATATCCCCTGCCCAATTTTCTCTGTGTCTCCGTGCCTCTGTGGTGAATGCTTTCTGGAGAATTCGCCATCCCGTCCCGACCAGTCGGCGCCGGCAGGTAGTCCTTGATGAGATACAGCGGCCGCCCCTTGGTCTCATCGAACATGCGGCCGAGATATTCGCCGATCACACCCAGGGCCATGAGCTGGATGCCGCCGAGGAACAGCACCACCACCAGCAGCGAGGGGTAGCCGGCCACCGGGTTGCCGAACAACAGGGTGTCGAGAATGATGAACAGGCCGTAGAGGAAGGCGCCGAAGGCGGTGAAGGTGCCGACATAGGTGGCCGCCTTCAGCGGCAGGGTGCTAAATGAGGTTATGCCCTCGAGGGCGAAGTTCCACAGCGCCAGATAACTCCACTTGCTTTCACCATCGTGGCGCGCGTCGCGGTCGTAGAGAATGGCCTTTTGCGGGTAGCCGATCCAGGCGAACAGCCCCTTCATGAAACGATGCCGCTCGCGCAGGCCGGAGAGCGCCTCCACGGCACGGCGGCTGAGCAGGCGGAAGTCGCCGGTGTCGACGGGGATCTGCACCCGGCTGATCTTCTGCATCAGGCGGTAGAACAGCGCGGCGGTGGTTTTCTTCAGGGCCGACTCACCGGCCCGCGAACGACGCTGGGCATAGACCACGTCAAAGCCGTGGCGCCACTCCTCGATCATTTGCGGAATCAGTTCCGGCGGGTCCTGCAGGTCGGCGTCGATGATGATCACGGCGTCGCCGCGGGCGTGATCGAGACCGGCGGTCATGGCGACCTCCTTGCCGAAGTTGCGGCTCAGGTCGAGGATGGCGATGCGGGGATCATCTTGCTGCAATTTCTGCAGCGTCAGCAGCGAGTAGTCCGTGCTGCCGTCGTTGACGAAGATGATCGCCACCCTGGCGTCGATGCCATCCAGCACCTCGCTCAGGCGCCGGTGAAATTCGCCCAGCACTTCCTGCTCGTTGAATACGGGCACGATGACGGTGAGCAGGAAGCCGGCCTTCGTCTCGTTTTTTTTGCTCGCTTGCGTCATTGACCGGCCTCACGAAAAACCCAGAACTTGCTCAAGGCAAAGGTGATCAGCGGCACCACCAGCACCGCCACGACCAGCGCATAACCATACCAGTAGCCCGCCACGTCAACCACCAGCCAGGTGATCAGCAGATTGAGAAAAAAGCCGTTCAGGGCCACGGTAAAGAAACGCGGCAGCATCACCCGGTGCGGGCCGGAGGCGCCGAAGGTCCAGCGGTAGTTGAGGCCGTAGGAGACACTCAGGGCGACGAGGAAGGCCGGCGCCACGGCGGGCACCGGCGCCAGCCCCAGCCATTCCACGCTGGCGACGAACACGCTGGCGTGCACGCCCGTGGCCAGGCCGCCGGTGATGGCGAAGCGCGTCAGGGCGCGAAAGGGGATCCGCCGCCACGGGCTCATGGCTTGCGCGCCACGGCGATCAGTGACACGCCGAAGGGCAGCGGCACGCGCCACAGCAGGTGGCGTTCGGCGGCGAACAGGGCTTCCAGCACGGCGTTGACCGGCGCCGGCGGCAGGGCCAGTTCGTCGCCGGCGCCGGCGCCGGCGGGCCGCGCGCGGTGCAGCAGGCGCACGGCGGCCACCGCGGGGAACAGGGCGCTGTTGTAGTAGCTCTGCCACTGCACGCTCAGGCCGGCCTGCTCGATGAGCGCGCGCAGCCCGGCGGCACGGTAGCGGCGCTGGTGGTGATGGGCCTCGTCGTGCGGCCCCCAGAGGAAGGGAAAGGCGGGCACGGTGATCAACAGGCGGCCGTCGGGGGCGAGCAGAGAGCCGAGGGTGCGCAGGGCGGCGGCGTCGTCGTCGATGTGTTCCAGCACGTCCAGCAGGGTGATGAGCCGGAAGCGACCGGCGGCGAAGGGCATGGCGTCGGGCAGGCCGGCGCGCACCACTTCGCAGACACCACGCGCGCGCGCCAACGCCGCCGCCCCGGCATCGAATTCGGCGGCGACCAGTTCACCGAAACTGCGCAGCAGGGGCAGATTGCCGCCGGTGCCGCAGCCGGCGTCGAGCAGGCGCGCGTCACGCGGCAGGTCCAGCCGGCGGATGATTTCGGCGACGATGCGCCGTCGCCCGGTGAACCACCAGTGGCGATCCTCCAGTTCGCGCATCCGTCCGTACAGTTCGGCCTTCATCGGGCGCCCGTGAAGAAGTCGCCAGTGGCCCGGCGCACGAATACCACGCCCTGGGCGTCACGGTAGGCCAGCCGCCAGTCGCGGCGCGCGGCCAGGTAGTCGATGAGCTTGTAGCGCTGCGCATCGAAGCGGCCATGATAGGGCAGGACGACCAACTGGAAGTTGCTCCTATTGAACAGCTGCACGCCCTGCGGGGTGGCCCAGAGGATGTGGGTATAGGGCGGAAAACGCGACATGTCCAGCATGCGGCCATCGATGTAGGGCTGTATCTGCCCGCCCAGGCGCCACAGCAGGTAGCCGCCCCATTCGAGGTTGTTGAAGGCGCGCCCGCGCAGTTGCTTCTCCTCGACAAAGTCGGCAATGGCGACGGGATAGGCCCCTTTATGCTGGCCGCCCTGAAACACCACCCCGCGCGTCACGCCACTGGCCAGCACCACCAGCAGCGCCGTCGCCGCCAGCAGCGATGTCCAGCGGGCGGTGACGGCGCCGCTCAGGCGCGCCGGCATCAGACGCCCCAGGCCCAACATCAAATAGGGGGCGGCGAGAAACAGCAAAAAGGCAAAGTAGCGGTAGGAAGAGATACTGATAGCGGCGAGAAAGGCGACCACCGCCGCCTCCTGCCAGCGGCGCAGCCACAGCAGTCCGGCCAGGCCGGCGGCGGTGAGCAGGAAATAGCCATACACCCACAGCTGCTGCCAGACGAGGCCCAGCTGGTAAAGCTGCAACACGCTGGTGTACTCGGAGGTGCGCTGTTGCAGCACGCTGCCCTCCAGCTGCAACAGGTAAAGATAGGTCTGGATGCCGTTGGGGGTCAGCAGGGAGGCGAGGAATACCGCGCCGCTCACCGCCAGCCACGGCCAGCGCTGACGCCTCGACAGGGACTTGTCCAGCCAGCCGAGGGCGCTCCACAGGCCCAGCAGTACCACGCCGAGGATCACCCCGCCGTGGCTGTTGGCCCACAGCACGGTGATCAGCGGCAGGGGCAGCAGCCAGCGCCAGTCGGCGCGTTGCCGGGCCAGGTCGATGCAGACGAAGAACAGCGCGGCGAACAGGAACGACAACAGCTGCGGACGCTCGCCGCCAAAGCCGGCGGCGTTGAGCGCCACCAGCGCCAGCACGCTCCACAACGCCAGCGGATGGGTCGCCGACAGCAGGCGCGCGCGGCCAAACACCAGGGCGATGCAGGCCAGTAGCACGGCGACGCGAAAGGCCACCACCGCGTCGACACCGCCCAGGCGATAGAGGCCGTACAACACCACCTGGCCCAGCCACTGGCCCTTGAGCACGGTGTCGTTGCGGATGGCGTCGGCGGCGGGGAACACGCCGAAGGGATCGACGGACGGCAGGGCGCCGCGCTGCAGGATGTCGCGTCCGGCGGCGATGTGCCACCAGAAGTCGCTGTCGGCCAGGGGCGCGGCGTACCAGCCGGCGCAGACCAACAGCAGCAACCCAAACACCACACGCTGCGAGACCGGAAAGGCGTCTCTGCCTGCCACTGCATCAATCGCGGGAATGACCCTGCCCTCTCATCACAAACGGTTGCCCAGGCGCGCTATTGTAATCGTTTCGGCAGGGCGGGGCGTGACAGGGTTCAGCGCAGGCCCTCGCCCGAGCCGAGCATCTCGTAATAGCCCTTGGCGCCCTTTTCCATGAACCAGTAGTCCTTCAGGCCGCGCGCCTCCAGTTCGTATTGCAGCCAGCGCACCTGCTTGCCGACGTTGTCGTAGATGAACAGGGTGCGCCCCTGGGCCTTGGCCTGTCTCAGGTATTTGCGCAGTTTTTTCATGTTTTGCAGGCTGGCCCAGCGCTCGATGGCGGGGAAGAAGCCGATGCCGGCGCGCTGGAAGCTGTCGCGGATGTCGATGATAAGACGCGAGCGGGGCGCCGTGGAGGTGGCCTTGTCGCTGAAGCTGTCCGGGTCCAGCAGGTGGGCCTGGAAGGCCTTTTTGGGGATCAGGCGGTTGGGGTCTACCGGGCTCTTGCCCAGCAGTTCGGCCTCGTCGGGGTAGGCCCGCGCCCACTCGAAGATCCCGGCGTCGTAGGCGTAGACCTCGTCCAGGCCCGCCGTCAGGGCCTGCTTGGCCGCTTTGTAGGACTTCAGGCAGGAGCGGCCGTTGCAGTAGAAGGCGATGGGCTTGCCATGCTGTTCGCGCAGCTCCCGCACCACGACCGCGAAACCCTCGACGGTCACCGGGACGTTCACCGCGCCCTTGATGCGCAGGGTGTCGAACTCGAAGCTGGAGCGGACATCCACCACCGTGAAGGCGTCGCGCCGCCGGTGCAGCTCTTCCAGTTCGAGATACGGCACCATGCTGTATTTTTCCAGCGAGCGCCCGGGGAAGCCTTCCTCTTCCCCGGCGTGGCTGTCGGTGATGAAGAAAAAGGCAAGGGCGAGGAAAAAAAAGCGGGTCGTCTGTGGCATCACTGGCATCTCCATGGCTCAGGTGAAAGGTTCGGGACGGAAGGGTGTATCAGGTAATCACGGTAGGCGATTCACGCCCGGTATGGCGGCGGATGCCGGCCACGTCGTCGGCGATGGTGATGAGGTCTGCCAGCGCCTCCTGGGTGTCCTGTTCATGCCGCGCCGGGTCGGCCTCGTAGCGCTCCAGGTAGACGCGCAGGGTGGCGCCCTCGGTGCCGGTGCCGGAGAGGCGGAAGACGATGCGGCTGCCCTCGCTGAAGCCGATGCGGATGCCCTGTCCGGTGCTCACCGAGCCATCCACCGGGTCGGTGTAGCTGAAGTCGTCGGCATAGGCCACGGTGAGCAGACCGAGTTGCCGGCCGGGCAGGGTCGCCAGCGCCGCGCGCAGGTCGGCCATCAGCCGCCCGGCGCTGGCGGTGTCGATGCCCTCGTAGTCGTGGCGGGAGTAGTAGTTGCGGCCGTATCGGGCCCAGTGTTCGCGCATCAATGTCTCCACCGGCCGCTGGCGCACGGCGAGGATGTTGAGCCAGAACAGCACCGCCCACAGGCCGTCCTTTTCGCGCACGTGGCTGGAGCCGGTGCCGAAGCTCTCCTCGCCACACAGGGTGACGCGGCCGGCGTCCATCAGGTTGCCGAAGAATTTCCAGCCGGTGGGGGTCTCGAAACAGTCGATGCCCAGCGCCGCGGCGACCCGGTCCACCGCCGCGCTGGTGGGCATGGAGCGCGCCACGCCCGCCAGGCCGTCGGCGTAGCCCGGCGCCAGGGTGGCGTTGGCGGTGAGCAGGGCCAGGCTGTCGCTGGGGGTGACGAAGAAGCGCCGGCCGAGGATCATGTTGCGGTCGCCGTCGCCATCGGAGGCGGCGCCGAAATCCAGCGCCTGGTCACCGAACATCTCCTCGACCAGTCCCCTGGCATAGGTGAGATTGGGATCGGGATGACCGCCGCCGAAGTCGGCCAGGGGTACGCCGTTGATCACCGTGCCTGCGGGCGCGCCGAGCCGTTCCTCGAGAATGGCCCGTGCGTAGGGGCCGGTAACGGCGTGCATGGCGTCGAAGCGCATGCGGAAGCCGGACTCGAACAGACGGGCGATGGCGCTGAAATCGAACAGCTCGCTCATCAGCTCGGCGTAGTCGGCCACCGGGTCGATGACGCTCACGGTCATGCCGTCCAGGGTGAATTCGTGCTGCCGATCGAGCACGATCTCCGCCGCCTCGGCGATGCGGTATTCCTCGATGGTCTTGCTGCGCGCGAAGATGGCGTCGGTGATCTTCTCCGGCGCCGGGCCGCCGTTGCCGGTGTTGTACTTGATGCCGAAGTCACCATCCGGCCCGCCGGGGTTGTGGCTGGCGGAGAGGATGATGCCGCCGAAGGCGCCGTGCTTGCGGATCACGCAGGAGGCCGCGGGCGTGGACAGCAGGGCATCGCGTCCCACCAGTACGCGGCCGAAGCCGTTGGCGGCGGCCATGCGCAGGATGACCCTGGCCGCCTCCAGGTTGCCGTAGCGGCCATCGCCGCCCAGCACCAGGGTCTTGCCCGCAAAGCCGTCCAGGCTGTCGAAGATGGACTGCACGAAATTCTCCAGGTAATGCGGCTGCTGGAATACCGTGACCTTCTTGCGCAGGCCGGAGGTACCGGGCTTCTGGTCGGGAAAGGGCTGGGTCTGGATTGTCTGTATCGCCATCGGTGAGGCCTTGTCGATTTCTGAACAAAACGGTGCCGCGCAACATCCGGCAATGACGAAAGGACTGGGGACAGGGTGCGCGACGGGCCGTCCAACGATACCAGAATCCCGAGGCGTGGAAAGGCGGGGCGTCGACAAAGAACGAAAAAACAGGCCCCCACCGCGGTGGAGGCCTGCAACAGACTGCGGATTAAAAGATCAGAGGGCGCGCAGGAAGGCCACCAGGTCGCCCTTCTCGCTTTCCTCCAGGTCGAGCTGCAACACCAGGTTGAAGAATTCCACCGTGTCCTCCAGGGTCAGCAGACGGCCGTCGTGCAGATAGGGCGGGGAATCCTTGACGCCACGCAGGGGGAAGGTCTTGATCTTGCCGTCGACGCTGGCCTGGCGGCCATTGATCATCACCGGCTTGAAGAAGCGCTCGGTCTGCAGGTCGTGCATCTGGTTGTCGGTGTAATAGGGCGGCGTGTGGCAGGTGCTGCAGCGGCCCTTGCCGAAGAAGATGTCCTGCCCGCGCAGCTCTGCCTCGCTCGCCTTGGCGGGATCGAGCTGACCGAACACGTCGAGCTTGGGCGCCGGCGGGAAGTCGAGGATGGACTCGAATTCCGCCATGAAGTGCACCTGGCTGCCGCGTTCGAGGATGTTGACGCCCTTCTTGGTGGCGATCACGGGGTCACCATCGAAGTAGGCGGCACGCTGCTCGAACTGGGTAAAGTCTTCCACCGTCTTCAGCGCGCGCTTGGAGCCGAACAGGCGCTGCACGTTCACCCCGCGCAGGCTCGGCGTATCGATGCGCAGACGGAACGGCTGCGGCCGGATGTCGCCCAGCAAGTGAGTGGCGGCGTTGCTGTGGCCGTTGACATGGCAGTCGAAGCAGGCCACGCCCAGGCTCGCCTTGGCCGAACGACGGTCATTGGTGGCGTTGAACTGCTGCTGCGGGGTCGGCGTCACCAGCAGTCGCAGGCCTTCGAGCTGCTTGGGATTGAGGAGGCCGTTGAACAGCTCGAAATAGTTCTCGATGGAGATCAGCTTGCCCTGCGAGACATCGCCCAGGTCCGGACGGGTGGTCAAATAGACAGGCGGCGGATATTCCGGCAGAAAGTGCGCCGGCAGGTCGTAATCCAGGTCGAAACGTTGCAGGTCCCGCTGGCTCTGTTTCTTCACCGCATCGATGTGATACTGCGGAAACACCATCCCGCCTTCCGCGTGATTCGGGTGGGGCAGCGGCAGGAAGCCCGCCGGGAACAGCCCCTTCTCGCGGATTTCCGCCGGGCTCATGGCCGACAGATCCTGCCAGTCGACGCCCTTCGGCAGCCGCACCCGCACCCCCACCTGCTGGGGCTTGCCGCCGGACATGGTCAGCCCCGCCTGCGTGCGCGCGTCCAGCTCATAGCGCTGCTCCAGCAGCTTCATCTGCCGCTTCATGACCGCCGGGCGGGCCTTTGCCATTTTTTCCCGGGTGGTCTCGAAATCACTGATATTGGCCACCGGGGCGTAACTGGACACGGGCTCCATCGCCTGCGCATTCCCCGCCGTGATGGCCACCGCGGCGGCGAGGGCCGCCAGCCCCCGTGTCTGTTGGCGTCGTAATCTGTTCATGGGTCTTTCTCCTCATCGTGATGTTGTCGTTCGGCATTGCGCCTGCCCGGGGGCTATCTCACTTATCGTCACCCCTCACCACAACTTTAGATCCAGTCTTAGATTGTGTCTAATTTTAACGCCAAACGCTCACCACCCTACGGCATACCCCACGCCATGCTCCACGAGGTCTGATATCATTCGCGGCTTCGACACAGACGGGAAGACACATCGATGAAGGTATTGGTGATCGGCAGCGGCGGCCGCGAGCACGCCCTGGCCTGGAAGGCGGCGCAGTCGCCGCGTGTGGAAAAGGTCTTCGTCGCCCCCGGCAACGCCGGCACGGCGCGCGAACCGAAGCTGGAAAACGTCGCCATCGGCGTGGAGGACATCGGCGCCCTGGTGGCCTTCGCCCGCGACAACGACATCGCCCAAACCATCGTCGGCCCCGAGGCGCCGCTGGTGCTCGGCGTGGTAGACGCCTTCAATGATGCCGGCCTGCGCTGTTTCGGCCCCACCCGGGGCGCGGCGCAACTGGAGGGCTCCAAGGCCTTCACCAAGGACTTCCTCGCCCGCCATGACATCCCCACCGCCGCCTACGGCAACTTCACCGACATCGACGAGGCCATCGCCTACATCCGCGCCCAGGGCGCGCCCATCGTGGTCAAGGCCGACGGCCTGGCCGCCGGCAAGGGCGTGATCCTGGCGCAGACGGAGGACGAGGCCATCGCCGCCGTCAGGGACATGCTGGCGGGCAATGCCTTCGGCGAGGCCGGTCATCGTGTAGTGATCGAGGAATTCCTGCAGGGCGAAGAGGCCAGCTTCATCGTCATGGTGGACGGCGAGCACATCCTGCCGCTGGCCACCTCACAGGACCACAAGGCCCGCGACGAGGGCGACCTTGGGCCCAACACCGGCGGCATGGGCGCCTATTCACCCGCCCCGGTGGTCACCCCCGAGCTGCACCGGCGCATCATGCGCGAGGTCATCGAGCCCACCGTCACCGGCATGGCCGCCGAGGGCCACCCCTACACCGGCTTCCTCTACGCCGGGGTGATGATCGCCACCGATGGCACGCCCAAGGTGCTGGAGTACAACTGCCGCTTCGGCGACCCCGAGACCCAACCCATCATGATGCGCCTGCGCTCGGACCTGACGGAACTCGTCGATGCCGCGCTGGACGAAAGACTCGACCAGGTCAGCGCCGAGTGGGATCCCCAGGCCGCCCTCGGCGTGGTCCTGGCCGCCGGCGGCTACCCCGGCGCCTACCGCAAGGGCGACGTGATTCACGGCCTGCCCGACGAAGGCGGCGACGGCACCCCCGAAGCCAAGATATTTCACGCCGGCACCGCTGAAAAAGACGGCCAGATCGTCACCAGCGGCGGCCGCGTGCTGTGCGTGGTGGGCCTGGGCAACAGCGTCGGCGCCGCCCAGGCGCGCGCCTACGAGCTGGTGAGACGGATCCACTGGGAGGGCATGTACTACCGCCGAGACATCGGTCACCGCGCCATCGCACGGGAGCGGGGCGAGGGCTGAGAGACCGAAGGCAATCCCCCTATCACTACGGCGAATACCGGCAAGCACCCATGAACCCCTGGCAACTCCGCCAAGCCGCGCGCATCGTCCACGCCGGCGGCCTCATCGCCTACCCCACCGAGGCCGTCTACGGCCTCGGCTGCGACCCCCTCAACGCCGCCGCGGTGCAGCGCCTGCTCACCCTCAAGCACCGCCCCATGGACAAGGGGCTGATCCTCATCGCCAGTGACCTCGACCAGCTCCGCGCCTTTCTTCTTCCGCTGAGTCCCGACGACGAGGCCACCCTCGCCACCACCTGGCCCGGCCCCGTCACCTGGCTGCTGCCGGCGCGCCCGGAGACACCGCGCTGGCTGCGTGGCCGCCACGACACCCTGGCAGTGCGCGTCACCGACCACCCCCTCACCGCTGCGCTGTGCCGCACCCTGGGCCACCCGCTGGTGTCCACCAGCGCCAACCTCGCCGGGCGCCCGCCGGCGCGCGACGCCCTGGGGGTACGGCGGGCCTTCGGCGACCGCATCGACTTCCTTCTGCACGGCCCGCTGGGCGGGCTGGCGCGTCCCACCACCATCCGCGACCTGCGCAGCGGTCACACCCTGCGCCCGGCCTGACCCCTCCCATTGGTAATACTTGATAATTCTTGTCAGAATACTATATTAGTAATTACTAATACACAGATCAATCGAATCGATCACCCGCGATTGCATCACAGGAGGTACCGATATGTCATTCATCCCCAACTTCCCCCACGACGGCGTGGTCACCGTCAACCGCGTCATCCTGCGCCCCGAATACACCCTCGAGGATCTGGAGGAACGGGTCGCCCTGCTGTGCGAGAACGTCAAGACCTACCACTCGGACACCGGCTTCATCGGCGGCATGGTGGTGCTCAACACCGGCAACATCTCCAACGAGGGCTCCACCATCGGCCAGGCCGTGGAGAGCCCCCTGAAGGACCGCGAGGCGCTCATCATCACCTTCTGGCGCAGCTTCGAGGACCACGAGGAATCGCACCGCAGCGACACCTTCCAGCCGCTGTTCCGGCAGGTGCTGGAGCTGTGCGAGAACGGCAACGAGGAGATCGCCTACACCCTGCTCTGGTCCGGCGCCGCCTACAGCCCCGAACAGGCCGAGGCCGCGCGCCAGGCCAAGGAATCGCACGCCGCCTGACCCCCTCTCCCTCCGCGCCAGGGACGGCGCCCCTACCCAGCCCCCTCGGGCTTGGTGTACCCTCTGCTTCTTTTTTCACCGAGGTAGCCCCATGTCCGACCAACCCGACGTCCAGGCCGTCAAGGCCTACCTGCTGGATTTGCAGGACCGCATCTGCAGTGCCATCGAGGCCGAGGACGGCCAGTCGCGCTTCATGGAAGACGACTGGGAACGTGAAGGCGGCGGTGGCGGCGGACGCACCCGGGTACTCAGCAACGGTGGCGTATTCGAGCAGGCCGGCATCAATTTCTCGCACGTCCAGGGCGACAGCCTGCCCGCCTCGGCCACCGCCCACCGCCCCGAACTGGCCGGGCGCCGCTTCGAGGCCATGGGCGTGTCGCTGGTGATCCACCCGCACAACCCCTACGTGCCCACCTCGCACGCCAACGTGCGCTTCTTCATCGCCGAAAAAGAGGGCGAGGATCCCATCTGGTGGTTCGGCGGCGGCTTCGACCTCACCCCCTACTATCCCTTCGAGGAAGACGCCGTGCACTGGCACCAGACCGCCAGGGCCGCCTGCGACCCCTTCGGCGAAGACATCTACCCGAAGTACAAAAAGTGGTGCGACGAGTATTTCTACCTCAAGCACCGCGGCGAGACGCGCGGCGTCGGCGGCCTGTTCTTCGACGACCTCAACGAAGGCGGCTTCCAGCATTGCTTCGAATTCATGCAAAGCGTCGGCAACCACTACACCGACGCCTACTGCCCCATCGTCGCCCGCCGCAAGGACGACAGCTACGGCGAACGCGAGCGCGACTTCCAGCTCTACCGCCGCGGCCGCTACGTGGAATTCAACCTGGTCTACGACCGCGGCACCCTGTTCGGCCTGCAGACCGGCGGCCGCACCGAATCCATCCTCATGTCGCTGCCCCCCCTGGTGAAGTGGCGCTACAACTGGAAGCCGGAACCGGGCAGCGCCGAGGCGCGCCTGTACGACGACTTCCTGCGCCCGCGCGACTGGCTGAACCTGCAGGACTGAATGGCCCGGCAGCGACGCAGCGCGCGCGGCGGGCAGAACCGGCTGCGCATCATCGGCGGCCAGTGGCGCGGGCGCAAGCTGACCTTCCCCGACGTCCCTGGCCTGCGCCCCACCCCCGACCGGTTGCGCGAGACCCTGTTCAACTGGCTGCAGACGGAGATCCATGGCGCCCGCTGCCTCGACCTGTTCGCCGGCAGCGGCGCGCTGGGCCTGGAGGCCCTGTCGCGTGGTGCCTCGCGGGTGGTGCTGGTGGATGAATCCAGCGCCGTCACGCAACAACTCGAGGTCAACCTGCGCAGCCTGCGCGCCGACGATGCCGCCGTTATCCGCATGCCGGTACAGACTTTCCTCGAACGCGGCCCCGGCGACGCCCGCTACGACATCGTCTTCCTCGACCCGCCCTTCGGGCAGAACCTGCTCCCGCCAAGCCTGCAACGGCTGGAAGACAGGGACTGGCTCGCCCCCGGCGCACGCATCTACATCGAAAGCGAGAGCCAACTACGCGAACTGCCCCTGCCGGCCGGCTGGGAGCTGCTGAAGGAAAAGCGCAGCGGCCAGGTGATCTACCGCCTGGCCGGGCTCTGAATTCTCCCCCTTCGCCTGCCGCCCGGGCCGTGCGACAATCCCCCCATGCAAACCACCGCCATCTATCCCGGCACCTTCGACCCCGTCACCCGCGGCCATGCCGACCTGGTGTGCCGCGCCGCGCGCCTGTTCGAGCGGGTGATCGTCGCGGTGGCGAAGAGCACCAGCAAGCAGACCGTGTTCAGCCTCGACGAACGCCTCGCCATGGCGCGCGAAGTGCTGGCGGAGTACCCCAACGTCGAGGTCTGTGCCTTCGATGGCCTGCTGGTGGAATTCGCCCGCAGCAGGGGGGCCACGGTGATCCTGCGCGGCCTGCGCGCGGTGTCCGACTTCGAGTACGAATTCCAGCTCGCCGGCATGAACCGCAAGCTGGCCGACGATATCGAGACGATGTTCCTCACCCCGGCCGAACAGTACACCTACATTTCCTCCAGCCTGGTGCGCGAGATCGCCGCCCTGGGCGGCGACGTGGCGCCCTTTGTCCATGATGTCGTCATGGCTGAATTGGAGAACAAATTGCGCTAAAATCAGTCAACTACTACAAAGGTCGTTTCAGCGAGTATCCATCATGGCTTTAATCATTACCGACGAATGCATCAACTGCGACGTGTGCGAACCCGAATGCCCCAATGGCGCCATCACCCAGGGCGAGGAGATCTACGTCATCGATCCCGACCTGTGCACCGAGTGCGTTGGTCACTATGAAACCTCCCAGTGCGTCGACGTCTGCCCCGTGGACTGCATTCCGCTGGACCCGGATCACCAGGAGACGCAGGAAGAACTGCTGGCCAAGTTCAAGCGCATCACCGCCGAGTCGGCCTGAGCGCAGACCGGCAAGCGCTGGCCACCATCCATGAAGGGCCCCGTCTCGGGGCCTTTTTTATTGCGGGAGCAGAGAACAATGGACAGGGATCGGCAACGGAGCACCACAGGCCGCCTCAG
>JALSHB010000124.1 GCA_026982475.1 Chromatiales bacterium
ACCGCGGCTATCACGTCATCACCCGCTACCCGCGCGCCGACTTCGTCTCCCTCAACGAACCGGAGCTGCGCATGGCGGCGGGCAATCGCCAGGACGACATCGAGCACATTGCCCGCGACATCGCCGGGCGCCTGGGCGCCGCGCACCTCGCCGTCACCCGCGGCACCCGCGGCGTGCTGATGCAGGAGCGCGCCATCGACGCCAGCCACACCATCCCGGCGCTGTCGGGACGGGTGGTCGATCGCATCGGCGCCGGCGACGCCTTTCTCTCCCTCGCCGGGCTGTGTCTGTCCGCGGGCATCCCGGCGGACATTGCCGCCTTCTTCGGCAGCATCGCCGGGGCCATGAACGTGCAGACCGTGTGCAACCGCGAGCCGGTGGACCCGGTGCAGTTCCAGAAATATCTCACCACCCTGCTGAAATGAGCGCCGCCATGGACGAACTCGACCTGTTCCGACAGATGCTGCGCATTCGCCGCGTCGAGGAGGCGCTGGCCGCGCGCTACACCGAGCAGGAAATGCGCTGCCCCATGCACCTGTGCATCGGCCAGGAGGCCGCGGCGGTGGGCGTCATTTCCGCCCTGGCGGAAGACGACCGCGTGTTCAGCGGCCATCGCGCCCACGGCCACTACCTGGCCAGGGGCGGCGACCTCACGGCCATGATCGCCGAACTCTATGGCCGCGCCAGCGGCTGCAGCAAGGGGCGTGGCGGCTCCATGCACCTGATCGATATTGATGCCGGCTTCATGGGCTCCACCGCCATCGTCGGCGGCACCGTGCCGGTGGCGGTGGGCGCCGCCTGGGCCAGCCAGCTGCGCGGCGAGGGCCGCGTGGTCTGCCTGTTCTTCGGCGACGGCTGTTTCGAACAGGGCGTGATGCACGAGTCCATGAACTTCGCCGCCCTGCACCGGTTGCCGATCCTGTTCGCGTGCGAAAACAACCACTATGCCGTCTATACCCCGTTAGAAGAGAGACAGCCTTCGCGGCCGATCCACGCCATCGCCAGCGCCCACGGTCTGCACGCCCGGGAACTGGACGGCAACCGTCTGTCCGAGGTGCGCGCCGCGGCCGACCAGGCGGTGCGCCGCGCGCGCGCCGGCGACGGCCCGCAGTTTCTGGAATTGCACACCTGGCGCTGGCGCGAGCACTGTGGCCCGGATGTCGACGACCACCTCGGCTATCGCGCCCCCGAGGCGCAGGCCGACTGGCTGGCGCGCTGCCCCATTGAACACGAGGCCACACGCCTGCGCTCACTCGGACTGCTCGACGAGATCGGCAGACAGCACATCGAAAACGCCATCCAACATGAAATAGACGTAGCCTTCGATACCGCCCTGCGCGCACCGTTGCCGCGCGCGGAAGACATGTATGGACATCTCCATGGCCACTGAACCGTTGATAAATGTTGCAGCCGCCGCGCGCGAACAGACTGGCGCCGAGGCCCTCAACGACGCCCTGGCCCTGTGCCTGCAACACGACCCGACCACCCTGCTGATCGGCGAGGGCGTGCCCGATCCCAAGGGCATCTTCGGCACCACCAGCGGCCTGCGCCAACGCTTCGGCGCGCAACGCGTACTGGATATGCCGCTGGCGGAAAACGCCCTCACCGGCATCTGCATCGGCGCCGCCATCAGCGGCCTGCGGCCGATCATGGTGCATCAGCGCATCGACTTCGCCCTGCTGGCCATGGACCAGCTCATCAACAATGCCGCCAAGTGGCGCTACATGTTCGGCGGCCAGGCCCGCGTGCCGCTGGTGGTGCGCTGCATCGTCGGCCGTGGCTGGGGCCAGGGGCCGCAGCACGCACAGAGCCTGCAGAGCCTGTTCGCCCACATCCCGGGACTGAAGGTAGTGATGCCGGTGTTCCCCGACGACGCCAAGGGCCTGCTGTGCGCCGCCGTCGCCGACGACGACCCGGTGATCTTCATCGAGCACCGCTGGCTGCACACGCTGCGCGGCGACGTCCCCAGCGGCTATTTCGAGACCCCACTGGGCAAGGCGCGGCGACGCCGCGAGGGCCGCGACATCACCCTCGCCGCCTTTTCCTACATGACCCTCGAGGCCCTCGGCGCGGCCCGCGCCCTCGCCCGGCTGGGCATCGAGGCCGAGGTCATCGACATGCGCAGCGTCAGTCCGCTGGATGTGCCCGCGGTGCTGCGCTCGGTGGCCCGGACCGGCCGCCTGCTGGTGGCGGACACCGGGCACCAGAGCTTTGGCGTCGCCGCCGAACTCATCGCCCGCGTCACCCGCCAGGGCTTTGACCAGCTATGCGCCGCGCCCGCCAGCGTCGCCCTGCCCGACCTGCCCTGCCCCACCGCCCATGCCTGGGCCGGGCACTATTATCCGACCGCCGCCCACATCGCCGAGCAGGCGTTGCGGGTCTGCGGCGTCCACATCGGCGAGGCCCAGCGGCATGAACTGGACAAGCTGCGCCCGGATACGCCAGCGGACATTCCCAACCCCGATTACCGCGGCCCCTTCTGAGGCCAAACGAACCACAAGGAAACACCATGCCCAACAACCCGCCACAGAAAAACCGCTTCGGCAACACCGTACTCACCGAACTGCCCGACGACGCGCCGCGCGCCCAGCGCCCCGGCCACAAGCTGCGCACCTCCAACGACATCGTCGACCGCAGCGAACTGGAGTCCGGCAACACCCGGAGCGCCTCGGTGCACACCCTGCAGGGCCAGCAGATCGAGCTGGTGCACGCCGAGGGAC
>JALSHB010000125.1 GCA_026982475.1 Chromatiales bacterium
GTTTCATTCCATTCCCGGCATGAACCTGAAGAGCCTTTCTCTGTGCATCCGTGTCTCTGTGGCGAGCTGAATAGTCACACGGAGAAATGAAATCCCGGGCTGCCGTTAAGAAACCTTTAAGGAATGTTTGAGAGAGTATGTGCTCCAGCTGTTTGTGTCGCCCTGAGTCGGCATCAGGCGCAGATGGCATGTTTCCAGGGCGTCTGCAACCAGCCCACCGTGGGGTGGACGGCGTCCTGAGAAATCAGCAGCTCCATGCCCAGCAGTTCCGTTATGGCATAGAAGTCATTGGGATTTTCCAGCTGTTGTTTCAGGCATTCGAGATGCGCGTAGTTCATGTGTAGCGTGTTTGGACTGTAGCCATGCTCCCTTTCGAAGGCTTGGCTGACGTTGTAGATAAAGCTCAACATTGGACTGCCCCTGTCATCAGGGGGCTGTACCGCACGCCCCGGGTAAATTTGACTGCTCTTATCCGGTGTATCGTCCAGTTGCCGCCGGGCAATAGGGGTCAGTGAAACAGGGAAGGGTTTGATCGGCAGTATCTCGTGGTATTCGTTGCCGGGCGTGTTTCCGCGCCCAATCTGTCAAAAGTTCGTTGATTCGAGGGTTTGGTATTTTTTCACACTGGCCCTGTTGTGGGCGCTGTTAGTATGCGTGCCCCGAATTTTTCGTTACGTAATGGAATGTATTTCATCGAGTGAAGACCTTAATGACCAATAAATCCGTCTTATTGCTGCCATGGCGGCCGGTGATGGCGCTGATGCTGGGGGTGGGGCTGTCTGTGGCGCCGCCGGTCACGGCGGCGCCTGTCGTCAATCCTGCCGCGGAGCACCGCGCGGCGGTGGCCCAGGCGCGCCAGGGAGAATACGAGGCGGCGCTGGGGCGTCTGGCGGCCTTGCTGGCGGCCTACCCCGACAATGCGGCCTATCGTCACGATTACATCAGTGTTCTGGCCTGGGCCGGGCGTGACGAGGAGGTGTTGACGCAGTCGGCGAAGATAGACTTTTCGCGGACGCCCGCCTATGTCCTCCGGGCCATCGGCAAGTCGGCGCGCAATCGTCAGCAGCCGGCGCTGGCCGTGACGGTCTACGAGGCGGCGCTGAAACGGGATCGACGCGACAGACAGGCCCGCCTGGGCCTCGCCCTGAGCCTGGCCGAGGCCGGCCGGCCCGCCGAGGCCGATGCACAGATGGCGGCCCTGATGCGTACCGCGCCCAGATCCGTGGAATTGCTGGAGGCGCTGGCCTATGTAAAGGAAGCCGATCGTGATCATGCCGCCGCCCTCGCCGCCTATGACCGTCTGCTGGAGATCGAGCCCGGCCATCGAGGCGCCCGGCGCGGGCGCATCCTCGCCCTGCTGCGTCTCGGCGTTCCTCATGAGGCCCTGCGTCTGGCGCGCCGCGACGCCGAGGTGTTTTCCGCCGAGGACTGGCAACGCATGGCCGGAGACCAGGCGGCGCGGGAAATACGTTGGGGGCGGCTGCCCACGGTGAATCCCGCCGAGCGCTATCGTGACACGGACAGGGCCATCGAACGCCTGCAGGAACAGTATCGGCAGTTGGCGGACAAGCACGGCGCCGCCGCCCGTCGCAACCGTTTCGATCTGATCACCGCCTATCGCAACCGCCGCCTGATGAAGGAGGCGGTCAGCCTGTTCGAGCAGTTGCAGGCGCAGGGCGTGGCGCCATTCCCGCCCTATGTGCTGGCGGTCGCCGGTGATGCCTATCTCTCGTTACGCCAGCCGCACAAGGCGGTGGCGCTGCTGGAGGCCTCGGTAAAGGGCTATGGCGATGACCTGGATGCCCAGTATTCGCTGTTTTACGCCTATCTGGAGGCGGGGCAATACGAGAAGTCACTCGCGCAAATCGACCGTCTGGTCGATTCGCTGCCGCAGTGGACGTGGCCGCCCGGCGGCAACGAGCGTGAGCTCAATATCGACAGACTGTATGCAGAGACCGTGGCCGCCATGGCGCGGGCCTATGTGGACAGGCTGGACGTGGCCGAACGCAGGCTCGAAGAGCAGCTGGCGCGTTCGCCGGCCAGCACGGATATCCGGGGCTCCCTGGGCAGTGTCTATTTATGGCGAGGCTGGCCGCGTCGGGCGCAGGGGGAGTTCCGCGCGGTGCTGGCCCTGGAGCCGGAGAACCTGGGCGCCCGCGTCGGCATGGTCAGCGTGCTGGCCGAGCGTGGCGATGATGCGGCCGCCGATGCCGCGTTGGCGCCGTTGCTGGCCGACCATGCGGATGACGTTCATGTGCGCAACCTAGCCCGCGATGCCGAGGTGCGCAAGATGCGCGAACTGTGGATGGAGGTCAGCGGCGGTTCCAGCAGCAGCATCTATCAGGGCAGCAGCGATCTGGCCTTTACCACCTATTATTACGATAAACCATGGAACCCTGGGCTGCGCCCCTTCGTTTACCTGTTGTACCGCGAGGTGGATTTTCAGGAGCAGGCCGTGAGCCGCAATCGCCTGGCCGCGGGCGCCGAATACCGACAGCGGGACATGACCCTGCGCGGCAGTATCAGCGATGGCAACGGCTCGCCGGGCGTTTCGCTGCAGGGCAGCTGGCTGCCCACGGACCACTGGCGCGGCTGGTTGTCGTTGCAGAGTTACAGCGAGCAGACGCCATTGCGCGCCGACCTGCGGGGAATCGAGGCCTGGTCGCTGGAGGCGAGCACGGAATATCGTTTTCATGAAAGTCGCAGCCTGGGTCTGTCGCTGCAATACATGGGCTTCGATGACGACAATCAGCGCAATACCCTCTCGGCCTTTGCCCGTCAGCGGCTGATCAATGGCCCGCGCTACAAGTTGACGGGTGAGGTTTATCTCTACCGCCAGACCAACACCGTGACGGGCACGGACTATTTCAATCCCTCCCGCCAGGACTCCGTGGAGCTGAGCCTCGGCAACGAATGGCTGACCTACCGGCATTATGAAAAGTCCATGCGCCAGCGTCTGGTGGTCGGCATTGGGCCCAGCCGCCAGCGGGGGGTCGAAACGAGAATGACCTGGTCCGTGGGCTATGAGCACCACTGGAGCTTCAGTCGCCAGTTGAGCCTGAGTTACGGCATTAGCCGCGCCCGACCCGTCTATGACGGGGTGCAGGAATTTGCCACTCGCGGCTTTCTGAATTTGTACGCAAGGTTCTGATTGTCATGGCTAACGTGAAAAAGATGAAAAAATCATGGTCTTGCCGTGTGTCGAGGGTGCTGTGCTCCGCGCTCTTCATGGTGGTGTGCGCGATGCCCGCGAGCGCCGAATTGCTGGTGCTTTCCTATCATGAGGCCAGCCATGCGGTGGGGCGTGACAAGGGCTTAAAGGCCATGGTGCTGGAAACAACCGAACTGGCCGCGCAGTTCTCCTGGCTCAAGGAACATGGTTATGTGTCGGTGGACATCGACGACTTGCTGGCCGCGCAAAGTGGCGAGCGTCCCCTGCCGGAGAAGGCCGTGCTGCTGAGTTTCGATGACGGTTATCGGGGCATGTACGAGCAGGTCTTCCCGCTGCTGCGTGCCTTTGATTACCGCGCGGTGCTGGCAGTCGTGGGAAGCTGGCTGGAAACGCCTGCCGACAAGGCCGTGATGTATGGCACGGAGCCGGTGTCTCGCGATTATTTCCTCAGCTGGCAGCAGATACGCGAGATGGTGAATTCCGGTTATGTGGAAGTGGCGTCACACAGCTATGACCTGCATCATGGCGTGCTTGCCAATCCGCAGGGGAATACCCAGCCGGCGGCGGTGACGGCAACCTATGATGCCGCTACCGGCCGCTACGAAAGCGATCGCCAATACCGTCAGCGCATTCGCCGCGACCTGCAGCGCAATTCCGATCTCATCGCGCGCAGAACCGGGCAACGGCCGCGGGTCATGGTCTGGCCCTATGGCGCCTATAACCATGTCACCATCGACATTGCCCGCGAACTGGGCATGCCCGTCGCCATGAGTCTGGAAGACGACGAGGTGGCCATCAATGACCTCGGTCGCGTGGGTCGCCTGTTGATCGGTCATGGCACCACGTTGACGGATTTCGTCTGGCAGGTGACAAACCACATCAAGCCGCGCATCAAGCCCTTGCGCGTGCTGCACCTGGATCTCGACTACGTCTATGATGCGGACCCTGCGCAGCAGGAAGCGAATCTGGGCAAGCTGCTGGACAGGGTCAAGGCCCTCGGTGTCAATACCGTCTATCTGCAGGCCTATGCCGATCCCGATGGCGATGGCAATGCCAACGCCCTGTATTTCCCCAATCGTCACCTGCCCATGCGCGCCGACCTGTTCAATCGCGTCTCCTGGCAGTTGCGCACCCGGGTCGGCGTGCAGGTCTATGCCTGGCTGCCGGTGCTGGCCTATGACCTGCCGGCGGATCACCCGCTGGCCGGTGCGCGGGTCGTCGCCTCGCCCGCGCGCAAGTCCGGTACGGAGGACTATCGCCGTCTGTCACCCTTCAATCCACAGGCCCTGCGCTTCGTCGGTGATATCTACGAGGATCTGGCCCGGCAGGCACCGCTCGATGGCCTGATCTTTCATGACGACGCCTATCTGAATGATCATGAGGACGCCAGCGAGTGGGCGCAGAGAATCTATCGGGATAACTGGAAGTTGCCGGCGGACGTGCAGGCCATACGCGCCGACCCGGAGCTGTTCCGGCGCTGGACTCAGCGCAAGACCCGAACCCTGGCGCAGTGGACCGACGCCCTGGCCGAGCGCGCCCGCCGCTATCGCCCGGATCTCAAGACCGCGCGCAACATGTATGCCGCGGTGATCATGAACCCGCAGGCCGAGGCATGGTTCGCCCAATCCCTGCCGGTGTTTCTCGAGCACTATGATTACGTGGCGCTGATGGCCATGCCCTACATGGAGCGGGCCGATGATCCGCGGGCCTGGCTGGCATCGCTGGTGGCGCGGGTGGCGGAGACGCCGGGCGCCCTCGGCAAGACGGTGTTCGAGCTGCAAAGCATCGACTGGCGCAAGCCTGCCCCGGTCGACGGCGAGGTGCTGGCCGGACAGATGCGGCTGCTGCTGCGCCTTGGCGTGCAGAATTTCGGCTACTACCCCGATGACTTCATCCAGGGCCGGCCATCACTGGAGGCCGTGAGGCCTGTCATCTCCCTGGCCCCGATCCCGAAGGAGAACTGATCATGGACAGTTGGTTTCCGCTGTATCTGAATTGGGCGCTCGTCTTCGCCTATGCCTATCCGCTGTTCATGGCCTATGTGTGGATGGTGGGCGGCCTGCAGTATTTCTTCAAGTGGGAGCGCGGCCAGCCCAGCGGCAGCGAGGCATTGAGCGGGCTGTCGGCATTCCCGCCGGTGAGCATACTCATACCCTGTCATAACGAGGGCGAGAATCTGCGTGAAACCATCGCCGCCCTGGATCGGCAGAATTATCCGGATTTCGAGATCGTCGCCATCAATGACGGCAGCACCGACAATACCGGAGAGCTGCTGGAGGAACTGGGCAGGCAGTATTCGCGCCTGCGGGTGGTGCACCTGGCGGAAAATCAGGGCAAGGCCACCGCCCTGCGCATGGGCGCACTGACATCGCCCAATGAATTCCTGGTCTGTGTCGATGGTGACGCCCTGCTGGATGTCGATGCCACGGCCTGGATCATCAAGCACTTTGTCGACAGCTGCCAGGTCGGGGCGGTGACCGGCAACCCCCGCGTGCGCACCCGCTCCACGCTGCTGGGCAAGATTCAGGTGGGCGAGTTCTCCTCCATCGTCGGCCTCATCAAGCGGGCGCAGCGCATCTATGGCCGGGTGTTCACCATTTCCGGCGTGGTGGCCGGGTTCCGCAAGTCGGCCCTGCTGGAGGTGGGCTACTGGAGTCCGGACGCCATTACCGAGGACATCGATGTCAGCTGGAAGCTGCACCTGGCCGGCTGGGACATCCGTTTCGAACCCAATGCCCTGTGCTGGATTCTGATGCCGGAAACCCTCAAGGGGCTGTGGAGTCAGCGCCTGCGCTGGGCCCAGGGCGGCGTGGAGGTGTTTGCCCGCTATCTGCCGCAGATTCTGCACTTTCGCCAGCGGCGCCTGTGGTTGCTGTTTGCGGAATATCTGGTCAGCGTGCTGTGGGCTTACACGATCCTCTCCCTGATGCTGCTGTGGCCGCTGACGCACATCCTTTCGCAGCTGGAGGGCGTGACGACGTTTTCCCTTTTGCCCGGCTCCGCCGGCCTGCTGCTGGGGCTGACCTGCCTGATCCAGTTTGCGGTGAGTTTCTACATCGACGGGCGCTATGAGAAAGGCCTGGGGCGGCTGTATTACTGGATGATCTGGTATCCCCTGGTTTATTGGTTGATCAACTTGCTGACCCTGGTGGTGGCGGTGCCCAAGGCGTTGCTGCGACCGCGCGGCAAATTCGCCACCTGGGTCAGTCCCGACAGAGGAGTACGTCCATGAACAACAATCCGCTGATTATCGAGAGCCCGGAGCGACAGGGAAGGGGGCGCCGGCTCGTGCAGGGGACGATCACCCTGGGGCTGTGGCTGTGGTGGCTCTATCTGGTGTTGCCGGTATTCGAGCCGGCGCTGGAAATGGCCGGTATCGACCTGTCGGCCCTGGGGATGGCGGCGAGGGCGGTCGATATGCAGGGCTTTGTGCTGGTCCTGTCGCTGATCGCCACGGTGGTGCTCGGTTTCTGGCTGTGGGCCCGTTACAACACCCTGTTGCATCGCTTTTACGCCAGGGGCAGAACACAGTGCGTCAGCGTTGGCCGTGACGAGCTGGCGGATTCGTTTGGCATCTGCCCGCGGGCCCTGACCGACTGGCACCGCTCCGGGCAACTGCTGATCCGCCTTACCGAGGAGGGTGGCATCTGCTCGGTCGAAGCGGGGGAGATGAAGGTCTATCGCCTGGCGGAGAAGGGGCCGGCGAACGAGCCCCTGCTGCAGGACGACATGCTGGCCGTCTCCAGGGCCAGTTAGCGCGGCCTGACTCTTGCCCCTCTCCCTCGATGCCGGGAGAGGGCCGGCTCTTAGCCATGCTCAGGCAATGCCTCGCCCCGTGCGAAGCGTTGCCAGCGTCCCTCCAGCAACAGCTCCAGCGGGCGGTATTCCTGCTTGTACCGCATCTTCGGGCTGGCGCCGATCCAGTAGCCCAGATACAGGTAGCCCAGCCCCCGCCGTTGCGCCTCGCCCATGGCCCACAGCACGCTGTGGCGGCCCGGGCTGCGCGCCCCCAGCTCGGGTTCGAAAAAGGTGTACACCGCCGACAGGCCCTGGGTCAGCACGTCCAGCACGCTCACCGCCATCAGTCGTTCCCGCAGGCGGAATTCCACGAACAGGGTCTCTGACCAGGAGCTGCTGAGAAACTCCAGATAACGCGCCGGGTCCGGGTTGTCCATGCTGCCGCCGGGGTGGCGGCTGGCCATGTAACGCCGGTAGAGGGCGAAGTGTTCTTCGTCGAAGGCGGCCGGCCGCGGTATGGCCTGCACGTCCTCGTTGGCCTTCAGGGTGCGGCGCTGGGCGCGATCCGCCTGGAAGGCATCGACCGGGATGCGCATCGGCAGGCAGGCTTGGCACTGTGGACAGCGCGGCCGGTAGATGTGGCTGCCGCTGCGGCGAAAGCCGAAGTCCGCCAGGCGGCTGTAGATGGCCATGTCCATGGGCGCATCGGGGTCCGTGAACAGGTTCACCGTGTCGCGCCCGGACAGATAGCTGCAGGGATGGGGGCGGCTGGCATAGAAGGCCAGTTGGTTCAGGGAGGCTTTGGCGGTCATTTCAAGACGTTGTCATAACAGGACTCGGGACCAAGTAAAAACAGGGCCGGGGAGATGAATACTGCCTACTCAGCCCTCGGCACTCACCCCTCGGCGCTCACCCCCCACCGCCCGCTGCGCCCAGGCTGGGGACACCAGTGGTCCAGCAGCTGGCGGAAGTGTTCGCGGTCGATGTTCTCCGCGCCCAGGCTTTCCAGGTGCGCCGAATGCACCTGGCAGTCCACCAGCCCGTAACCCCATTGCTCGAGCTGCTGTACGAGCCGCGCGAAGGCCACCTTGGAGGCGTCGCGGGCGCGGCTGAACATGGACTCGCCGAAGAATACCCTGCCGATGCCGACGCCATAGAGGCCGCCCACCAGTTCGTCGCCACGCCAGCATTCCACGCAATGGGCGTGGCCCAGTTCGAACAGGTGTCGGTAGGCCTGCTTCATGTCTGCGGTGATCCAGGTGCCGCTTTCGCTGTTATCACGTGGCGCGCTGCAGGCCTCGATGACGGCCTCGAAGGCGGTGTCGGCGGTGACCCTGAAGCGCTGCTGGCGCAGAGTCTTGCGCAGGCTGCGGGAGACATGGAGTTTGTGTGGGAACAGCACCGTGCGTGGATCGGGCGACCACCACAGGATCGGCTGGCCGTGGTTGTACCAGGGAAAGATGCCTTGCCGATAGGCGGCCAGCAGGCGCTGCGGGCGGAGGTCGCCGCCCACCGCCAGCAGGCCGTCCGGCTCGTCCAGCGCCAGTGAGATGTCGGGGAAGGCGTAACGCCTGTCCCGGGGGTCGATCCAGAAGGGGGCCAGTCCACGCATGTGTCCGTCCTTGCGTTGTCATGTGCCTGATGAGACTCGCTTGAAGGGCGAATGTTCGTCAAGCGTTCTCATGTAATCCCGCATGGCGCGGGCCTCGCGTTGCAGGAAGTCGGCGATGGCCTCGCGGAAGCGGGGGTCGGCGATCCAGTGCGCGGACCAGGTGGCGGTGGGCAGGAAACCGCGGCTGATCTTGTGCTCGCCCTGGGCGCCGGGGTCGAAGCGCCGCAGGTTCTCACGGATACAGTAGTCGAGCCCCTGGTAGTAACACAGCTCGAAATGCAGATTGTCGAAGTGTTCGTCGCAGCCCCAGTGACGGCCGTACAGGCAATCGTCGTCGCGCAGGCAGATGGCGCTGGCCACCAGCTGGCTGTCCTGTTCGGCGAGAAAGATCACCACCTGGCCCGGCAGGCGCTGGCTGATGTCGCGGAAAAAGGCCAGCGACAGAGTGGCGTGGCCGCCGAGACGGGCGAAGGTGGAGGCATAGTGGCGGTGCACGGCCTGCCACTGTGCCGCGCTCAGCTGCTCGCCGTAGCACTGGCGCAGGGTGACGCCGGACTCCCGGACACGGCGCCGCTCGCGGCGGATGTTCTTGCGCTTGGCGGAGGTGAAGTGCTCGAGATAGTGCTCGAAATTGCGATAGCCGCGGTTGTGCCAGTGGAACTGGCAGCCGCGGCGGATCAGCAGCCCCTGCGCCGCCAGCGCATCGCGGTCGCCGCCCTCGGGGAACAGCCAGTGCAGGGAAGAGACGCCCGACTCGCGGGCATGGCCGATGGCGGCCTCGATGAGCGCAGGGGCGACGGCGCGGCGCTCGACATCCGGCGCAATCAGCAGACGCGCGCCAGTGGCCGGTGTGTACGGCACCGCCGCCACCAGCTTGGGGTAGTAGTCCAGGCCACTGCGCCGGTAGGCCTCGGCCCAGTCCCAGTCGAACACCAGCTCGCCGTAGCCGTTGTTCTTCAGATACTGTGGCATCGCCGCCACCAGGCGTCCGTCCTGGTGCAGCAGCAGATGCCGGGGCCGCCAGCCCCAGCGCTTTCCCACGCAACCGTGGCGTTCCAGGGCCTCGAGAAAGGCGTGGCGGAGAAAGGGCTGTCCGGCACCTGCCAGGGCGTCCCAGTCCTGGCTACAGAGTTCGCCGATATTGTCGATAATAGTGCTGTGCAGCTGCATGACTGTGCACTCTACACGATTGATTCCTATTGAGAACCGTACTTCCGGGGGGTTGGAGAAAGATGCCTGGACTGGCACTGGATATCGGCGACATCCTGCAACTGCAATTTCTGGGCGACGACAGCGAGGTGCGCTATTACGTCAAGGTGATCGGCTATCTGGAGGAGCGCAGCCTGCTGGTCACGGCGCCACAGTCGAACGGTAAACTGCTGCGCGTGCGCGAGGGCCAGCCATTGGCGGCGCGCATGATGGCCGGCACGGATCTGGTGGGCTTTACCGTGTCGGTGCAGCGCATTTGCACCGTCCCCTATGCCTACCTGCACCTGAGCTACCCAAAGGATTTCCAGAGCGTCACCGTGCGCAAGTCGCTGCGCGTCAGCCTGGGCCTGGCCGCC
Organism: Chromatiales bacterium; assembly: GCA_026982475.1. GTDB lineage: Bacteria > Pseudomonadota > Gammaproteobacteria > SZUA-152 > SZUA-152 > DRQN01. The sequence continues at coordinate 10,088 of JALSHB010000125.1, forward strand.
ACCGTGCAGTCCTGCGACATTGGTGGCGAGGAGATTACCCCTGAGACAGAACGGCACCATGTGGTGATCCGCGACATGAGCACCACCGGCGCCCTGCTGGCGGCCGATGCGCCACTGGCGGATACCGGCGACTGTCTGGCGGTGTCGGTGAATATCGAGGTGGCGGAGGCCGTCGAGGCACTGACCTTCACCGTGGTGGTGCGCAACATCAAGGTCGAGCCGGCGCAGGAAAAGGGCCGGCCCAGCCTGTTTCTGCATGGCGTCGAGTTCCAGTTCGCCGACCGCCGCGAGTCGGTGCTGTTGCATGCCTTCGTCTATGAGCAGATCGTGCGTAACCACGATTAGCCGTTTTTGACCTGGGTGAGAAATGGCCGTAACGCAAAGGCGTAATCACCCGTAGGGCGCAAAAAAACGCCGCCCGACTCGTGGCCCGGCGGCGGTTTCATTGGCTGGCTGAGGGGGCTGTCTATTCCAGGTTATCCAGATAGCGCTCCGCGTCCAGTGCCGCCATGCAGCCGGAGCCGGCCGAGGTGATGGCCTGGCGATAGACGTGGTCGGCGCAGTCGCCGGCGGCGTAGACGCCGGTGATGCTGGTCTGGGTGGCGTTGCCGTTGGAGCCGCCCTGCACGCGCAGGTAGCCGTGCTCCATGTCCAGCTGGCCGGCGAACAGGTCGGTGTTGGGCTTGTGGCCGATGGCGATGAAGATGCCGTCCACCGCGATCTCCTTGGTGCTGCCGTCCTCGGTGCTCTTGATGCGCATGCCGGTGACGCCCATGTCGTCGCCCAGCACCTCGTCCAGCGTGTGGTTCCATTCGATGCTGACGTTGCCATTGCTGGCCTTCTCCAGCAGCTGGTCGGCGAGAATCTTCTCCGATTTAAACTTGTCGCGGCGATGCACCACAGTGACGTGGGAGGCGATGTTGGCCAGGTACAGGGCCTCTTCCACCGCCGTGTTGCCGCCGCCGATCACCGCCACCGGCTTGCCCTTGTAGAAGAAGCCGTCGCAGGTGGCGCAGCCGGAGACGCCGCGGCCCTTGAATTTCTCCTCCGATTCCAGGCCCAGGTACATGGCCGAGGCGCCGGTGGCGATGATCAGTGCGTCGCAGGTGTAGACGCCGCTGTCGCCGGTCAGGCGGAAGGGGCGTTCGCTCAGCTCGGCCTTGTTGATGGTGTCGAAGATGATCTCGGTATGGAAGCGCTCGGCGTGCTTGCGCATGCGCTCCATCAGCTCCGGGCCCTGCACGCCCTCGTGGTCGCCGGGCCAGTTGTCCACCTCGGTGGTGGTGGTGAGCTGGCCACCCTGTTCCATGCCGGTGATCAGCACCGGGTTCAGGTTGGCGCGCGCGGCATAGATGGCGGCGGTGTAGCCGGCGGGGCCGGAGCCGAGGATCAGCAGTCGGCAGTGTTTGGTTTCGCTCATGGGCAGGCTCCTGGGTTCGGGTTGCGGTGGGGCGCTCCTGGGCCCCGGGAAATTCGCCCAATGTTACGGAATGCGCCAAATCAGGTAAAGCGCCGCGAACGCGGGCAGTCTCACTGCGGCTTGCGGCGTTTTCTTTTATCATCAATGCTTTGGATACCCTGTCAGTCTTCCGCTAGCCGCGGCGAAGGGTGTTGTCCGCCAATGAACGCGCATACACGCAAATGGAAACGCTTCAAGCCGTTATTTGCGTGTATGCGCGTTCCTTAGCGGACAACTATTTCTGATTTCAACCTGAACCTACGGATTCAGGTTCAACAAACACGTAACCGTCAGCCCGGAGAACACAGACATGCGCATCGGCATCCCCCGCGAGATCAAGACCCTGGAGGGCCGCGTCGCCCTGGTGCCGGCCGCCGTGGCGCAGCTGGTGGCCGAGGGCCATCAGGTGCTGGTGGAGCAGGGTGCCGGTGTGCAGAGCGGCTATGACGATGACCGCTACCGCGTCGCCGGAGCCGAACTGGTGAGTGACGCGGCGGCCCTTTACGGCGGCGCGCAGTTGATTGTCAAGGTCAAGGAGCCGCAGCCGGAGGAGGTGGCCTTGTTGCGCGCCGATCATCTGCTGTTCTCCTTTCTGCACCTGGCCGCCGCCACCGAGCTGATGCGGCAGTTGCGTGACATCGGCCTCACCGCCGTGGCCTTCGAGACGGTGGAGACAGACAGCGGCCAGCTGCCCCTGCTGGCGCCCATGAGCGACATCGCCGGACGCGTGGCGGTGCAGGTGGGGGCTCACCTGTTGCACCGGACGCAGGGTGGCAAGGGCGTCCTGCTCGGCGGTCTGCCGGCGGCGCCACGGGGCCGGGTGGTGATCCTCGGCGCCGGTGTGGCCGGGGGCAATGCCGCATTGCTGGCCGCTGCCATGGGTGCCGAGGTGACGGTGTTCGACCGCAGCCGCGACAAACTGGAACGCATGCGCGCCCTGGGCAACAACGTCACCGCCCTGCATCCCTACCCGGACGCCCTGCACGAGGCGGTGGTGGAGGCCGACCTGCTGATCGGCGCGGTGTTGATCACCGGCAGACGCGCCCCGCACCTGGTGAGTGCCACCACGGTGCGCGAAATGGGCGAGGGCAGTGTCATCATCGACATCGCCGTGGATCAGGGCGGCTGCATCGAGACCACCCGCCCCACCACCTGGGCCGAGCCCACCTTCGTGGTCGACGGGGTGATTCACTTCGGCGTCACCAACATGCCGGGCTCGGTGCCACGCAGCGCCTCGCAGGTCCTGAGCGCGGCGTTGATTCCCTACGTCTCGCGCCTTGCCGCCGGCGATTGGCGGGCCGAGACGGAACTGTCGCGCGGCATCAACGTGGACGGTGGCGAGATCGTCCACCCGGCCCTGCGTGAGCTGGTAACATAGGCGTATTTCAGGCGACGACTCGAACGGAGCGGGCCATGTCCGCGAATGATCGGTAAAAGCCACCCTGCACGGATGCCCGTAAGTCTTTAAAATAACTGCAATTGTAGGAGTGGCTTCAGCGAAGCAGGGTGTGCCAATACCTTCGCGGCTGAAGCCGCTCCCACAAGCCAGGCGATTGGCATGGCAGGCAATACCATCGCGGGCATGGCCATTCCACCGGCCCGGTGGCCGGCATTAGTGCTTATACAACAGTCAACACATCAGGAACTCAGCCTTGGCACAGCCAACCGAAAAAACACTCACCCAAAAGTCACTGGCGACCCGCGGCGCCACCGGGGCAAGGGCGACGCCCAAGGACGCCCGGCCCCTGGCCGGCCACATGGTGCGCGGCCTGCGCGAGGGCGCCTTGATCGTCTTCAGCGCCACGGCGCTGTTTCTGTTCGCCGCGCTGGCCAGCTATGACCCCGGCGATCCTGCCTGGTCGCACAGCGAAAGCAGCGATCACATCGCCAACGCCGGCGGCGTCATCGGCGCCTGGTTCGCCGACGTGTCGCTGTACCTGTTCGGCTACCTGGCCTACCTGATCCCCCTCGGCGTGGCCTATGCCGGCTGGCTGCTGTACGCCGGACGCAAGCAGCAGACCGCCTTCGACCTGCGCCATGGCGCGTTGCGCTTCGTCGGCTTCATCCTCACCCTGGGCGCCGGCACCGGCCTGGCGGCACTGCACTTCGCCGATTTTTCGCACCTGCCGGTGGGCTCCGGCGGGGTGCTGGGCGACGTGGTCGGCGGCGGCATGGTGGGTGTGCTCAATCCACTTGGCGCCACCCTGTTCCTGGTCGCCCTGTTCCTCAGCGGCGTGACCCTGCTCACCAGTCTGTCGTGGTTCTGGCTGATGGACAGCACCGGCCGCCTGACCCTGAACATCCTCGGCGGCATCCGCGAGCGTATCTGGCAGTTCCGCGACAACCTGCAGGCCCGCCGCGCGCGCCGCCAGCGCGAGGCATCGGTCAAGGTCAGCAAGAAGAAGGTCGCCAAGCGCAAGCCGCCGCGCATCGAGCCGGTGATGAAACCGGCGCAGGTGGTCTCCGAGCGTGTGGAAAAGGAGCGCCAGGTGCCCCTGTTCGACGCCCCGGTGGAAGGCAGTCTGCCGCCGCTGGCCCTGCTCGACCCCGCCGACGAGCGCAAGTCCGACGTCTCCGCCGCGGCGCTGGAGGCGGTGTCGCGCCAGGTGGAGCTGAAGCTGGCGGATTTCGGCGTCGAAGTGGAAGTGGTCGCCGTGCACCCCGGCCCGGTGGTCACCCGCTACGAGTTGGCCCCTGCGCCCGGCGTCAAGGCCAGCCGCATCACCAACCTGGCCAAGGATCTGGCGCGCTCCCTGTCCGCCATCAGCGTGCGCGTGGTGGAAGTCATCCCCGGCAAGCCCACCGTGGGCCTGGAGATCCCCAACGAGGTGCGTGAAATCGTGCGCCTGTCCGAGGTCATCAAATCGCCGGCCTATGAGCAGGCGTGCAAGAAATCCCCGCTGACCATGGCCCTCGGCGTCGACATCAGCGGCAACCCGGTGGTGGCCGATCTGGGCAAGATGCCGCACCTGCTGGTGGCCGGTACCACCGGCTCCGGCAAGTCCGTGGGCCTCAATGCGATGGTGTTGTCCATGCTCTACAACGCCACCCCCAGCGACATGCGCATGATCATGATCGACCCGAAAATGCTGGAGCTGTCGGTCTACGAAGGCATCCCGCACCTGCTCGCGCCGGTGGTCACGGATATGAAAGAGGCCGCCAATGCCCTGCGCTGGTGCGTGGCGGAGATGGAGCGCCGCTACAAGCTCATGGCCGCCCTCGGCGTGCGCAACGTCGCCGGCTTCAATCGCAAGGTGAAAGACGCCAGCGACGCCGGCGAGCCCCTCAAGGACCCCCTGTTCACCCCCCTCGAGGCGGACGAGGTGCGCTATCTCGAACCCATGCCGCAGATCGTCGTGGTGGTGGACGAGCTGGCCGACATGATGATGGTGGTGGGCAAGAAGGTCGAAGAACTCATCGCCCGCCTGGCGCAAAAGGCCCGCGCCGCCGGCATGCATCTGATTCTGGCGACGCAGCGCCCCTCGGTGGACGTGCTCACCGGCCTGATCAAGGCCAACATCCCCACCCGCATCGCCTTCCAGGTCTCCGCCAAGGTGGACTCGCGCACCATCCTCGACCAGGGCGGCGCCGAACAGTTGCTCGGCCACGGCGACATGCTCTATCTGCCCCCTGGCACCGGCATCCCCATGCGCGTGCACGGCGCCTTCGTCTCCGATGCCGAGGTGCATCGCGTGGTGAAAGACTGGCACGGCCGCGGCACCCCCGAGTACATCGACGAAATCCTCGAAGGGCCGCCCGCCGGCACCGACATGGGCGGCATGCCCGGCACGGGTGGCGACAGCGAAGGCGAGTCCGACCCGCTCTACGACGAGGCCGTGAGGATCGTCACCGAGACCCGCAAGGCCTCCATCTCCGGCGTGCAGCGGCGCTTGAAGATCGGCTACAACCGCGCCGCGCGGATGGTGGAGGAAATGGAGGCCGCGGGCGTGGTGGGCGAGCTGCAACCGAACGGTTCGCGCGAGGTGTTGGCGCCGCCACCGCCGAAGGATTGATGGGCATGCTCAGCGGCGCCGGGTTAAGCCTGAATCTACGGATTCAGGCCAAGGCCTGGCTGAAGGAAGGTTGAAAAGATAGCGCCAGGGGTTCAGGCCTTTCCGCCCCCGGGCGGCTTGTTCCTGACGTGCATCAGAGAAACGCCCAGCTTGCAAAGGCCTCGATCTCGTCCCGATTGCGCAGTGCCAGCGGATGGGCATCGGGGTTCATGCTGTGATCTGCCGTGGTATCCACTGACAGGTGGCGCAGCAGGTAGCCGATCAGCGCACGCCGCACCTGTACGTCAATCCGGCCGTTCCGGCCTTGATAATCCATCAGCAGGCTGGCCTGTTGCCGGCTGCCGAGTCCTGGGTGGGGGATCAGTTGCAGGGTGACGATCTCGGTCCAGTCTTCGTCGTACTGGGCGCTGGATTCGGCGGGCTCGTCGAGCATTTCGGCCGCGGCAAGGCGCGACAGGACAAAATCACGGAAATCGTAGGTCTCCTCGTTGTAGGCACGCAGGTGCCAGCGGGCGCCGGTGTTGACCAGGGCGTGGGGTTCAAGGATGCGTTGCTGGCGGCTGTCACGGTCAGAGAGTGAGTGGTAACTCACCCGTAGTTTTCTGCGCTGCTTGATGGCGCGCAGGGCCTGGGCCAGCACGTGGCGCCCGGGCAGGCGCTGCGGCAGGGGCAGAGTGTCGACGGCGATGCCGAAGACGGGCGCGTCGCCGTAGGGGCCGCTGGCGGCGGCCAGGTTGGCGGCCAGCATGGGCAGCACCCGCGCCGGTGACAGGTCGGCGAACAAGGGCTGGAAGTCTTCGCTGGGAACGAAGCCGAACACGTTGTGGCGGTAGTGGAGGTTGTCGCCGCTCAGCTGGCCGTAGAGCTTCAGATCCTTGGTGGCGGCGGCGTCGGAGATGCCGAAGGCGCGCGCCACATCGCTGCGCGTGACCACGCCGGTGTAGTAGGCCATGACTTCGATGTACTGGAGCCGTTGCCGGGTCCCCCATTTGATGTCGCCGATCAGTTTGCTCATGTTTGTCCCTGTCTTGCGCGTGGTCTCCGGGCCGCCGGCCAAGTATAGGAGATTGGTCGTTTCTCCTCAATACAAAATATTACGTGGTAAAATATACCGACACAATAAAATGTATTGACTCCATGAAAGGTAGCGACTAAAGTCTGCGGCAGTAGCGCGGCCGCGAGACCTGCTTTCTGTTGCGGCGGCACGAATGACGTCTGAACCTGCGGATTCAGGCGACAGTGAGACGAACGTATAACCAAGGAGATCGAGATGGCGGCAGACGACAAACAAAAGGCCCTGAGTGCGGCGCTGAGTCAGATTGAAAAGCAGTTCGGCAAGGGGTCGGTGATGCGCATGGGCGACGCCAGTGCGGC
>JALSHB010000126.1 GCA_026982475.1 Chromatiales bacterium
ACCGCCGGCGCCAGTTCCTTGAGCGTCGCCGGCGAGAAGTCGGGCATGGTCAGCGGCGGCAGCGAGGCCGGCAGCGCCCCAACGGTCTTCATGTGGGTGACGTTGCTGCCGTAGATGGCGTCCAGCAGCACGCCCACCAGGCTGCCCACCAGCATGGCGACGATCATGTACGGGACCTTCGGCGCATAGCGCTTGACGAGGATGCCCGAGGCCAGGGTGGCGATGCCGACGATGGTGACATAGGGATTGATCTGCTCCAGCTGGCCGCCGAAATCCAGCAGGATTTCATGGAAGTGCAGGCCACGCGGGATCTCCACGCCGAAGAAGTGCTTGATCTGGTTGCTGGCGATGAGGATCGCCGCACCGGCGGTGAAGCCGATGATCACCGAGTGGGAGATGAAGTTGACCAGGGTGCCGAGGCGCGCCCAGCCCATGGCGATCTGCGTCACACCCACCATGAAGGTAAGGGTGATGGCCAGCGCCACGTACTGTTCCGTGGTGGGCTCGGCGAAGGCGCTGAGGGAGGCGAACAACACCAGCGAGGCGGCGGTGGTGGGGCCGGACACCAGGTGCCACGAGGAACCGAAAAGTGCCGCGATCACCGCCGGCACCATGGCGGTGTAGAGGCCGTATTCCGGCGGCATGCCGGCGATCACGGCGAAGGCCACGCCCTGCGGCAGCACCACGATGGCGCCGGTGAGCCCGGCCAGGGTGTCCGCCTTGAGGGTGTCGCGGTTGACCATCGGCCACCAGCGAATAAAGGGAAACAGGCGGATCAACCACAGGGGGCAGATGTTTTGCACGATTGACTCCTCGGTAGTTCTTGCGCCGATGCCCGCCGGGCGCGGCGATCAGAACAGTTCGGCGTTGAACCACATGTGGGTGCCGATGCTGGCGGCATAGCCCAGGGCGATCACCGGCGTCCACTTCAGGTGGCCGAAAAAGGTGTACTTGCCGCGCGCCTGGCCCATCAGCGCCACCCCGGCGGCGGAACCGATGGACAGCAGGCTGCCGCCGACGCCGGCGGTGAGGGTTACCAGCAGCCACTGGCCGGTGGACATGTCCGGCTGCATGGTGAGCACGGCGAACATCACCGGGATGTTGTCGACGATGGCCGACAGCACGCCCACGGCGACATTGGCGGCGGTGGCGCCCCACTGGGTGTACATGACTTCCGAGGCCAGCCCCAGATAGCCGATGAAGCCCAGGCCGCCGACGCACAGCACCACGCCGTAAAAAAACAACAGGGTATCCCACTCGGCGCGCGCCACCTTGTTGAAGACATCGAAGGGCACCACCTCGCCCATGCGGCCGTTGTTGCCGACGCTGTCGTCGTAGCGCGCCGTCTTCTTCAGGTAGTAGCCAAAGAACTGCAGATAGCTGAGACCGGTGAGCATGCCGATCACCGGCGGCAGATGAAGGAAGTTGTGGAAGGCGACGGCGGTGGCAATGGTGAGCAGGAACAGGCCGATGATGCGCCGCGCGCCGCGCTTCATGGGCACGGCTTCATCGCTGGCGGAAGGCTGCTCGGCGGGAATGGCGAAGTGCATGATCGCCGCCGGCACCACGAAGTTGACCACCGAGGGCACGAACAGGGCGAAGAAGCCCCAGAAATCCACCACGCCCTTCTGCCACACCATCAAGGTGGTGATGTCGCCGAAGGGGCTGAAGGCGCCGCCGGCATTGGCCGCCACCACGATGTTGATGCAGGCGACGCCGATGAAGCGGGTATTGTCGCCGCCCACCGCCAGCACCACGGCGCACATCAGCAGGGCGGTGGTGAGGTTGTCCGCCACCGGCGAGATGAAAAAGGCGAGGATGCCGGTGAGCCAGAACAACTGGCGCAGGCTGAAGCCCTTGCGGATCAGCCAGGAACGCAGGGCGTCGAACACCCGCCGTTCCTCCATGGCGTTGATGTAGGTCATCGCCACCAGCAGGAACAGCATCAGCTCGGCGTATTCGAGCAGATTGTGGCGCACTGCCGCCTCGGCCTCGTGAGTCATGCCGTTGTTGACGTAGACCACGGCGATCATCGCCCAGATGATGCCGGCGGCGAGGATCACCGGTTTGGACTTGCGCAGCTGGGTGAATTCTTCCGCCATCACCAGGGCATAGGCCACGGCGAAAATGCCAAGGGCGGCATATCCCACGCCGTGCCGGGTCAGATCCAGCAGCTCCATGTCGCTGCTCGTCGCCCAGGCGAAAGCCGGCAGGCAAAACACAAGCACGGCCAACAGGGTGGAAGCGAGGATTCTGTTCAAGGCAAACTTCCTTAGCCGGTTGACGTGGCCGCTGTGGGAAAACCAGCATTGTACGCCAGATCAACTCCCCTCTAAAAAATCAGGTTCATCATCAGCAGCATGACCACCAGGAACAAGACGGTCATGATGCCGCCCGCTTTCATGAAGTCCGACACGCTGTAACCCGCGGGCCCCATGATCAGGGCATTCACCTGATGCGTGGGAATGAGAAAGGAATTGGAGGTGGCAATGGCAACCGTGAGCGCAAATACCGCGGGATCACCGCCGGCGCCAATGGCGATATTGACCGCCAGCGGCACCAGCAGCACGGTGGCCCCGACGTTGGACATCACCAGGGTAAAGAAGGTGGCCAGCAAGGCCACGGCGGCCTGAATCACCCACAGGGGCATCTCTCCCACCACCGACAGGGTCTGTTCGGCAATCCACTTGGCGGTACCGCTGGTCTCTACCGCCAGGCCCAGCGGAATCAGACTGGCGAGCAGGAACACGGTCTTCCACGACACGGCACGATAGGCCTCGTCGATCTTGATAACCCCGGAAAGAATCATGCCCAGGGCGCCCGTCAGCAGGGCCACGGACAAGCGCAGGTCGGAGAACAAGACCAAGGCCAGGGCAATGCCAAAGAAAAACAGCGCCGCGCCCACCTTGTGCGGACGCGTTTCCTCGTGTGGATATTCTGTGGTGACCACCACGAAGTCGCGATTCTTCTCCAGGCGAGCCAGGGCGTCCCAGGTAGTATGCACCACCAGGGTGTCGCCCGCCTGCAGTGGAAGATCACGGATGCCCTCTCCCTCGCGCAGGGTCTTGCCTCCGCGGTGCAGGGCGACCATGGCGATACCGTAGGTCTTGCGCATCCACACATCGCGGGCGGACTTGCCGATGAGGCTGGAACCAGGTGGAATCACCACCTCTGCGATGCCAGCCCGGCTGGCCGAAAGGGCCTCCGCAAAGGTCTCGAGATCCGGGCGCAGTTCCAGGCCAAACTTGTCGACAAAGGCCTTGAGATTTTCCGGCGAGGCAAGAATACCAAGGATACTGCCGGCCTCGATGCCGACATCACGCGCCAGGCCGCCGGGGCCGATGCGCATGTCATCCGCGCCCCGCTGGGCGGCAATGACGCGGATCTTCCAGGCATGCTCCACGTCATCGAGCATGTGCCCGACCAGCTCACTCTCCGCTGGCACACGCACCTCGAAGAGGGCGTAGTCCAGGCCATAGGTACCCTGAAAATAATTCATCGCAGAGGCACCCGTGGCGGCATCCTCCTTCACCGCCGTCGCCGGCAGCACGAAGCGCCCGGCGACGACAAAATAAAGAATCCCCGCGATCACCAGCGCCAGCCCGATGGGCGTTACCGAAAACAGCGACCAGGCCTCCATCTGATGTGCCTGGGGCAGGCCCTGATTGGACGTCAGGATCAGGTCATTGAGCAGGATCAAGGGGCTGGAACCCACCATGGTCACGGTGCCGCCGAGGATGGCGCAAAAGCCCATGGGCATCAGCAAGCGCGACATGGGCAGGCCGGAGCGGGCCGAAATACGACTTACCACCGGCAGAAACAAGGCAGCGGCACCCACGTTTTGCATAAACGAAGAGATGAACGCCACGGTGCTGGAAATGATCGGGATAATGCGCGCTTCGGTGGTACCGCCAACCTTGAGAATAAAGGACGCCACCCTGGTCATCAGACCGGTCTTGTCGAGACCCGCACCAATGATCATCACCGCGATGATGGACATCACCGCATTGGAGGAAAAACCATCGAACAAGTGCTGATTGTCCACCAGCCCCTGCTCCAGGCCGAGAAGCGGGGCCAGCAAGCTGGTCAGTCCCAGTAGCACCATGATGGACACCGCCGCCACGTCAACACTGACGATCTCGAAGGCAAACAGGTAGATGGTCAGCAACAGTATGGCGGTAACCCAGGCCACCTCGATGGTGGGGACGATGCTGGCCAGATACACGCCAAAAAGGGCAAATAGCGCCGCAGCAACGCCACGCTTGGTCACGCTGTTTTTATTCTCGTCGCTCAAGGACCTTCCCTCCCCTTTTGGTGGCTGGAGCGCGGCGCGGTTTCTGGGTCCGCAGGGCATTCAACTAAATAATAATACACTAATTAACAAGGTCACCAAATCAGGTCGGCTTATGGGCAGAACAGGATTTCTTGGGCGGCAGGCGGCGACGCCCAAGCGTGGTGTCAGGATAGACGCTGGAACAGCAGATCCCACACCCCGTGTCCCAGACGCTGGCCGCGCTGCTCGAACTTGGTCAGCGGCCGCCAATCGGGACGGGGTGAGTATTCACCCTCGCCGGCGAGGTTGCGGTAGGCGGGGGCGGCCTGCATCACCGCCAGCATCTGATCGGCGTAGTCGGCCCAGTCGGTGGCCAGGTGGAACACGCCGCCGGGCTTGAGCCTGCGGGCCACCAGGGCGGCGAACCCGGGGGTGACGATGCGCCGCTTGTGGTGACGCTTCTTGTGCCAGGGATCGGGAAAGAAGAGCTGCACGCGATCCAGGCTGGCGTCCGGGAGATGGTATCCGAGGATCTGCACGGCGTCGTCGCAGATCACCCGCACGTTCTCAATCCCCTGCTCGCCGAGCAGGCGCAGCAGGGTGCCGACACCGGGGCGATGCACCTCGATGCCGAGGTAGTCGTTGCCGGGGAAGGCCGCGGCCATCTCCGCCAGCGAGTGGCCCATGCCGAAACCGATCTCCAGCACCCGGTCGCCGGGGGTGGCGCGGCCGAACAGGGCGTCCAGGTCCAGCGGTGTGGGATTCAGCGCGCGGCGTTCCGGTTCCAGCATCTCCACGCCCGGCGTGTCCACGCCGAAGCGCGGCCACAGCTCGTCCAGGGCGCGCTGCTGGCCGCGCGTCAGGCGGCCCTCGCGGCGCACGAAGCTGCGAATGGGGCGGTGGTGTGGCTTATCGAGCATGGAAGTCACGGGATTTCAACGCAAAGGCGCGAAGGCGCAAAGAACGCAAAGCTACTGTCAACAGACTTCCACAAAGCCTGGAGATGGGAGGCCTGACGACTCTCCCCGGTTCCGGTCTTCAAATCCTTCTTTGCGACCTTTGCGCCTTCGCGCCTTTGCGTTGGGTTTTCAGAAACTCAGAAAAAGGTGCCGTCCACGGGCGACGAGGCGGAGGCATAGCGCTTGCGCGGAATGCGCCCGGCGAGGAAGGCCTCGCGGCCGGCCTCGATGGCCTTTTTCATCGCCGAGGCCATCAGCACCGGATCCCCGGCGCCGGCGATGGCGGTGTTCATAAGCACGCCGTCACAGCCCAGCTCCATGGCGATGGCGGCATCGGAGGCGGTACCAACGCCGGCGTCGACGAGGATCGGCACCGTGGCGTTCTCGACGATGGTCAGCAGGTTGTACTTGTTCTGGATGCCGAGGCCGGAGCCGATGGGCGCGGCCAGGGGCATCACCGCGCAGCAGCCGATCTCTTCCAGGCGCTTGGCAATGATGGGGTCGTCCGAGGTGTAGACCATCACGTCGAAGCCGTCCTTCACCAGGGTCTCGGCGGCCGCCAGGGTGGCGGTGACATCCGGGTAGAGGGTCTTTTCGTCGCCAAGGACCTCCAGTTTCACCAGCTTGTGGCCGTCCAGCAGCTCACGGGCCAGGCGGCAGGTACGCACCGCATCCTCGGCGGTGTAACAGCCGGCGGTGTTGGGCAGAATGGTGTACTGGCTGGGCGGCACCACGTCGAGCAGGTTGGGTTCATCGGGGTTCTGGCCGATGTTGGTGCGGCGGATGGCCACGGTGATGATCTCGGCGCCGCTGGCCTCGGTGGCGCGGCGGGTCTCTTCGAGGTCCTTGTACTTGCCGCTGCCCACCAGCAGGCGGGAATGATAGGTCTTGCCGGCGATGGTGAAGCCATCGTCGCGGGGGGATGTGTTGTCTGACATAGCGTGCTTACCGATACTGGCGGCGCCGGGCGCCGGGAAAAGTGGCGACCATTATAGCCGCCGGGGAGGAATTGCGCAGGTCCGCGCTCAGCCGCCACCGATGGCGTGGACGATCTCCACCTGGTCACCGTCGTGCAGGACATGGGCGGCGTATTCGCTGCGCGGCACGATCTCGCGGTTGACCTCCATGGCCAGGCGCCGGCCGCTCAGGCCCATGTCGCTGACCAGCTGTTGCGCGGTACAGCCTTCGGGAAGTTCACGGGGCTCGCCATTCAATTGAATTTTCATGCCGCGGAAGCCTACCCAGCGGGCCCGGGCGGGTCAATGGGGCGTCTCACGGCCCGAACTGCCAGCATGCCAAAAGTGACACGTTTTGCTGGCATTGTCCTGAACCGGATGTTTATAATCCCCCGCTGCGGATTAAGGGCATAAACTCTACCCCTGCAACCAGTCAGCGAGGCTGCCACACCGTACAGTGTACAAATCCCATCCAGAGCGCACACGCCATGAAGGCCAATATTCTTTTCCAAAACGATGAACACATGGTACTCACCTTCACCGACCTGGTGAAAGGCGAGGGTATCCAGTCCAATCAGATGGCCATCATCCAGGAAGGGCACTCCGCCATCTTCGACCCTGGTGGCGACCTGACCTACATGCCGCTGTCCATGGCCATCACCAAGTACGTCAAGGTGAAGGACATCGAATACATCATCGCCACCCACCAGGATCCGGACATCATTTCCTCCCTGGACAAATGGCTGATGTACAGCGACGCCAAGATCGTCATCTCCACCCTGTGGGAACGCTTCGTGCCCCATCTGGTGCCTGGCTACATGAAGGAAAAGGCCGAGGGACGCCTGGTGGCCATTCCGGACCAGGGCATGGACATCCCGCTGGCCCGCTCGGTGATCAAGGCCATACCGGCGCACTTCCTGCACTCGGTGGGCAATTTCCAGTTCTATGACCCCATCAGCAAGATCCTTTTTTCCGGTGACGTGGGCGCCTCGCTGGTCGACGCCGCGCCGGAACGCCCGGTACGCGACTTCGACAAGCACGTCCGCAAGATGCTGGGCTTTCACCAGCGCTACATGGTGTCCAACAAGGTCTGCCGCCTGTGGGTCAACATGGTGCGCGAAATGGATATCGAAATCATCGTGCCGCAGCACGGCCGGCCCTTCGTCGGCAAGGAAATGGTCGGCAGGTTCCTCGACTGGTTCGAAACCCTCGAGTGCGGCATCGACCTGCTGACCCAGAAGAACTACACCGCCCCATGAGATGCACGCACATGCGGCCTGCTGGGCGATCCAGCCCCGTTCGGACGTCGGCTTTTTCAGCGAAGACAGCCGCCGTTTTGAGCCGCATTCATCCTGCGCTCACCTTGGGTTCAGGCTGCGTTCATACTACGTTCATCTTTGGGGCGGTTAACTAGCGCCACTGATTCAAGCCTTGGCAGGCCGATTCAAGTCCATAACTTGAAATGCCGAATCAACGCCGTGGGTGAAGCATCGTTATCCACGACGACCCGGTCTTCAAATACCAGGACTTTATCCGCAACGGCAGACATGGCTGTCTGCAGAAGATTTTTTTGGCCGGGTTCTGGAAAGGCCAAAAATTTAGTCTACGCTATTGTGCGTAGACCAATAACCAACCATTTCACCTAGGAGGAATACCATGCCCCTTAAAACGACCGCAAAGACCCTCGCCCTGGCTGCTGCCCTGGTTGCTCTTCCCATGACTGCCAGCACCGCCTTTGCCAGCACCGGCGAAGATGTCTACAAGAAGACCTGCAAGATGTGTCATGACCGCGGCATGGCCAACGCCCCCAAGACCGGTGACGTAGCCGAGTGGCAGAAGCGCCTGGCCAAGGGCATGGACGTCATGTACAAGCACGCCATCGAAGGCTTCAAGGACAAGGGCATGATGCCGCCGAAGGGTGGCAACTCCAAGCTCACTGACGACGAAGTCAAGGCAGCTGTCGACTACATGATTGAAAAATCCAAGTAATCTCACCCGGGATTGCTGTCACAGACAGCCTGAAAAAAGCGGCCCTCGGGCCGCTTTTTTTTGCCGCTGCTCCGTCCTTGTCGCCTTGCTGCAAACAAGTGACAGACAACGGTAAAATCGTTCCTCGCCAACGGTGCTATCATTCCCGTATATCCACTGCGCAGGGACTCCACCTTGTCTGAAATGAGCTTCATCAGCGTCATCGAGCGCTATCACCAGAACCGCGAGGCCATCCACGATCTGCTGGCCTCGATACTTACCGGCATCACGGAACAACGCCTTTTCGACGACGAAAAGCTGCAACAGTCCGCCATCGAGTGCCTCAACGAGCGCTATTCCTTCGTCGAGCTACTGTACACCCTGGACACCGAGGGCCTGCAGCACAGCGAGAATCACTATGCCTCCGGGAAGAAGCGCAGCAAGACCCTGCACGGCAAGGATCGCAGCCAGCGGCCCTACTTTCAGCTGGTGAAGGAAAGCCAGGGCGTCGTCGTCACCGAGCCCTATCTGTCCATCGCCAATACCAGCCTATGCATCTCCGCCGCGGCGCCGGTGCACGATCACGACGACAAGCTGCTGGGCTATGTGGTGCTGGACATCGACCTCGCCGGCATCATCGCCTTCCTCATGGGCGATACCGTGCGGCGCCGCTTCGCACCGCTGTTCAAGCTTGTCTACTCATTGATTGCCCTGGGCCTGTTTTCGGTGGTGATCCTGTTGCTGTACGCCTCGCTGAACGAGATCGTCCACATGCGGCCGGATCAGGTGGGCGGTCACGACTTCTACCTGCGGCCCTTCGGCATCATCATCTACCTCACCCTGGGCCTGGCCATCTTCGATCTCGCCAAGACCACCTTCGAGGAAGAGGTGCTGATGCACAAGGACATCTTCCGCCACAGCTCCACGCGTCGCACCATCACCCGCTTCATGGCCGCCATTCTCATCGCCGTGTCCATCGAATCCCTGCTGCTGATGTTCAAGTCCGCCCTTGGCAACGGCGAACATCTTGCCGGCGCCGTGTGGATGATGATGTCCGCGGTGGGCCTGCTGATCGGCCTGGGGCTCTATGTCTATCTCGGCGCCAAGGCCGAGGCCGTCTTAAACGACACCAACAACAAATAGCCCGCCGGCCCGAGAGGAAACAGCCACCGTGAGCCAAGCCCTGCCCCCCCTGCGCCTGAAGAAAAACGAGGAGCGCCGCCTGCGCGCGGGCCACCTGTGGGTGTACAGCAACGAGGTCGACATCCGGCAGACGCCGCTCAAGGACCTCGAACCCGGCAGCGCCGTCAGCATCGAGGATGCGCGCGGCCACCCCATCGGCAGCGGCTATGTGAACCCTCACTCACTGATCTGCGCCCGCCTGGTCAGCCGCGATCCGAAACATGCCCTCGACAAGTCACTGCTGGTGCACCGCATCAACATCGCCCTGTCGCTGCGCGAGACGGCCTTCGAGGCACCGTTCTACCGCCTCGTCCACGGCGAGGGCGACGGCCTGCCGGGACTGGTGGTGGACCGCTTCGGCGAGGTACTGGTGGCACAGATCACCACCGCCGGCATGGAGCGCCACCGGGACGCCGTCATCGCCGCGCTGCAAAAGGTGCTCAAGCCCGCCGCCATCGTGCTGCGCAACGACAGCCCGGCGCGCAAGCTGGAGGGCCTGGACAGCTACGTCGACACCGCCCATGGCGAGCTGCCCGGCGAACTGCTCATCGAGGAAAACGGCGCCCGCTTTGCCATCGACCCGCTGGGCGGGCAGAAGACCGGCTGGTTCTTCGATCACCGCATGAACCGCGCGCGCATGCAGCACTACGTGAAGGGCCGGCGCGTGCTGGACGTGTTCAGCTACATCGGCGGCTGGGGCATCGAGGCGGCGGTGGCCGGCGCCGGCGATGTGATGTGCGTGGAGTCCAGTCAGGGCGCCAGCGACCGCATCCACCACAATGCCGAACTCAATGGCCTCGGCGACGGCGTCGCCAGCCTGCAGGGCGATGCCTTCGAGGCCCTGAAGGGCCTGCGCCAGGCCCGCGAGCGCTTCGACGTGGTGATCGTCGATCCACCGGCCTTCATCAAGCGCAAGAAGGATTTCAAGGAAGGCCTCAACGCCTACCACCGCATCAACCAGATGGCCCTGCAGGTGCTCAACAAGGGGGGTTATCTGGTCAGCGCCTCCTGCTCCTGGCACCTCAAACACGAGCAGCTGCGCGACGTCATCCTCAAGACCAGCCGCCACGTGGACCGCGCCGCGCAGATCGTCGAACAGGGACATCAGGGGCCGGATCACCCGGTGCACCCCGCCATCCCCGAGACCGATTACCTCAAGGCGTTCATCGTGCGGGTGCTGGCCAGCTGACGCCGATGACAAGACGCCTCGTTCGCGGTATGACCACAGCATCGTCCGCAAATGCACGCCAATGAACGCAAATCTGTTTCGAATTCATTGGCGTGCATTTGCGTCCATTGGCGGACTGAATACCCGTTACCCCTCCCCCTCGATCTGTGCACGCTGGCCACGAATAAACTCGCCCAGCAGGCGAAACGCCTCACCGAAGGCGCTGCCACGCCGCCACGCCAGGCCGATCTCGCGCACACTGTTCTCGGCCAGCGGATAGGTCTCGATACGGGTGCTCTTCAGCAGCGGTGACGCCACCGCCATCTGCGGCAGGAAGGTGATGCCAAGGTCCGCGTCCACCATCTCCACCAGGGTCAGCAGGCTGCTTGCGGCAAAGCGACTGACCTGTTCCGGCTTGCGAATCTCGCAGGCCGACAGGGCGTGGTCACGCAGGCAGTGGCCGTCTTCCAGCAACAGCACGCTCTCCTGGGGCAGGCCCTCCACGCTGTAGTGCGCCGGATCCAGCAACTGGCTGTTTTCACGGCAGGCGAGGCGAAAGGGGTCGTCGAACAGCCCCATCACCTCCACGTTGCGTAACGCATACGGCAAGGCAATGAGGATCAGGTCCAGTTCACCGGCCATCATTTTTTCATGGATACGCTGGGTAAGGTCCTCGTGCAGGTACAGCTGCAGCCGCGGATAGGCCTCGCGCAGCGCCGGCAAAACCTTGGGCAGCAGGAAGGGGGCGATGGTGGGGATCACGCCGAGGCGCAGCTTGCCCGCCAGTGGATCGCGGCTGCTGCGCGCCAGCTGCACCAGTTCCTCCAGGCCGCGCAGGCAGTCACGCGCCCGCGCCGCCACCTCACGGCCGCTGGCGGTGATGGTGACACGCTTGTTGGTGCGGTCCACCAGCTGCACCTCCAGTAGGCGTTCGAGGTCACGGATGGCAACACTGAAGGCAGACTGAGAAACGAAGCAGGCCTGTGCGGCCTGGCCGAAGTGGCCGTGCTTCTCCAGGGCGACGAAATAGCGCAGTTGCTTGACAGTGGGCAGGTTCATGGCGGAATCCCCCGGTGGATGCGGACTAAATATTCGTAATAAGCGAACGATACAATAGAAACATTCAATTTTACCAAACCTTAGAACGAGTCTAGACTCAGTCCAACACATCGACAAAGCAACCCCCGACACACACTTAAGGAGTCAGCCATGTTTGAAAACCGCGAAGGCCAGAATGTCCCCAAGGTCACCTTCCACACCCGCCAGGAGCACGAGTGGGTCGATCTCACCAGCGACGACATCTTCAAGGGCAAGACCGTGATCGTGTTCTCCCTGCCCGGTGCCTTCACCCCCACCTGTTCCTCGTCGCACGTACCGCGCTTCAACCAGCTGGCGCCGGTGTTCAAGGCCCACGGCGTGGACGAGATCGTCTGCATCTCGGTCAACGACGCCTTCGTCATGAACGAGTGGAAGGCCGAGCAGAAGGCCGACCAGATCACCTTCCTGCCCGACGGCAACGGTCACTTCACCGACGGCATGGGCATGCTGGTGGACAAGGACGAACTCGGCTTCGGCAAGCGCTCCTGGCGCTACGCCATGCTGGTCAAGGACGGCGTGGTGGAAAAGATGTTCATCGAGCCGGACGTCGATGGCGACCCCTACGGCGTCTCCGATGCCGACACCATGCTGGCCTACATCGCCCCCGACGCCGAGCCAGTGCTGGACGTATCGGTGTTCACCCGCAAGGGCTGCCCCTACTGCGTGCAGGCCAAGGGCATGCTGCACGACGCCGGCATCGCCTTCGAGGAGCTGGTTCTCAACCGCGACTACAGCGACCGCACCCTGCGCGCCGTCAGCGCCACGGACACGGTGCCGCAGGTCTTCGTCAACGGTGAGCGCATCGGTGGTTCCGAGGAACTGCAGAAGTGGCTGAAGGCCCGCAACGCCATTTGATGCCATCCTCCAGCAGGTGACGACCGGCGGTCATTTTGACCGCCGGTTTTTTATGCCCGCCGGGCAGAATCCCAACACATGCGGTAGACTCTGCCCCCATGCTGAACTACCCCCAGATCGACCCCGTGGCCATCAGCCTCGGCCCGCTGAAAATCCACTGGTACGGCATCATGTACCTGATCGCCTTCGGCGCCGCCTGGTGGCTGGGTCGCCTGCGCGCACGCCGGCCGGGTTCGGGCTGGACCGACGAGCAGATCTCCGACCTGATCTTCTACGGCGCCCTGGGCGTGGTGCTGGGCGGGCGCATCGGCTACACCCTGTTCTACAATTTCTCGCATTTCCTCAGTGACCCCGTCTCCATCTTCCGTATCTGGGAGGGCGGCATGTCCTTCCACGGCGGGCTGCTGGGGGTGCTGGTGGCCATGTGGCTGTTCGGCCGCAAGTACCGGCACAGCTTCTTCGAACTCACCGACTTCATCGCCCCGCTGGTGCCCATCGGCCTGGCCACCGGACGGCTGGGCAATTTCATCAACGGCGAGCTGTGGGGACAGCCGACCACCCTGCCCTGGGGCATGGTGTTTCCCGGCGCCGGGCCGCTGCCACGGCACCCGTCGCAGCTCTACGAGATGTTCCTCGAGGGCATCGTGCTGTTCATCATCCTGTGGGTGTATTCCAGCAAGCCGCGGCCGCGCATGGCGGTGTCCGGGGTGTTCGCGCTGGGCTACGGGGTGTTCCGCTTCGCGGTGGAATTCGTGCGCCAGCCCGACGAACACCTGGGCTTCATCGCCTTCGGCTGGCTGACCCAGGGACAGCTGCTGTCGGCGCCGCTGATCGTGCTGGGCATGGTGCTGTTGTGGCTCGCCTACCGTCACCAGCCCGAACAGGCCCCGCCGGCCAGCGCGCCGAAGACTGCGACAAGGGCCA
This sequence comes from Chromatiales bacterium, assembly GCA_026982475.1. Taxonomy (GTDB): domain Bacteria; phylum Pseudomonadota; class Gammaproteobacteria; order SZUA-152; family SZUA-152; genus DRQN01. The sequence goes on from JALSHB010000126.1 coordinate 13,384, forward strand.
GCGGCAAAAAGCGACACAGGAGGAAGGGCAAGTAAATGCGCCAATATCTCGACCTGATGCGCCACGTCTTCGAGCACGGCGTGGAAAAGACCGACCGCACCGGCACCGGCACGCGCAGCGTGTTCGGCTACCAGATGCGCTTCGACCTGGCCGAGGGCTTCCCCCTGGTCACCACCAAGAAGCTGCACCTGCGCTCCATCATCCATGAACTGCTGTGGTTCCTGTCCGGCGACACCAACATCCGCTACCTGCAGGAGAACGGCGTGAAGATCTGGGACGAGTGGGCCGACGAAAACGGCAATCTCGGCCCCGTTTACGGCGCCCAGTGGCGCTCCTGGCCCGCCGCCGGCGGCCGACACATCGACCAGATCAGTCAGGTGGTGGAGCAGATCAGGAACACCCCGGACTCGCGCCGCCTCATCGTCTCGGCCTGGAACGTGGGCGAGATCGACAACATGGCCCTGCCGCCCTGCCATGCCTTCTTCCAGTTCTATGTCGCCGATGGCCGGCTCTCCTGCCAGCTCTATCAGCGCAGCGCCGACATCTTCCTCGGCGTGCCCTTCAACATCGCCTCCTATGCCCTGCTGCTGATGATGGTGGCGCAGGTCACGGGTCTGAAGCCGGGCGAGTTCATCCACACCCTGGGCGATGCGCACCTGTACAGCAACCACCTCGAACAGGCCGAACTGCAACTGTCTCGCCAGCCGCTGCCGCTGCCGACCATGACCCTGAACCCCGCCATCGATGACCTGTTCAAATTCCGCTTCGAGGACTTCGAGCTGACGGGCTATGAATCCCACCCCCACATCAAGGCCCCCGTCGCCGTATGACCGTATCCCTGATCTGGGCCATGGCCGACAACCGTATCATCGGCATCGACAACCGCCTGCCGTGGAAGCTGCCGGCGGACATGCAGTGGTTCCGCCGCAACACCCTGGGCAAGCCCATCGTCATGGGCCGGCTGACCTTCGAGTCCTTCGGCGCCCGCCCCCTGCCGGGGCGGCGCAACCTGATCGTCAGCCGCAACCCGGACTATGCGGCCGAGGGCGCCGAGGTATTTTCTTCACTGGAGGCGGCGCTGGCGGCCACGGCGGAAGACGATGAGGTGATGGTGATCGGCGGCGCATCGCTGTATGCGCAGGCCCTGCCGCTGGCCGATCGCCTCTACATGACCCTGGTGCACACCGAGGCGGAAGGCGACGCCCACTTTCCCGACTTCGACAGGGGGCAGTGGCGGGAAGTCGAGCGCACGGAGCATGACGCCGACGAGAAAAACCCCCACCCCTGCAGCTTCGTGGTGCTGGAGCGGCGCGGCAAGTCTGACTGATCCTTGCCACAAAGGCGCGGAGACGCAAGGAAAAACATGCTTCTGGTTTGTTGGCACCTCTGCAGGAATCAAGAATTGTTTTCCCTGCGTCCTCAGCGCCTCTGGGGCAAAAAGCCTATTCGATGATGTTCTCGATCAGCCGCTTGATGGACGCCGCGTCGAAGGGCTTGTCGCACATGGCGGAGACCCCGGCCTGCTGCACGCCGGCGAGACGGCTGGCGTCCTGTTCGCTGGAGATCATCAGGATCGGCACGCTGGCCTGCTCGCTCTCCTGGCGCACGTGCTCGACGAATTCCTTGCCGTCCATCTCCGGCATGTTGAGGTCGGTGATGATGAGGTCGTAGTAATTCTGCTCCACCAGGGAAAAGGCCTCGCGACCGTTTTCCGCCTCGGTGAGTTTCTCGATGCCCATGGACTGCAGGATACGCCCGATGTGGCGGCGCGACAGGCCGCTGTCGTCCACCAACAGCACGTTCAGGTCCTCCAGCAGCACGCTCTCCGTCTCCAGCGTACCGGGATCGAAATAGTCCAGCGTGGCGTACAGCGCGGTACGCAACTGCTCCAGCTCGAAGGGTTTGGGCAGCAGGGCAATGGCGCCGGCCTGGCGGATGGGCTCCAGGTAGCGATAGTGGGTCTCGCTGGAGATGAGCATGAAGGGCACGTCGGGCTGGGTCTCGCCACGGCGGATGGTTTCCAGCAGTTCACTGCCGGTCATGTCCGGCAAATGCATGGCGCTGATGATCAGATCCGGTGCATGGGGGGTCAGGCCGGCCAGTGCATCCCCGCCCTTGCGGACCCACTGCACATGCTTGACGCCCAGCGTCTGCAGATAATTTTCGATGATGCGGTGCTGCGCCACGGAGGGCTCCACCAGAATCACATGCAGGTTTTCCAGGCCGATTTCCGCCATCAGTTCAGCATCCCCTCGATGAGTTGTTTTACCGTGCCGGACTCGAAGGGTTTGTCACAGATGGCCGATACGCCGGCCTGCTGAACGGCGGCAATGCGGCTCTCGTCGGACTCACTGGAGACCATCAGCACCGGGATGCTGGCCTGGGCGCTGGATTCGCGAATCTGCTCCACCAGCTCCTTGCCGTTCATTTGCGGCATGTTGTAGTCGGTGACCACCAGGTCGAAAAAATTCTCGGCGATGATCGCCAGCGCCTCGACGCCATTGCCGGCGGTGGTGATGTCCTCGATACCCATGTTGCGCAGCACGCGCGAGATGTGGCGGCGCGCGGTGCTGGAGTCATCCACCACCAGCACCTTCAGCTCTTCGCTGGCAAAATCACGCGCCGTCAGTTCGCCCGGATCGAGATAATTCAGCGTGGACTGCAGGGCCGCCTGCAATTGCTGCGGCGTAAAGGGCTTGGGCAGCAGGGCGATGACGCCGGCCTGGCGGATGGGCTCCAGGTAGCGATAGTGGGTCTCGCTGGAGATGAGCATGAAGGGCACCTCGGCGAGGGGTTCCTCCGCGCGCATGGCCTGCACCAGCTCGGCGCCGGTCATGTCGGCCAGGTGCATGGCGCTGATCACCAGGTCCGGCGTCGCCGCGCGCATCTCCCGCAGGGCCTCGGTGGCCGTCTTGACGCGAAACAGGATCGTCACGCCCAGGCCCCGCAGATGGTTCTCGATGAACCTGCTCTGCGCAGTGGAGGGTTCGACCAGCAATACGCTGATCGTATCGATACTCAGTCTGGACATGACGCCGCACCATCACACAAGTTCATGGCTAATTGTCGGTTGCGGCGGGCAAGACCTTTAGGCCGTGGCGCGGCGGCCAGTGCCACTCATTCGTTGCTGATGAAGTCCGCCCTCTCGTCGAGCCGTTGCCTGACGCCGCGCCAGTGCGGCAGCACAGCATCCATCAGCCGATAGAAGCGGGGGCTGTGATTGAGTTCTCGCAGGTGGCAAAGCTCGTGCAGGATGACATAGTCGATGCACGCCAGCGGCGCCTTGACGAGGTGGGTGTTGAGGGTCACCAGCCCGCGCGCGTCACAGCTTCCCCAGCGGCGTCGCATCTTGCGCAGCCTCAGTTCGGGCACCCGATCCACCCAGGGCACGGCGTCGCACAGCGTCACCAGGCGTTGCCGGAACAGCGCCCGTGCCTGCCCACGGTACCAGCACCAGAGACGGCGCTTGATGCTGTCGGGATCCCTGTCGGCACTGTGTATGTAGAGGCGCTGGTCCGCGATACCCTGCGGCCGTGCGGCCGGCCGGGTGAGCGTCATCAGGCGGTACTCCTCGCCAAGAAAAAGATGCGCTTCTCCGTCGGCATAGGTCAGTGGACGAACGAAGCCCGCAGTGGCCTCGATCTCATCCCGACGCCGTATCAGCCATTCGGCCTGCTCGGCGACCCAAGCTTGGATCTGCAACAGGTTTGTCGACAGCGGCACGTCGACCAACACACCGCCATCGGGAAGAATCCTGATCAGGGAACGCGTCTTGCGGCGCCGGTTGAAATTGACGCGATAGCATAACGGCCGCCCCGCGACGATGATTTGCTGCTCAATCACCGCCGTCCACGCTATTCGACCGTTACCGACTTTGCCAGATTTCTCGGCTGATCGACGTCCGTGCCCTTGAGTACCGCGACATGATAGGAAAGCAGCTGCAGGGGAATGGTATAGATGATTGGCGAGATGGCATCGTCCACCGGGGCGACCTCGAGCACCTGCACGCCCTCCGCCGCCTGCATTTCGGAATCCTCGCCGGCGAACACGATCAGCTTGCCACCGCGGGCGCGCACTTCTTGAAGGTTAGACTTGAGCTTTTCCAGCAACTCATTGTTAGGCGCCACGGCAATCACCGGCATGTCGGCGTCCACCAGCGCCAGCGGACCGTGCTTCAATTCACCCGCCGGATAGGCCTCGGCGTGGATATAGGAGATCTCCTTGAGCTTCAGCGCACCCTCCATGGCCACCGGGTACTGGGCGCCGCGGCCCAGGAACAGGGCATTGTGAATATCGGCAAACTGTTCGGATATCGCCTGGATGGCATCGTCCAGCCTCAACACATGTTCAACCTTGCCGGGCAGCCTTTCCAGCTCACTGACCAATCGCCTCTCATCCTCCTCACCGAGCCCATTGCGCCGACCGAGCACGATCACCAGCATCATCAGCGCCACCAGCTGGGTGGTAAAGGCCTTGGTGGAGGCAACACCGATCTCGGGACCGGCGCGCGTCAGCAACACCAGATCCGATTCACGCACCAGCGAGCTTTCCGGCACGTTGCAGATGGACAGGGAATGACCGAAGCCGAGGCGCTTGGCCTCTTGCAGGCCGGCCAGGGTGTCGGCGGTCTCGCCCGATTGTGACAGTGTGACGATCAACGAGTTCTTGCGCACCACCGGCCTGCGATAGCGGAACTCGCTGGCCACCTCGACACTGCAGGGGATGCCGACCATGGACTCCAGCCAGTATCTGCCGATGAGGCCCGCATGGTAACTGGTGCCGCAGGCGATGATGTGCACGCCCTGCACGTCATCGAAAATCTGCTGCGCGCCGGCGCCAAAGGCCTGTTCGAGAATCCGTCCATTGGCGATACGTCCCTCGAGGGTGTCGGCAATGGCGCGTGGCTGTTCGAAGATTTCCTTCAACATGTAGTGACGATATTCACCACGCTCGACGGAATCGGCGCGCAGCTCGCTTTCGCGGACCGGCCGCTCGACCTGATTTCCCTCGGCATCGAAGATGGTCAGCGAGTCGCGGCGGATATCGGCAATGTCACCATCTTCGAGAAAGATGAAGCGCTGTGTAACGGGAAGTAGCGCCGCCACGTCCGAGGCAATGAAATATTCACCGATGCCGACCCCGATCACCAGCGGGCTGCCAAGGCGTGCGGCCACCAGATGGTCAGGCTCCACATTGCTGGTTACGCCCAGGGCATAGGCACCGTCAAAATCGACCACCGCACGCTTTACCGCGGCCAGCAGATCCTCGCCCTTGTTGACCAGGTAGTCGTGTATCTGATGAGCGATGACCTCGGTATCGGTCTGCGAGGTAAAGCGGTAGCCCGCGGCCGTCTGCCTTCCACGCAGTTCCTCGTGATTTTCGATGATGCCATTGTGAACCACGGCCACGACATTCTCGCAGATGTGAGGATGGGCATTCTCCTGGCTGGGCATGCCATGCGTCGCCCAGCGCGTATGGGCTATGCCGATACGGCCGTGCAGATTGCCGGCGATCTTTTCCTCCAGGCCGGCAACCTTGCCCTTGGCGCGCACCCGTTGCAGGCTGTTGTCTTCGCTGAGCACGGCGACACCCGCCGAATCATAACCTCGATACTCCAGTCTTTTCAGGCCTTCGAGCAGGATGGGGACAACATCACGATCGGCGACAGCGCCTACGATTCCACACATGACTATAATTCCATTTTTCAGTGATTAACGTTTACCTGAATCCGTGAGTTCAGGGTTTACACTTCACGGGACGCTTCCATCCCTTGCGGGTCTTCTGCTCGCTGCGGCTGAGGGTCAGCTCACCGGCAGGCACATCACGGGTGATGGTCGAACCGGCGCCGATGGTGGCGCCGTCGCCGATGGTCACGGGCGCTACCAGCTGACTGTCCGAACCGATGAATACATCATCACCAATTATCGTTAGATGCTTGTTGGCGCCGTCATAGTTGCAGGTGATGGCGCCCGCGCCGACATTGACATTGGCGCCCATGCGGGTATCACCGACATAGCTGAGGTGGTTGATCTTGCTGCCCTTGTCGACCGTCGATTTCTTTACTTCGACAAAATTGCCCACCTTGACGCCATCCGCCAACCGGCAGTCCGGTCGCAGACGCGCAAACGGACCGATCAGGCAGTGATTGCCGATACTCGATGCTTGCAACACGCTGTTGGCCTCGATGCGCACGTCGCTGCCCAGCACCACGTCCTTGAGAATGCAGTTGGGGCCGATGTAGCAGCGGTCGCCGATTGTCACCTCGCCCTCGATGAGCACATTGATGTCGATCTCCACATCACGCCCGAAATCGAGGCTGCCACGCAGATCGAAGCGCGCCGGGTCGCGCAGGGTCACGCCCTCCAACATCAAGTGGTCTGCCTGACGACGCTGCAATACGCGCTCCAGTTCGGCCAGTTGCAGGCGGTTGTTGACGCCCTCGATCTCCGCCAGATCCGCGGTGGAAATGGCATTGATGGGCACATCACTGCCAGCGGCCAGGGCGACGATGTCGGTCAGGTAGTATTCGCCCTGCGCATTGCTGTTGTCGATGCGCTTCAACCAGCCGCGCAGCAGGGCCGCATTCACTGCCAGCATACCGGTATTGATCTCGGCGATCGCCAGCTGCTCGGCAGTGGCGTCCTTCTGCTCGACGATGGACTGCACACTACCCGCGGCATCACGCACGATGCGCCCATAGCCGGTCGGATCGGGCAGCTCGGCCGTGAGCAGGCCCAGGCTGCGATTCTCCGCTGCCGCCACCAGCCGCGACAGCGTTTGCGGGCTGATCAGGGGCACGTCGCCATAAAGCACCAGCACGGTCTGTGAATCCGCAATCTGCGCCATCGCCTGGTCAACGGCATGGCCGGTGCCGAGCTGGCGCGATTGCAGAATCCAGTTGACGGGCAAGGCCGACAATTGCTCCCTGACCCGTTCGCCACCGTGACCATACACCACGTGTATGGCCTGCGGATTCAGCGATCGTGCGCTGTCGACGACACGCGCCAGCATGGGTTGGCCAGCAAGGGTATGCAGCACCTTGGGAAGATCGGATTTCATCCGTGTGCCCTGACCCGCGGCCAGGACAACGACGGTCAATGGAGTACTCATGTGTGACCTAATCAGACGGAACGTGAAAGGGGAAATCGCGCAGTATGACGATGCTGTCTTAAGAAATTCTGAGAATAACAACGTTTGTACGACCTGAATGGTTGCCTTGCAGGTGTACAAACATGCGCTCATGCCCCTTTTTTCTTACCTGAAACATGGGTTCAGGCTGCAATCATAAAACAAAAAAAAGGGCGGTTGAAAACCGCCCTCTTTCTACGCTTGCGAAATGCGATGCCTCAACGGCCCAGTTTCTTCTTCAGACGCTGGATGGCCTGCAGCTGGGCAAGCGCCTCCGCCAGCTCCGCCTCGGTTGTCGCGTAATCGATTTCACCACTGCGGTCGGCCAGCGCCTTCTCGGCGCGTTCCTTGGCCTCCAGCGCGGCGGCTTCATCGATGTCCTTGGCGCGCAAGGCGGTATCGGCCAGCACCGTGACGGCCTCGGGCTGGATTTCCAGCATACCGCCGGACACATAGTAGAACTGCTCTTCGTCGTCGGGCGTCACGATGCGCACCTCACCCGGCTTGATGCGCGTCAGCAACGGAGCGTGGCGGGGCAGGATACCCAGATCACCCATCACGCCCGGTGCAAACAGCATCTTCGCGGGGCCGGAGAAAATCTCTTCCTCGGCGCTCACGACATCAACATGCATGGTCATAGCCATAATTTTTCCCCTTCAGCCAAGGCTCAGGACAGGGTCTTCGCCTTTTCGATGGCTTCATCGATGGTGCCGACCATGTAGAAGGCCTGCTCGGGCAGATTGTCATGCTCGCCTTCGACGATGCTCTTGAAGCCGGCGATGGTCTCTTTCAGGGTGACGTATTTGCCGGGGGCGCCGGTAAACACTTCGGCCACGAAGAAGGGCTGTGACAGGAAGCGCTGCAGTTTACGCGCGCGGGTCACGGACAGCTTGTCTTCTTCCGACAGTTCATCCATGCCCAGGATGGCGATGATGTCCTTCAGCTCCTTGTAGCGCTGCAGGGTGCCCTGTACGGCGCGGGCGATGTTGTAGTGCTCTTCACCGATGACCAGGGGATCCAGCTGACGCGAGGTGGAATCCAGCGGATCCACGGCGGGGTAGATACCCAGCTCGGCGATCTGACGCGACAACACCAGGGTGGCGTCCAGGTGGGCGAAGGTGGTGGCGGGCGACGGATCGGTCAAGTCGTCCGCGGGCACGTACACGGCCTGGAAGGAGGTGATGGAGCCGGTCTTGGTGGAGGTGATGCGCTCCTGCAGGGCGCCCATTTCCTCGGCCAGTGTCGGCTGGTAACCCACCGCGGAGGGCATGCGGCCGAGCAGCGCGGACACCTCGGTACCGGCCAGGGTGTAACGGTAGATGTTGTCGACGAACATCAGCACGTCGCGGCCTTCGTCGCGGAAGTGCTCGGCCATGGTCAGGCCGGTCAGGGCCACACGCAGACGGTTGCCGGGCGGCTCGTTCATCTGGCCGTACACCAGGGCCACCTTGTCCAGCACGCCACCTTCTTCCATTTCGTAGTAGAAGTCGTTGCCTTCGCGGGTACGCTCACCGACACCGGCGAACACGGAGAAACCGCTGTGCTCGACGGCGATGTTGCGGATCAGCTCCATCAGGGTCACGGTCTTGCCGACGCCGGCGCCGCCGAACAGGCCGATCTTGCCGCCCTTGGCGATGGGCATGATCAGGTCGATGACCTTGATGCCGGTCTCGAGGATCTCGATGCTGGCGGACTGTTCGTCGAAGGCCGGCGGCTTGCGGTGGATGGGCATGGTCTTGTCGGCTTTCACCGGACCGGCGTTGTCCACCGGGCGGCCGAGCACGTCCATGATGCGCCCCAAGGTACCCTGGCCCACCGGCACCTGAATGGCGGAACCGGTCGACTCCACGCCCATGCCGCGCTTGAGGCCGTCCGTCGAGCCCATGGCAATGGCGCGAACCACGCCGTCGCCCAGCTGCTGCTGAACTTCCAGCGTCAGATCGACATCGCTCAGCTTGAGCGCTTCATAGACCTTCGGCATCGCGTCACGCGGGAACTCCACGTCGACCACCGCGCCGATGATTTGTACAATTTTTCCTGAACTCATGTTTCAGTCCCCTTCAAATATCAAAAAAGCTGTTCGCCCTGCGGATACCGGCAGCAAGAGCCCTTAGACGGCTGCTGCGCCACTGACGATCTCGGAAATTTCCTGGGTGATCGCGGCCTGGCGGGCCTTGTTGTAGGCCAGGTTCAATTCGTCGATGAGGTCGCTGGCATTGTCGGAGGCGGCCTTCATCGCCACCATCCGCGCCGACTGCTCACAGGCGATGTTTTCCACCACCGCCTGGTAGACCAGGGACTCCACGAAGCGCGTGAGGAGATCGGTCAGCACCTCCTTGGCCTCGGGCTCGTAGAGGTAGTCCCACTGGTGAGCGTAATCGTCTTCGGTCTCCGCCTGGATCGGCAACAGCTGCTCGATTTGCGGATCCTGGGCCATGGTGCTGACGAATTCGTTGTAGACCACGTACAGACGATCGATCTCGCCGTTGTCGAAGGCATCCAGCATCACCTTGACCGTACCGATCAGGTCATTGATGGCCGGCGCATCGCCGAGGTGGCTGGCCTCGGCCACCACGTTGCCGCCGACGCGCTTGAAAAATCCCGACGCCTTGCCACCAATGGCGCACAGATCGATCCCCACGCCCTTCGCGTCCCACTCCTTCAAGGAACCGATACAGGCGCGGAACAGGTTGGCATTGAGGCCACCGCACAAGCCGCGATCACTGGAAACGACGATGTAACCGACGCGCTTGACCTCTCGATCCTGCAGGTACGTATGCTTGTACTCCGGGTGGGCGTGGGCAAGATGCTTGATCACGTTGCGGATCTTTCTGGCGTAGGGACGGGATGCCGCCATCCTCTCCTGCGCCTTGCGCATCTTGCTCGCCGCCACCATTTCCATGGCACGGGTGATCTTCTGCGTATTCTGTACGCTCTTGACCTTGGTGCGTATTTCTTTACCGACCGCCATTGCTGGCCTCCTACGTTTTGACCGACGTTAGAACAAGGCTTAGTAAGTACTCGAAGCCTTGAACTGCTCGATGGCCGCCTTCATCTCGGCGGCGATCTCATCGTTGAAATCTCCACTCTTGTTGATGCGGTCCAGCAGGTCGGCGTTGTTGCTGCGCAGGTAGGCATGCAGGGCAGCCTCGAAATCCACCACCTTGTTGACGTCCACGTCGTCGATGAAGCCTTCGTTGGCGGCAAACAGCGAGAAGGCCATCTCCGCGGTGGACAGCGGCGCATACTGCTTTTGCTTCATCAGCTCGGTAACGCGCTGGCCGCGTTCGATCTGCTTGCGGGTGGATTCGTCCAGGTCGGAAGCGAACTGGGCGAAGGCCGCCAGCTCACGATACTGGGCCAGGTCGAGTCGCACGCCGCCACCGAGCTTCTTGATGATCTTGGTCTGCGCGGCACCACCGACGCGGGAAACGGACAGACCGGCGTTAATGGCGGGACGGATACCGGCGTTGAACAGATCGGCCTCGAGGAAGATCTGACCGTCGGTGATGGAGATGACGTTGGTGGGCACGAAGGCCGACACGTCACCCGCCTGGGTCTCGATGATGGGCAGGGCGGTCAGTGAACCGGTCTTGCCCTTCACCTTGCCGTTGGTCAGGCGTTCGACCTCGTCGGCATTGATGCGCGATGCACGCTCCAGCAGGCGCGAATGCAGATAGAACACGTCACCCGGATAGGCTTCGCGGCCCGGCGGGCGGCGCAGCAGCAGGGAGACCTGGCGATAGGCCCAGGCCTGCTTGGTCAGGTCGTCATAGATGATCAGGGCGTCTTCGCCGCGGTCGCGGAAGTATTCACCCATGGTGCAGCCGGCATAGGGGGCGATGTACTGCATGGCGGCCGGATCGGCGGCATTGGCGGCCACCACGATGGTGTGCTCCAGAGCGCCGTGCTCTTCCAGCTTGCGCACCACGGAGGCGACGCTGGAGGCCTTCTGGCCGACGGCGACGTAGATGCACTTAACGCCGGTGCCCTTCTGGTTGATGATGGCGTCGATGGCGACGGCGGTCTTGCCGGTCTGGCGATCGCCGATGATCAGCTCACGCTGGCCGCGGCCGACGGGCACCATGGCGTCGATGGCCTTGAGGCCGGTCTGCACCGGCTGGTCCACCGACTTGCGCTCGATGACGCCCGGCGCCACCTTTTCGATGGGCGACTGCTCATCGGCCTCGATGGGCCCCTTGCCATCGATGGCGACACCCAGCGAATTCACCACGCGACCCAGCAGGGCCTCGCCGACGGGAACTTCGAGGATGCGGCCGGTGCACTGCACCTTGTCGCCTTCGGTGATGTGCTCGTAGGTACCCAGCACCACGGCGCCCACGGAGTCCTGCTCCAGGTTCAGCGCCATGCCGAAGGTGTTGCCCGGGAACTCGATCATCTCGCCCAACATGACGTCGGACAGGCCGTGGATGCGCACGATGCCGTCGGTGACACTCACCACGGTACCTTCGTTGCGCGCTTCGGTGGAGACGTCGAAACTCTCGATGCGCTTTTTAATCAGCTCACTGATTTCAGACGGATTCAATTGCATTTTTCGTATTCCTCTTCGTGGCAGCGCTTAGCCGGCCAACTCTACGGAAAGCTTCTCTAACTGGGCGCTGACCGAACCATCGATCACCATGTCGCCGGCCTTGATGACCGCGCCACCCATGAGGCTTTCGTCAACGGTGCATTTCAGGCTGACATCACGACCCAGGCGGGCCTTGAGACTGTCGGCGATCTTCTTCTGCAGCTTCGGGCTGACCTTCTTCGCGGCGACGATCTCCGCCTCGATAGTCTGTTCAGCCTCGGCCTTCAGCGTCTCGAACTGCGCCGCGATCTCTTCCACCGCGCCCAGACGACGATTTTCCGCCAACAGCCTGACCAGGTTGCGACCCTTCTCATCCATCACCTCGCCGGCAATGTCCAGGATCAGCTCGGCCAGCCTGGCCTTGTCGACGCTGGTATTTCCGATCAGGGCCTGCATGTCGGGATCCGCGGTGATCAGCGCGATGGTCTGCAACATCTCAGACCATTGTTTCAGCTTGCCGTCGGCCTGGGCGATCTCGAAGACCGCTTCGGCATAGGGACGGGCGATTGTGGATATTTCAGCCATGATGTACGCCTCAGATCTGGGCAGCCAGATCGTTCAACAGATCTTCGTGTGCCTTGGCGTCGATTTCACGCTTCAGGATCTTCTCCGCACCGGCAACGGCAATCGCCGCGACCTGGGCGCGCAGGGCTTCCTTGGCCTGATTCACTTCACGCTCGAGCTCGGCATTGGCCGCCGCAATGATGCGCTCACCTTCGGCGCGCGCCGTGTCTTTGGCCTCTTCCACGATCTCGGAAGCACGCTTCTGACCCTGGGCAACGATTTCCTGTGCCTGCTCCTTTGCCTCCTTGAGCAGCTCTGTCGCGCGTTTTTCGGCCAGCTCTTGCTCGTGCTTGCCTTTTTCCGCGGCGGCGAGACCATCGGCGATGCGCTTCTGGCGCGCCTCCATGATCCCGGACAGAGGACCCCACATGACCTTGTTGACAAACCAGATCAACAGGCCAAAGGCCAACATCTGTGCGATAAGGGTTACTGTAATGTTCACTTTATCGTTCCTCCCGACTTGTCCCGCCGACTCTCGACGGAGAGCGGCAGATCAGCCAAGTTAGCGGCTTGAATTAAAGCGCGCCAATGGCGGCTTGCAGGGCACCGACGAACGGGTTAGCGAACAAGAACCACATGGCGAATGCCAGGATGATGAAGGGGAAAGACTCCATCAGGCCGGCGAAGATGAACATGTTGGTCATCAGGGCCGGACGCATTTCGGGCTGACGCGCGATGCCTTCCAGAGTCTTGGCGCAGATCAGGCCCCAACCAATGGCGGAACCCAGACCGGCGGCCGCGAGAATGACGCCCACACCTACTGCCGTATAGGCGTAAATGGTCGCAAGCATATCAGCTGTCATGGTTACTCTCCTTACTTTTATTTAAAGATAAAAAATGAATGAATAAAAACGCTACAAACCCGATCTTAGTGTTCCGTGGTATGCGCCATACCCAGATACACAATGGTCAGCACCATGAAGATGAAGGCCTGCAGGGTAATGACCAGGATATGGAACAGCAGCCAGGCCAGATCCAGCACCACCTGCAGGGGGAACCAGATCAGCAGCCCCGCGCCCAGGGCCGCGGCACCACCGAGCAGGGCGATGAGCAGGAATACCAGCTCGCCGGCAAACATGTTGCCGAACAGTCGCAGGCCAAGACTGAGAGGCTTGGCGATTTCCTCAATGGTGGTCATGACGATATTGGCCGGCATGGCGAACTTGCCGAAGGGATGAAACAGGAACATCTTCAGATAGCCGCCCAGACCCTTGACCTTGATGTTGTAGAACAAGGTCAGACCAAACACCACCAGGGCCATGGCCAACGGTGTGTTGATATCCGTGGTTGGCACCACCTTCAGGTAGGGAAGCCCCAGCCAGCTGCCGATAAGCGGCAACAGGTCAATGGGAATCAGATCCATGAAGTTCATCAACCACACCCACACGAAGATGGTAAGGGCCAGCGGGGCGATAAGAGGATTGTGACCGGGGAAGGAGTCCTTCACCTGGGTCTGGACGAACTCGAGAATCGATTCGACGAAGTTCTGAAAGCCACCGGGGACGCCGTCGGTGGCGTTCCTGGCCACCCGGCCACCCACCACGAGCATCAGCACCCCAAGAGCGATGGAAAAAAATATGGTATCCAGGTGCCAGGTCATGAATCCCTCACCAACACTCAGATTTGTGAGGTGGTGCTGAATATATTCGACAGTGGCGCTGCCCGATGAACCTTCTGCTGCTTGACTCAAGATTCTATCCTCTACTCAAGGTTTTCAATCCGGGCGTTGCGCGGCCTTTGCTTTTGCAGAACCATCACGAACGCCCATCAAATAACTTGCCTGCGCCAGCGCAAAACCGATAAAAACGGCCAGGGGTTCGAGTTTGAAGACCCCCAGACCTATCGCCAGCAGCACCAACACCGCCACGAATCTTTGCACGGCACCGATGTACAGAATCAGCATGCTTCTCTTCGGGTCGTTCAGCGCATGCTCGTTGGCGCGCTTGAAACCCCGGATCGAGAGCAGGGCGAGAAACACACTCGCCAGTCCACCGTAGGCGGCGGAAAGTGCATCCCATGCACCTTGAATCAGAAACAGCAGGGCAACAACACCTGTTACCGTCAACTGCACGATGACTACCCGGCGGGCCTTGGCAGCCAGATCGGCGCCCAATTTGCTCATTGCAGCTCCGGGTCAGTCAGTAATCGGTAGACTTTCAGAAACCCGCCGATGAAGCCGAGGCCACCGAGGATCAGTATGAAAATCGGCTGGGTCCCGAAATAGAGATCCAGCAAGTAACCCAATAAAAACCCGGACACAATCATCGAGGTCAGAATCTGGCCGACTCCGATGAGTAATAACCCGGGCTTCTTGGACTCGCTCATTTCAAGCGTATCCCAAATTTAGGCCGGGCATTATAGCCAGCCCATGCGGCCACAGCAAGGCGGTTTGCGATAAATTTGAACAAAAAACAACCGGCATAAACATTGTGATCAACGACCCGAAAGAACCCTGAACGATTACTGAATGCGCTGCAGGATTCCATCCAGTTCGTCGAGGCTGTTGTAATGGATCACCAGCCTGCCATTGCCCTTGGCGGCGTGCTGAAAAACCACCTTGGCGGCGAGTTTTTCACCCAGCTCGTCCTGCAGACGCTTGATGTCGGGATCCAGCGCCTTGTCCGCTGCCGGCTTCTCTGCCGCACTGGCGCCGAGGCGGCGCACCAGCTGTTCCGTCTCGCGCACGGAATAGCCCTTGGCGGACACCTCGCGTGCCGCCCGGCTCTGCTGCTCGCCTTCCAGCGCCAGCAGTGCCCGCGCATGGCCCATCTCCAGATCACCGTGTTCCAGCATGCGCCGCACGTCATCGTTGAGGGTCAGCAGGCGCAGCAGATTGCTCACCGCGGCGCGCGAGCGGCCCACGGCCTCGGCGGCCTGCTGGTGGGTCATCTCGAACTCCTCGATGAGCCGCGCCAGGGCATTGGCCTCTTCCACCGGATTGAGGTTTTCGCGCTGGATGTTCTCGATCAGCGCCATGGCGATGGCGGCCTCGTCGGGCACCACGCGAATCAGTGAGGGGATCTCGTGCAGGCCGGCGATCTGCGCCGCGCGCCAGCGGCGTTCACCGGCGATGATCTCGTAGCGACCACTCTCGGCCAGCTCGCGCACCACGATGGGCTGCACCACGCCCTGGACGCGAATGGAGTTGGCCAGTTCTTCAAGGCTTTCCGGGTGCATGTCGGTGCGCGGCTGGTACTTGCCCGGCTGCAGCAGGTCGACGGCCAGGTCGCGCAATTCCGTATCCGCGGTGGATGATTCTGCCGCCGCCGCGCCCGTGCCGCCGAGCAGGGCGTCCAGGCCCCGGCCCAGGCCGCGTTTTTTCTTTGCTGCCATGTGTCTTTTCCGAATGTTGAGTATTGTCAGGCGCTGGCCGTGGCCATTTCTTCACGCCGCAGCATCTCGCCGGCCAGCGCCAGGTAGGCCTTGGCGCCGCGCGAGGACTTGTCGTACACCAGCGCCGGCTGGCCGTGGCTGGGCGCTTCGGCGAGGCGGATGTTGCGCGGAATCACGGTGCGGTACAGCTTGTCGCCGAAGTGCTTGCTGAGCTGCGCGGTGACGTCGCCGGCGAGCCGGTTGCGCGGATCATACATGGTGCGCAACAGCCCTTCGATCTTGAGAAAGGGATTGAGGTTGTCGCGCACGTCCTCAATGGTGCTGACCAGCGCGGTCAATCCTTCCAGGGCGTAATACTCGCACTGCATGGGAATGATCACCGACTGCGCCGCCACCAGCGCATTGAGGGTGAGCATGTTCAGCGAGGGCGGACAGTCGATGAGGATGAAATCGTAGCGGCCGTTGATGCTGTTGAGGGCCTCGCGCAGCCGCCGTTCACGCTGCGGCATCTGCAACAGTTCCACCTCGGCGGCGGTGAGATCGGCATTCGCCGGCAGCAGATCGTAGCCCGCCTGTTCCGCCTTGACGATGGCGTCACGAATGTCCGTGGCGCCGGTCAGCACGTCGTAGCTGGAGCGCTCCAGCGCGTGCTTGTCGACGCCACTGCCCATGGTGGCGTTGCCCTGCGGGTCCATGTCGATGAGCAGCACCTTGCGGTGCGTGGCCACCAGCGAGGCCGCCAGATTGACGCTGGTGGTGGTCTTGCCGACGCCACCCTTCTGATTGGTTACCGCGATGATCTTGCCCATTGTCTTCCGCCTGTTGTCAGCCCGATGATGCCGCCGTGCCATTATTCGCCGCGCCGCCGGTGGGGGCAAGGCACAAGAGATGCCGCTCCTCATCCAGCCCCGGCACCACCAGCCGGTGTGATTCGCGCAGGGTGAAGGCCGCTGGCAGATCCGCCAGCTCCTCCGCCGGCCAGACGCCCTTCATGGCCAGCAACACGCCCCTGTCGCCACAGTAGGCGCCGGCCCTCTCCACCATCTCGCGCAGCGAGGAAAAGGCCCGCGAGACGACCACATCGAAGGGCGTATCGGGATGGTATTGCTCGGCCCGGGCGTGCACCACCTCGACGTTGCCCAGCCCCAGCTCCACCACCGCCTGCTGCACGAAGCGGGTCTTCTTGCTGTTGCTGTCGAGCAGCACGAAAGCGGTCTGCGGCGACAGCAACGCCAGGGGGATGCCCGGCAGGCCGCCGCCGGTACCCACGTCCAGCACCCGCTTTGGCTGCAAGGCGCGCAGGTGCGGCAACACGGCGAAGCTGTCGAGCAGGTGGCGCGTCACCATTTCCTGCGGCGCGCGCACCGCGGTCAGGTTGTAGACGCGGTTCCATTTCGCCAGCAGGCGCACATAATCCAGCAGACGCCCCTGGACTTCAAGCGGGCATTCGATGCCCAGCGTCTCCAGGCCCTGTTCGAGGGCCCGTTGCGGTGTCATGGTCTTGCCGTCCTCCCCGGCGACGTGCGACAAGGTCGCCCCCCTCCGTCAGCCAGCGCCAGCGGCGCGTTTCTTCAGGTGCA
The DNA here is from genome assembly GCA_026982475.1 of Chromatiales bacterium. Lineage (GTDB taxonomy): Bacteria > Pseudomonadota > Gammaproteobacteria > SZUA-152 > SZUA-152 > DRQN01. Next base: position 30,580 of record JALSHB010000126.1, read on the forward strand.
CCAGCAGCAGCGACACCGCCGCCGGCGTCACCCCGGCGATGCGCGAGGCCTGGCCGATGGTGGCCGGCCGCTGGGCGGCTAGCTTCTGGCCCACCTCGGTGGACAGGCCGCGCACCCGACTATAGTCCAAGTCCTCCGGCAGGGGCAGCCCTTCCTGGCGACGCTGGCGCTCGATCTCCTCGCGCTGGCGCTCGATGTAGCCGGCGTACTTGCACTGGATCTCCACCTGCTCGGCCACCACCGGGTCGCTCACGGGCTCGCCCGCGCCGGGCAGGCTCAGTAGCGCGGTGTAGTCCACGTTGGGCCGGCTGAGCAGCTCGGACAGGCGCGCCTCGCGGCTCAATGCCTGCCCCAGCACCCGCTCGGCCTCGCTGTCGGCCAGGCTGCCCGGGTGAAAAAAGGTCTCGCGCAGGCGCTGGCTCTCGCGCTCGATGGCCTCGCGCTTGCCCTCGAAGGCGGCCCAGCGGGCGTCATCCACCAGCCCCAGCTCACGCCCCACCGGCGTCAGGCGCAGGTCGGCATTGTCCTCGCGCAGCAGCAGGCGGTATTCGGCGCGCGAGGTGAACATGCGGTAGGGCTCACTGGTGCCGCGGGTGATGAGGTCGTCCACCAGCACGCCCAGGTAGGCCTCGTCGCGGCGCGGCGACCAGGGCGCTTGCCCGCGCGACTGACGGGCGGCGTTGATGCCGGCCAGCAGGCCCTGGGCGGCGGCCTCCTCGTAGCCGGTGGTGCCGTTGATCTGGCCGGCGAAAAACAGCCCGCCGAGGTGCTTTGTCTCCAGGCTTGGGCGCAGGTCGCGGGGGTCGAAGAAGTCGTATTCGATGGCGTAGCCGGGACGCGTGATATGGGCCTGCTCGAAGCCCTTCATGGAGCGCACCAGGGCCAGCTGCACGTCGAAGGGCAGGCTGGTGGAGATGCCGTTGGGATAGACCTCGTTCGACGCCAGTCCCTCCGGTTCGACGAAGATCTGGTGCGAATCCTTGTCGGCGAAACGCACGATCTTGTCTTCGATGGACGGGCAGTAGCGCGGCCCCACGCCCTCGATCACGCCGCGGTACATGGGTGAGCGGTCGAGGGCGGCGCGGATGATGTCGTGGGTCTGCGCATTGGTGTGGGTGATGTGGCAATGGATCTGGCGCGGGTGGTCGCCGGGCCGGGCCATGAAGGAGAAGCTGGGGATGGGATCGTCGCCCGGCTGCTCGCTGAGCTGGCCGTAGTCGATGGACTTGGCATCGATGCGCGGCGGCGTGCCGGTCTTCAGCCGTTCGACGCGGAACGGCAGCTCGCGCAGGCGCCGCGCCAGGGCATTGGCGGGCGGATCGCCGGCGCGGCCACCGGCGTGGCTCTGCAGGCCGATGTGGATGCGTCCGCCGAGAAAGGTGCCGACGGTGAGCACCACCGCGGCAGCGCGGAACTTCAGCCCCATCTGCGTCACCACCCCGGTGACACGGCCGCCCTCCACCATCAGGTCGTCCACCGCCTGCTGGAACAGGCTCAGGTTGGCCTGCGACTCCAGCGCCGAGCGTACTGCCTGCTTATATAAGCTACGGTCGGCCTGGGCGCGGGTGGCGCGCACCGCCGGCCCCTTGCGGGCGTTGAGGCGGCGGAACTGGATGCCGGCACGGTCGGCGGCATGGCCCATGAGCCCGCCCAGGGCGTCCACCTCCTTCACCAGGTGGCCCTTGCCGATGCCGCCGATGGCGGGGTTGCAGGACATCTGCCCGAGGGTGTCGAGATTGTGCGTCAGCAGCAGGGTGCGCGCGCCGGAACGCGCCGCGGCCAGCGCGGCCTCGGTGCCGGCGTGACCGCCACCGACCACGATCACATCGAATGAATCCTGAAAAAACATCACACCACACTGCAAAAACGGGCCGGCCATTGTAACGGCTGGCGAAAAAACCGCCAATCCCAGCCCGACGCGCCTGGGTTCTCAAGCCTGCCGGCGCTCAACCGCTAATACTGGAGACCTCATCTACCCGTCCCGATCCATGAAAATCAAGCATCGCCTGTTTCTGCTTTCCGCCATTATCACCCTCGCCATGCTGTTGCTGCTCACCATGCAGCAGATCAGCACCCAGCGCGCCGATCTGCTGCAGCTCGGTCTCGCGCAGCTGCTCGACGCCGAGGCCGACATGCAGGCCATGCAGACGGCAGAACGGGATTTTCTCCTGACCAAGAGCCAGCAGGCCCACGACGAATTCTTCCACGAGCAGCAGGCGCTGGCCGCCGAATTACAGGACATCAACGCCACCATGGCACGGCTGGGTCTCGACACCAGCGGCCTCGACACCTTCTATCGGCACCTCAATGCCATGGCCACGGATTTCAGCCAACTGGTGGCCCTGACCCGGCGAATCGGCCTCAACGAGGACAGCGGCCTGCGCGGCGCCCTGCGCCAGGCGGCCCATCGCGTCGAGGACAGCTTTCGCCGCGCCGGCAACGATACCCTGCTGGTTGGCCTGCTCATGATGCGGCGCCATGAAAAGGATTTTCTGCTGCGCGGCGACAGTAAATATGTCGACCGCTTCGACCGCGCCCATGGCGAGCTGCTGACGGCCATGGACGCGGCCGGCTGGATTGCGGCCACACAGGGCGGCATCCAGCGGGATCTCAATGACTATGCGCAGAACTTTCACCAGCTGGTGGACACCCGCCAGGCGCTCCGCCAGGGGGCGCATGCCAAACTGGCCACGGATACACAACAGGCGATGTCCGAACTCAACGCCCTGATCCGGGACGCCCGCGGCGCCATCGAGGTCTCGCAGCACAGCCAGCGAAACCTCGTCTTCACCGGCACCCTGATACTCATCATCGCCCTGATCGGCCTCAGCCTGCTCATCGCCCGCAGCATCAGCCGCAGCCTGTCGCGCATCACCTCCGCCATGGAGCATATCGCCGACGGCCATGCCGCGCTGGGCGTGAGCCTGCCCGAGGAAGGACGCAACGAGGCGGCGCAGATCGGCCGCGCCTTCAACCGCTTCACGGGCAAGCTGGACCAGACCGTGCAGCAGGTGCTGATGGTGGCCTCCAACCTGTCGCAGAGCAGCCAGCGCGCCCAGCAAATCACCCAGGCCACCAGCAGCTCCATCGAGGAGCAGGTCGAGGCCATCACCCAGCTCAGCAACACCATCGCGGTGATGGCCGACAGCAGCCAGCAGGTAAACGAGGCCGTCAGCCACGCCAGCGAAACCGCGCAGGACGTGCGCCAGGAGGCCGTCAAGGGCCGTGACGTGGTCAGCAGCGCGGTGCGCGGCATGCAGGAAATGCAAGGCGAGATCGAGCAGCTGGAACAGAGCATCGACGCCCTCACCCGTCACCACGAGGATGTCGGTCAGGTGCTGGACATGATCGTCACCATCGCCGAACAGACCAACCTGCTGGCCCTCAACGCCGCCATCGAGGCCGCGCGCGCCGGCGAGCAGGGCCGCGGCTTCGCGGTGGTCGCCGACGAGGTGCGCGCCCTCTCCAAACGCACCACCGACGCCACCGACGAAGTGCGCAAGCTCATGGACACCATCCGCGCCGGCAACCAGGAAGCGGTCGGACTCATGGCGCGCAGCGCCAAGGTCTCCGCCCGCAACCTGGAACGCACCCAGGCCGCCGGCGAGACCTTCGCCCTCATCGCCACGGCCGTCGAAGGCATCAGCGACAGCAATGCGCAGGTCGCCGCCCAGGCCGAGCAACAGTCGGAACTGGCCGTCACCGTGCGCGACAACATCCGCAAGATCGATGAAAGCGTGCGCGAGCTGTCCGAGCTGGCGCGCAAGAACATCTCCGACAACGGCGACCTGTCACAGTTTTCCGTGCAACTGGAATCGCTGGTCGCCGGCTTCTCCGGCAAGGCCGCCGCCCGCGACGACAGGGACAGCGAACTGCCGGACAACGTCGACCTGTTCTAGGAAGGGCATCCTGGCGAGCAGGGGGGAGGCAGCTTCAGCCACAAATCCCCACATTGCAATCGTGCAACATATGGGCTATATAATGTAACAGATGTTACTACTGGAGCCCGAAATGGCCTTGCCCACCCCCCAGGACACCCTTGGTCCCAACAGCCCCAGCGCGGATATCCACAGCAAAGAGCGTCGCCAGGGCCTCGCCCGCATGATCATGCAGCTGTTCCAGCACTGGCAGCTCGGCAACGAGGAACAGCTGGACCTGCTCGGCCTCGACGCCGGCAGCCGCACCACCCTCGCCCGCTACCGCAAGGGCCAACCCCTGGGCAGCAACCGCGACCTGCTGGACCGCGTCGGCCACCTGCTCAGCATCCACAAATCCCTGCGCCTGCTGTTCCCCCACAACCGCGAACTGGCCTACGCCTGGATGCGCACGCCCAACCGGGCCTTCGACAATCTCAGCCCGGTGCAGGTGGTGCGCCAGCACGGCTTCGCCGGCCTGCTCATGCTGCGCAGCTACCTCGACCAGGCGCGCGGCCAGTGATCGACCGCTTCCTCAGCGAACTCTGCAGCATCGACTACCACGGCGACTGGCTGCGCAACATCGTCAGCCTGCGCGAATCGCAAAACCTGTTCGACGACCTCAGCGACCAGCCCGCCGACTGGCACACCGCCATCGCCGCCGAACTCGCCGCCAAGCCCGCCGATTTCGGCGCCACCCCCATCATCAACCGCCCCTTCGAGCAGGCCCGCTACTGCGCCGCCATCCGCTACCCCTTCGAAAACTTGAACCGCAGCCGCTACTCCGACGGCCGTTTCGGCGTCTGGTACGGCGCCGACCGCGTCGAAACCAGCATCTTCGAAACCGCCCATCACTGGCTGCGATTCCTCCACGACGCCGACTTCCAACAACAACCGAAGACCATCATCGGCGAACGCCGCATCTTTCAGGTGCAATGCGACGGCCTGTTGTTCGACTTCCGCCCCAAGCTGGCCGACTACCCCCAGCTGGCCACCGCCGGCGAATACCACCTCTGCCAGCAGATCGGCCAGCGCCTGCACCGCGAGGGACACCCCGGGCTCATCACCCGCTCCGCCCACTGCGAGGGCGACATCGGCGTCATCTTCACGCCGAAGATCCTCTCCAACCCCCGCGACCACTGCTACCTCGACTATCGCTACGATCCCGATGCCCGGGAAATCACGGTCATTCGCAACCCAGAAAAGACCTTCCTCACCTTGAACGTGCAGGACGATGGCACCCTGCGGGCCGTGGGCCGCGGATGAGGCCACCCCGCCGAGCAGCGCTTACCGCTCGCACCGATGGTCCCACCCTGCAGGCGGCCACTGCTGGCGGCCTGCGATGTCATCAAAAAATCCGCCCGTCCCGCGGCGCCTCCCTGGCCGCGTTCTCTTCCTTGCCCTTCAAGGCCTCGAGGGCATCGGCCGCCCCTTCACGGGTTGCCTGCAAGAGCTCGTCGGCCTTTTCCCTGCTCCACTCCGAGGCCCTGGCCGCGCCTTCCCGTGTGGCGTCCCAGGCAGCGGCGGATTTTTCCCTGCTCCACGCGGCGGCCTCCTCGGCGCCTTTGCGGGTCGCCTCCAGGCCCTTGCTGGCGGTCTGCCTGGCCTTGTCCCAAAGGCTCTCTTCGGCCTGGGCGAAGGCGGGGAAAATGAACAGGGCACTAAGTATCAGGGTCGGGACTATGTGTGGGATGTGTTTCATTTCAGCCTCTCAATCGATGGTTGTCTTGCGGGTTTGCGCCGAGCGCTTATTTTTGTAGGAGCGGACCCGAGGGGTCGCTCCTACGGGGCGGTTTTCAGGGCGGCCAGGCCGGCGGCCAGGTCGGGATAGCGCAGTTCGACGCCCAGTTCCTCGCGCATCTTTCGGTTGTCCACGCGGCGCGATTCCCGCAGATAGGACAGCATGCCGGCGCTCATGACCCTTTCCGCCTCGGCGCGCGACACGACGGGCGGCGGCGGCAGGCCCAGGGCCGCGGCGACATCGAGGAAGTATTGCGACATGGTGCCGGGGTGGCCGTCGGCGACATTGAAGACGTCACCGGCGACACCCCTTTCCGCCGCGGCGACACAGATCCGGGCGAGGTCGTCCTGGTGGATGCGGTTGGTGTAGGGCGAATCGGACGGCGCCAGAATGGGCAGGCCCTTTTCCAGCCGCGCCACCGGCAGACGGCCGGGGCCGTAGATGCCGCCGACGCGCAGGATGACGAAGGGCACGCCCGTTTCTCCGCCCCAATGGCGCAGGCTGTTTTCGGCATCCAGCCGCCGCCGGCCCCGGGCGGTCTGCGGCCGTGGCGCCTGAGCCTCGGTGATCCAGGCGCCCCGGCAGTCGCCGTACACGGCGGTGGTGCTGATGAGTATCAGCTTCACCGGCGCTGTTGCGGGATCGATGGCGGCGAGAAAATTACGCAGCAGGGGATCGTGCTCTCCCTGCGCCGGCGGTGGCGCAAAGTAGAAGATCACGGCCCCCGTCGTGGGCAGATCCCGTAGCGATGCGCAATCCGCCAGGTCGCCATGCACGGGCTCGATACCCCCGGCGCGCAGTCGTGCCGCGCTGGCTTCGCTGCGCGCCAGCCCACGCACGCGGTGGCCCCGCGCCCGGTACCGTTGCGCCACGCGCTGGCCGATATCGCCACAGCCGGCAATCAATACCGGATTCATTGGTGGTTCTCGTCCCTGGCTTCGCGCATAATGACCGTTCCAAAATACCTGTTCGTTTTACTCTGGTTAACCCTCACGATGACCTTTACCGTCTACCTCGAGCCCAGCGGGCATCATTTTGACATCGATCCCGACGAGACGATCCTCGATGCCGCCCTGCGCCACGGCCACGCCTTTCCCTATGGCTGTCGAAGCGGCATTTGCGGCGCCTGTCAGGGGCGGCTGCTCGAGGGTGAGCTGAATTATGCCACGGATCGGCCGCCCCCCCCGGGTGCCAGGGACATGCCTCGCGGAACGACATTCTTCTGCCAGGCGCGTGCCGCCTCCGACCTGATCATCGAGGTCAAGGAGATCACCGCGGTGGAGAACCTGACGGTGAAGACCCTGCCCGTGTTGGTGCAGACAAAGGAACAGCTGGCCGACGACGTGATGCGGCTCTATCTCAAGCTGCCACAGGACGAGCACCTGCGATTCCTCGCCGGGCAGTACATCGATATCTTGATGAAGGACGGCCGCCGGCGCAGTTTTTCCATCGCCAACATGCCACGCAACGACCATTTGCTGGAGCTGCACATCCGCCACGTCGAGGGCGGGGACTTTACCGGCTATATCTTCGAGCAGCTGCGCGAAAAGGACGTGCTGCGCATCGAAGGGCCGCACGGCAATTTCTTCCTGCGCGAGAATTCCACCCGGCCGCTGCTGTTCGTCGCCGGCGGCACCGGCTTTGCGCCGGTGAAGTCCATTCTCGAACATGCCTTCGTCGAGGAGATGTCGCAGTCCATGCGACTGTACTGGGGGGTGCGTGGTGAGGCGGATCTGTACCTGGATGCCTTGCCGCGGCAGTGGGCACAGCAACATCCCGACTTCCGCTACCTGCCGGTGCTTTCCGAGGCCCCGCCACACTGGCAGGGTTCGACAGGCTATGTGCACGAGGCGGTGATCGCCGACCTGGCGGCCAGGAACGAGGATTTCTCGGCCTTCGATGTCTACGTCTGTGGCCCGCCGGCGATGGTCAGGGCCGCCTTCGCGGCCTTCCGCGAGCACGGCCTCGATGAGGCGCGTTTCTATTCCGATGCGTTCGAGTTTCAGGCGCCGAAGACCGGCGGCTGATCCCTCGCCGGCAACCGTAGCCGCAGCAGGCCGGGCCACGACACAGCTCACCGCCTACGCGCTGGCGGCATCCAGCGGTTTGTCGGCGCTCAGTGGCTTGACGCTTGCCGGCGCCTCGATCGCCGGCGTCACATGCTCCACCACATCGACCTCGGCGGCCACCGGCGGCTCACAGCAGGGCGCCAGGCGCAGCGCTTCCCGGTAGCAGGCCAGGGCGGTGTCCCGATCGCCCATCTTGTCCAGCAGGGTGCCCAGCTCCAGGAAGGCATCGGCATTGGGCTGGGCATTGATGCTGGCCTCGAGATAGCTGCGCGCCTTGCCCCACAGGCCGTTGCGCAGACACAGCCGCCCCGCCGTCAACAGGGCCGTCGCATCCGATTGATGCCCCGCCAGGAAGGATTCGGCCTGGATCAGCTGGCGCGTCAGATCCATGCCCTTGATGAGGCCGTACATTCTCAGCAGGGCATCACTGCGGTGACGCTTGATCGCGTTGCGCAACAGGGGCTCTCCCTCGCCATCCCTGCCGAACTCCCTCAGCCTCTGCATATAGGTCAGCAGCAGGGTCTCATCGTCGCGCAGCGCCTTTGGCACCCTGGACCAGATCAGTATCAGCGTATCTGCGTCTGCGCTTTCCTTGAGCAGGGCGGTATAGGCCTCCAGCGCCATGGCGTCGAGCGCCTGCCGGTCAAACACCTTGTGCTTGCGCAACCTGGGCAGCAGCTCGATGAGGTTATTCCATTCGCCCAGCTCCCGGTACAGCCTGCCCAGTGGCTTGAGCACCTGCGGGTTGCCCGGCTCCATCTGGCAGAGGCGATGCAGTGTGGCCAGCGCCTGTTCCTTCTGGTTCTGGCTCAACAGCAGTTCCACCTGGGTTAGACCCACGGCGATATCCGCCTGCCCCGGATTCTCATGCGCCAGTTGCAGGTAACGATCCCGCCGCTCTTCGGCGCCCTGTTCCTGCGCGGCGCGGGCGGCGACCAGATAGTTGAGAATCGGCGTCTCGCTCTGTCGGGCATACTTCAGCATGTGCCGCTCCGCCTGCCGCCATTTTCCTTCGGCCAGCTCGATCAGCCCGTAGGTCAGCGCCTTCTGCGCCTTTTTCTGCTTGCGGTGCTTGCGCCAACTCACCACGCTGCGCGGCATGGACCACAGGCGCACGATCAAGCGAATGACGACATAGAGCACGGCAAAGACCACCAGAAGGGAAAATATCAGCAACGCCAGGGTGGTCTCGATGCGCCAGGGACCCGTGGCGATGAGGACATAGCCGGGGTTGTCCTTGATCAGCAGGGCCAGCGCCACGCCGACGACAAGGGCGAGAAGAGAGATCAGCAGCAACTTGATCATGGTTCATCACCCCCGCGTTGCACGGGCTCGACCGCTACGCCCAGGCTCTCCATGTGCTTGCGCAGAATGCGCAAGGATTCACTGACATCCGGCAGGCTGGGACGCAGATCCGCCTGCTTCAGCTGCTGCAGGGATTCCAGCATTCCCTTCACCGCGGCGGACTCGGTGTTGAAATAGGCCTTGAGCCACTCGCCGGCCTCGTCCAGCAACTGATGGTAGAGGGACGTCTCAAAGCGCAGCAGGCTGAGTCGCGCCTGCTCCAGCTTCAGCTTGAGATTCTGCCGCAGGTACCACTCTTCCGAAGGCGGCAGCAGGGGCTCGATGGGCTTGTCGACCCGGCGCACCACCACCAGGTCACGAAGGTCCCGCCACACCGCGCCGGGTATCGCGGACCAGTCCAGGGACTGGTAGTCCTCCTTGCTGCTGGTGACCGCTGGGCCGGCGCTGCGGGCGGGCTGGGTATTCTGCAAGGGCAGGCTATCCACCGCCTCGGCGAGACTGGCCAGGCTCAGGGCCATGCCGGTGATGTCGGGCTCGGCCACCGCCTTCAGCGCCGTAATCTCATCGGCAATGGCCTGGCGCACCGGCACGAAGGCGGGATCGCCAATGGCGCGCAGCTTCTGATCCGCGGTCTGCAGGGCTATCAGCGCGGTATGCGGATCGCGTTCCAGGGTCAGGCGGGTGTTGGCGACAATGAGCAGATACTCCACCTCCGCCAGACGCCAGGCCAGGGTAGTGCGGCCCAGCGTCGCGGCCATCTCCGTCATCCTGGTGTTCAGCGCCTGTTGTTCGGCCTCGATGCGCTGGCGCACGCTGGCGGCGCTGTCCACCTCGCTGCGGATTGCCTCGACCGCCTGGTTCAGGGCCTCAAGCTGTGTCAGCCGCTGCTGATTGGCGGCGATCTTCGCCTGGTTGCCATCGAGGCTCGATTGCAATTCGCCAAGGCGTTCCTCCAGCGCGGCGCTCTGCTGCTGCCCCTGCAGATAGAGCTGGTAGACACCCAGTGCCGCCAGGATGGCCAGCAGCAGGGCCAGGCTGCCGATCCACAGGCTGGCCGCTGAGCCTTTCTTCTCCTCCACCTGGCCTGGCGCGGTGGGTTTTGATGCGGCGCCGGGCGGCTTCTTTTCCGTCTGCTTGGTGGTATCCGTCTTTTTTGCCGCGGCGCTGGCGGGTGGCCTCTCACGACTCGGCGGCTTTTTTCCCACCGTCTCCCCAGGCTTCTTCTGCGCCGGTTTGTCGACGGCCTTCGGCAGGTCTTTTTGCGCCGTGACGTCTGCCCCTGACTGAGCGGCCTGATCAACGCCGGATTGGTCTTTCGAGAGCTTGTCATTTTCCGGCTTTGCTGGCTTGTTCTTTGGAGTGTCTTGATCTTTCATCTCGATTCCTGCGCATAGCACTTTGCGGCCTCAAGCAGCGCGGCGTCACTGGCCGCTCTGGCGACGATCACCGGACGCGTAAAGCCCAGTTCCCGCGCCAACGTGGCGCTGCGTTCACTGATGACTACCAGTACGGTCTCCAGCAGATGCCCCCGGTGGCTGGCGTCCACCCTGGCGAAGAGATTCCGCAGGCCTTCATTGCTGGTAATGATGATCATATCGAGCCGGCCCTCGTCCCAGGCCCGATACAACGGTTCCGGGTCACTGCCGCTCGCCACGCGGCGGTATACCTCGGCATAGTCCACCTGCGCCCCGCGCTCGCTGAGCGTATCGGCCAGCAGGCTGCGGCCATGGCCGCCGCGAAAGATGATGATCCGTTTCCCCTGCAGTGAGTGAAGCTCGGGCAGGGCCAGCAGGGCCTCGGAGTTATAGGGCGCCGCGGGCAGAATATGGGCCGGCTGGCCGTGCGCCGCCAGGGCCCGTGCCGTGGCCTCGCCGACGGCGGCGCGCCGCAGGCCATGCGGCAACGGCTGGTCGCCCAGGGCTTGATAGGTGTGGTGCACGGCATTGGCGCTGATGAAAATGCCAAGCTGGTAGTCGCCGAGGTTTTGCAGGCGGGCCCGCAGCGGCGCCATGTCCGGCGGGGGGAGGATGTCGATGACGGGAAAGCGGAGGGCCTGGCCACCCTCGGCCTCGATCGACCGGCACAGATTGTCTGCCTGTCGGGCCGGACGGGTCACGGCAATGGTGAAACCATCGAGGGTGCCGTGAAGGGTGTCCGCCAACATCGGTAGTCAGCGCTTACTTCGCCGAAAGCCGGCGTGTTTTGTTCATGTATTCGGCCTCAGACATGGGCATACACCTCTTTGAGGATCGCGCCGGCGCCGCGTGACAGCAGGTCCTCGGCCAGTGCCGTGCCAAGCTTCTCGGCCTCCGCCGCCGGGCCCTCGATCTCGCCACGAATCACTTCCTGGCCGTCGGGACGTCCCACCAGTCCGCGCAGGCGCAGGCGATCGCCATCCAGCTCGGCGAAACCGGCGATGGGTACCTGACAGCCACCCTCAAGGCGCTGGTTCATGGCGCGTTCGGCCAGCACGCAGGTCCGCGTGTGACTGTCGTTGAGGTGGGCGATGAGCTCGTGGATACGCGCGTCGTCGCTGCGCGTCTCGATGCCCACCGCACCCTGACCGATGGCCGGCAGGCTCTGCTCGGTGCTCAGGCAGCTGCGGATGCGGTCTTCGAAACCGAGGCGCTTGAGGCCAGCGCTGGCGAGGATGATGGCGTCGTAGTCGCCCTCGTCGAGCTTGCGCAGGCGGGTATTGACGTTGCCGCGCAGGTCGAGGATGTCGAGGTCGGGACGCGCGGCGCGCAGCTGGCACTGGCGGCGCAGGCTGGAGGTGCCGACGCGGGCGCCCTGCGGCAGTGCGTCGAGGCCGGCATGGGTATTGGAGACGAAGGCGTCGCGCGGATCTTCACGCTCGCAGATCACCGCCAGGTGCAGGCCCTCGGGAAACTCCACCGGCACGTCCTTCATGGAGTGCACGGCGATGTCCGCGTCGCCGCGCAGCATGCCCTGCTCCAGCTCCTTGACGAACAACCCCTTGCCACCCACCTTGGCCAGCGGGGTGTCGAGAATCTTGTCTCCCTGGGTGACCATTTTCACCAGCTCAATCTGCAAATCCGGGTATTTGGCCAACAGGCGGTCACGGACAAACTCGGCCTGCCAGAGGGCCAGGGGACTCTTGCGGGTGGCGATACGAACGATTTCGGTCATTTTTTCAACTCTTTGATCAATGCTTCGACGCCAGCGCGACGGGCTGCGCCGGTAAAAATGGCCACCATGCTAAGGACTATATAGGATGCTGGCAACCGAATGTTCTCCGCAAGCCCGTCTATCCATTTAGAAATAGGCAGAAATCTGCTATGATGCGCGGTTTTGCGGCCCCCTGAAACTAGGAAACTATTATGCACACTGGTGAAACCTTTACCCAATTCATCATCGAAGAACAGCGCGGCGCCAAGCGTGCGTCTGGCGATTTTACGGCCCTGCTGAACGACGTTGTCACCGCCTGCAAGGCGATCTCCAGCTGTGTGAACCAGGGTGCGCTGGTCGGTGTGCTGGGTTCCGCCGGCAGCGAGAACATCCAGGGCGAGACCCAGAAGAAACTCGACATCCTCTCCAATGACATCTTCCTCAAGGCCAATCAGTGGGGCGGCCATCTGGGCGCCATGGCCTCCGAGGAAATGGATGACATCTACCCGATTCCGCCAGAATACCCCAAGGGCAAGTACCTGCTGACCTTCGACCCGCTGGACGGCTCCAGCAACATCGACGTCAACCTGTCCGTGGGCAGCATCTTCTCCATCCTGCGCTGCCCCGAGGGTGTCGAGAACCCCACTGCGGAAGATTTCCTGCAGCCCGGCACCGAGCAGGTGTGCGGCGGCTTCACCCTCTACGGCCCCTCCACCATGCTGGTGCTGACCACTGGCAACGGCGTCAACGGCTTCACCCTGGATCACAACGTGGGCGAGTTCATCCTCACCCACCCCAACATGACCATCCCCGAGGACACCGCCGAGTTCGCCATCAACATGTCCAATCAGCGCCATTGGGAGCCCCCCATGCAGCGTTACATCGAGGAATGCCTGGCCGGCACCACCGGCCCCCGCGGCAAGGACTTCAACATGCGCTGGGTGGCCTCCATGGTCGCCGAGGTGTACCGCATCCTCACCCGCGGCGGCATCTTCATGTATCCCAAGGACACCCGCGATCCCAGCAAGCCCGGCAAGCTGCGCCTGATGTACGAGGCCAACCCCATGGGCTTCATCGTCGAGCAGGCCGGCGGCCTCTGCTCCACGGGTCGTGAGCGCATCATGGAAATCCAGCCCGAGGGTCTGCACCAACGCGTGCCGGTGATCCTCGGCTCCAGGAACGAGGTGGAGCGTGTGATCGAGTATCACAAGGAAGGCTGAATGCTTAGTGCTTAGTGCTTAGTGCTTAGTGCAGCATGGCACAGGCCTGAAACAAGAAAAGGCGGTTACTGGAAGGTAACCGCCTTTTCTTTTGTCTTCAGAGACGCAAACCCTGAATCCGTAGGTTCAGGGCGGATGAAGCGTGCAACGGCTTGGTGCGTATCGTGTAATAAAAAATCGAGGGAATAACGGGGATTATTGCCGAGATTTTTCATAGTGCGAGATGTATCAATGCGTTGTGCGATTCGCCGTCATGAACCTACGGATTCAGGGTAAACGTTTACCAGCGTCTTATATGTCCAGATTGGCCACCTGCAGGGCATTGCTCTCGATGAATTCACGACGCGGCTCCACCTGGTCACCCATCAAGGTGGTGAATACCTCATCGGCCGCCACCGCATCCTCGATACGCACCTGCAACAGACGCCGTACCTCGGGATCCAGTGTGGTCTCCCAGAGCTGCTCGGGATTCATCTCTCCCAGACCCTTGTAGCGCTGGATATGCTGCCCGCGGCGCGCCTCGGCCATCAGCCAGTCCAGGGTCTCCTTGAAGCTCTTCACGGGGGCCCTGCGCTCGCCACGCTGTACATAGGCGCCCTCGCCCAGCAGGTCGCGCAGCTGTTCACCCAGGGCCACCATGCTGGCATATTCGGCGGAGGTGAAAAACTCGCTGGTGATGATGCGCTCGTTGCCCACGTTGTGACTGATGGCGTTGACCCGCGCCAGCCAGGCGGCCTCGTGCTCGGCATCCTCTTCCAGCGTGATGTCATAGCGGATCTCACTGAGGTCATTGGCGTTGAGGCGTTCCTCCAGGGTCTTGAACCAGGCCTCGGCCTTGGCCTTGTCCTGCAGCGCCTCCGTGCCGATGGCCGGCAGGTAGATAAGCTGTTCGAGCAGCGCGGGATGGTAGCGGCGGGACAGCCTTTCCACCGTCGACATTACTGTAAGATATTGTTTTGAAAGGGTTTCTAGCGTCACGCCGGTGATTGGCGGGGCCCCTTCCGTGACATACAGGCCGGCATTTTCGAGCGCCGTCTGCAGCAGATAGTCATTCAGCTCGGCATCGTCCTTGACATAGCGCTCCTGCTTGCCCTTTTTCACCTTGTACAGGGGTGGCTGGGCGATATAGATATGGCCGCGCTCGATCAGCTCCGGCATCTGCCGGTAGAAGAAGGTCAGCAACAGGGTGCGGATGTGCGAGCCGTCCACGTCGGCATCGGTCATGATGATGATGCGGTGATAACGCAGCTTGTCCGGGTTGAATTCGTCCCGACCGATGCCGCAGCCCAGGGCGGTGATCAGGGTGCCCACTTCCGCCGAAGACAGCATCTTGTCGAAACGCGCCTTTTCCACATTCAGTATCTTGCCCTTCAGCGGCAGGATGGCCTGGGTACGGCGGTCGCGACCCTGCTTGGCGGAACCGCCGGCGGAGTCACCCTCGACCAGAAACAGCTCGGACTTGGCCGGGTCCTTTTCCTGGCAATCGGCCAGCTTCCCGGGCAGGCCGGCAATATCCAGCGCGCCCTTGCGGCGAGTCATTTCCCGTGCCTTGCGGGCCGCTTCGCGGGCGCGCGCGGCATCGACGATCTTGGACACGATGGCCTTGGCCTCGGCCGGGTTTTCCAGCAGGAATTCATTGCACTTTTCCGCCATCGCCGACTCGACGATGCCTTTCACCTCCGAAGACACCAGCTTGTCCTTGGTCTGCGAGGAAAACTTGGGATCCGGCACCTTTACCGACAGCACCGCGGTCAGGCCCTCACGGGCATCGTCGCCCGAGGGCTGGACCTTGGCCTTTTTCGCCACGCCCTCGGCCTCGATGTATTGATTCAGGGTCCGCGTCAGCGCGCTGCGAAAGCCCGCCAGGTGCGTGCCGCCATCGCGTTGGGGAATGTTGTTGGTAAAGCAGAAGATGTTTTCCTGGTACGAGTCATTCCACTGCATGGCGACTTCCACCGTCACATCGTCTTTCTTGGTGACGAAGGAAAAGACCTCGGAATGCAGCGGCGTCTTGTTGCGGTTGAGATGCTCGACAAAGGCGGCGATACCCCCTTCATACTCGAAGACATCCTGTTTTTCCGTGCGCTCATCGGTAAGGACGATGCGCACGCCCGAATTGAGAAATGACAGCTCGCGCAGGCGTTTGGCCAGGATATCGTAATGAAACTCCGTATTGGTGAAGATCTCCTTGCTGGGGAGGAAACGGATCTCGGTGCCAGTCCGCTCGGTCTCGCCAACGACCTTCAGCGGCGCAACGGGGTCGCCATTGTGAAACTCCATGTAATGGGTCTTTCCATCACGCCAGATGGTCAGCTTCAGCCATTCCGACAGCGCGTTGACCACGGAGACGCCGACGCCGTGCAGACCGCCCGAGATCTTGTAGGAATTGTCATCAAACTTGCCGCCGGCGTGCAGCACGGTCATGATCACCTCGGCGGCGGAACGACCCTCTTCCTCGTGGATATCGACGGGAATGCCGCGTCCATTGTCGACAACGCTGATGGAGCCGTCGGCATGGATGGTAACGCTCGTTTCCGTGCAGTGGCCCGCCAATGCCTCATCGATGGCGTTATCCACCGCCTCGAAGACCATGTGATGCAGTCCCGTCCCGTCATCGGTGTCGCCGATGTACATGCCGGGGCGCTTGCGCACCGCATCCAGGCCCTTGAGGACCTTGATTTTCGTGGAATCATAATTGCTGTCGTCTGACATCACTCACTCCGCGCACATTGCGCCAATTGTCGTTCGCTAAAGTAAGGCATTATATCACCTGTTCAATATTGCCGTGTTCCACGTGGAACAGGGCATGGGGCAAGCCATCCCGTAAACCGCCCAAGGCCTCCAGGGAGGTCGCCGTGATGAACACCTGGCTGCCGGCAGTCAGCAGCACATTTACCAGGGTGTCCCGAGAGACCTCATCCAGCTCAGCCGCCAGGTCATCGATGAGGATCAGCGAGTCCTTCCCCGTCAACTCCCGCAACAGGATCGACTGAGCCAGGAAGAGCAGACTAATGAAGAGCTTCTGCTGGCCACGAGAGAGGACATCCCTGCCCCGCCCCCCCGTCATCCGGAAGCGCAGATCTGCACGATGCGGCCCCGACTGGGTAAAGCCGCGAGCAAGATCGGAATCCAGTGATGACGCCAGAACCTCGCCAAGATCCGCGCCCGTCTTCCAGCCAGGGTAATAGTTCATCGCCATCTCCCGCATGAAATCAATCCGGTGCTGGTGGGGAAAGGCCTGCAGAAAGGCGCCGACCTTTTCCACATAGGCCCGGCGAAAGGCATCGATCACGAGGGCCGACTCGACCAGCAAGGCGTCCCACTGCGCGATTGCGGCCTTGCGCCAATGCGCCTTCAGCGCCGCGTTGCGCTGTTTCAATATCCTGCGGTAGTTGCGCCAGACCTGTTCGTAGCGTGGTTCCACGTGAAACACACCCCACTCGAGAAAGCGCCGTCTGACCTCCGGCCCCTGTTCAAAAAAGGCGTGCAGACCGGGTTCGATGATCTGGATAGGCAGAACATCGGTGAGTTGACTGGC
Organism: Chromatiales bacterium; assembly: GCA_026982475.1. GTDB lineage: Bacteria > Pseudomonadota > Gammaproteobacteria > SZUA-152 > SZUA-152 > DRQN01. The sequence goes on from JALSHB010000126.1 coordinate 47,496, forward strand.
CCTGGTGATAGTTTGACCGGAGAGACGAATGCGAGTTCGTTTGTTGGCGCGCTGGACGCCCAGCTGAAATTCCCGCTCATTCAGGCATATCCGACCGCTGATGAGCAGCTCGCCACATCCATGCTGGATCAGTTTTTCACTGTTCGGGGTCTTGAAGGAACGCCCGCGGCCCAGGAAGAAAATGGCCTCCAGCAGGCTGGTCTTGCCGCTGCCGTTGGCGCCAGTGATCAGATTGAAGGCCGGATGGGGGTTCAGTGTGGCCTGGGTGATGTTCCGGAGGTTGGAAACATTGAGCTGAATCAGCCCCATGGCTGGTGAAGAAAGACCAAAAGAACTACAGGCGCATCGGCATGATGACGTAGGTGCAGGCGGACTGGCCCTCCGGTCGCATCACGCAGCTGCTATTGGCATCACCGAGCGCCAGCTTCACATTGGGTGTATCGATGACATTGAGGGCCTCCAGCAGATAGCTCACATTGAAGCCGATCTCCAACCTGGGGCCCGTGTACTGTACCTCGATTTCCTCCTCGGCCTCCTCCATTTCCGGATTGTTCGCCTGCGCCTGGATCAAGCCATCCTGCAGGCGCAATCGTATGCCGCGGTACTTTTCGTTGGAAAGGATGGAGGTGCGCACCAGCGCCTGGCGCAACAGTTCATGATCGGCGGTCACATCCTTGTCGGAATCGCGGGGAATCACACGTTGATAATCCGGAAACTTGCCGTCGATGAGCTTGGAGGTAAAGGAATACTCCTCAAGCACCACGCTCAGATGATTGTTGCCGACCATCACCTTCACGGGTTCATCGCCCTCCGAGAGCAGTCGAGCCAGCTCCATCACGCCCTTGCGTGGCAGGATGACCTGGATCTTCTCGCCCGGGCTGACATTGGCCTCGTGCTCACAGACGGCCAGACGATGGCCATCGGTGGCCACGGTGCGGATCATGCCGCTGTCGACCTCGAGCAAAAGTCCGTTCAGGTAATACCGCACGTCCTGCTGCGCCATGGCGAAGGCCGTCTTGTCGATCAGCTGTTTGAGGACTTTTTGGGGGACCTCAAACTCGAACACCCCTTTGACTTCCTCGATGTTGGGAAACTCGCTGACCGGCAGGGTGGTCAGGTTGAAACGGCTGCGTCCAGACTTGATGGTCGCCCGCTCTTTTTCTTCGTCATAGACGATATCGATCTGTGCCCCCTCGGGCAGGGCCTTGCAGATGTCCACCAGCTTGCGGGCCGGCAGGGTGATGTCGCCTGCCTCTGCCCCTTCGAGGGAAACCCTGGCAACCATTTCTACTTCCAGATCCGTGGTCGTCATGGAAAGACCCTCGTTGCCAACACTGAGCAACAAATTGGACAACACCGGCAGCGTCTGACGACGTTCCACCACCCCGGTAATGGTTTGGAGGGGTTTCAGGATGGATTCTCGCTGGATCGAAAATTTCATGTCACTCGTCCCGTTACTTAATATTTATATTATTAAGAAATAACTTATTATTACTGCTATTAGTCACCCAACTTTCTGTGGATAACCAATATTAATTCATGTTTTTCAAACAGTTATATCAGTCAACAAGTGCCGTATAAAGGCGCCTGAAGCCACGGTACAAGCTGTGGATAAAATGTGAATGCCTTGGCTTTCCGTAGTTGTCACCGACTTATCCACAGCTCATCCCCATCAACTCGACAGGGTTCTGACCAGGTTCGAGTAATCCTCCATGATCCTGACCTCGCTGATCTTGAGCTCTTCGATCTTGCGACAGGCATGGAGCACCGTGGTGTGATCACGGCCGCCGAAGGCATCGCCGATTTCCGGCAGGCTGTGGTTGGTCAGCTCCTTGGACAGCGCCATGGCAATCTGTCGAGGGCGCGCGATGGAACGGTTGCGCCGCTTCGACAGCAGCTCGGATACCCGGATCTTATAATATTCCGCCACGGTCTTCTGAATATTCTCGATGGTAACCAGTTTTTCCTGCAGGGCAATCAGATCCTTCAGGGCGTCCTTGGTGAAATCGACGGTGATCGGTTGCCCGGTGAAACGTGCATTGGCGGAGACGCGCCGTAGTGCGCCCTCCAGTTCACGGATGTTGGAGCGGATACGCTTGGCAATGAAGAAGGCCACCTCCTGGGGCAGGTCGATCTTCAGCTGCGCGGCCTTGCTCATGAGGATGGCGACGCGGGTCTCCAGCTCCGGCGGTTCGATGGCGACGGTCAGGCCCCAGCCGAAGCGGGATTTCAGACGCTCCTCCAGGCCCGACACCTCCTTCGGATAGCGGTCACAGGTGAGGATGATCTGCTGCTGGCCCTCCAGCAGGGCGTTGAAGGTGTGGAAGAATTCCTCCTGCGAGCGCTCCTTGCCGGCGAAGAACTGGATGTCGTCGATGAGCAGGGCATTGACCGAGCGGTAGTAGCGCTTGAATTCGTCGATGGCGTTGTGCTGCAGGGCCTTGACCATGTCCTGCACGAAACGCTCGGAATGCAGGTAGACCACCTTGGCGCCGGGATTCTGCTGCACGATGAGGTTGCCCACGGCGTGCATCAGGTGGGTCTTGCCGAGACCGACCCCGCCATAGATGAACAGCGGGTTATAGGCGCCACCGGGGTTTTCGCCGATCTGGAACGAGGCGGCGCGCGCCAGCTGGTTGGACTTGCCTTCGACGAAGTTTTCGAAGGTGGCATCGGGATTGAGACCGCTGTTGTGGACCACCGAGGTGTTGCGCTCGCGTCTCCGGCCCGCGCTGCCGGCGGCCGGGTCGGCCTTGGTGGGTCGTTCCACGGCCGGCGCAGAGCCACCGATCTCGAGGACCACCTCGAAGCCGGCATTTTCCTTCTGCTGGCACATGAAGCCCTGGATCTGGGTGAGAAAGCGATCGGACACCCAATCGGCGACGAATCGGTTGGGCGCCAGCAGGCGCAGGGTCTGGTCATCCTCAATGACCTGCAGGGGGCGAATCCAAGTGTTGAACTGCTGTGGGGAAAGTTCTCCTTCGAGATAATGGAGGCATTGTTGCCAGCTGCTCATGGCCTGAGACACACGTAAATTCCCCAAAGAAAAGGCGCCGGATGGCGCTCATGCAGAGTGGGAAGTTTATACCGCTGGAATCAAGTTATCCACACCCTTGGATAAGCGTTGGAAGCGGGGATAAAGCTTGACAAATCGAGGCCTGTCACAGTATTCTGCGCCGCTTTTTAACGAATTCGCCGGCGGATCATCCGTCCGGGACAACACACGGAAAAGGCCATGAAACGTACCTTTCAACCCAGCAATATCCGACGCAAGCGCACCCACGGTTTCCGTGCCCGCATGAGCACCAAGGCCGGTCGCAAGATCATCAGTGCACGCCGCGCCAAGGGCCGCAAGAGGCTGAGTGCCTGAGTCAGGAAAAAACGTGGCCGGCAGTCGCGGATCGGCACGCTGAACCGGTTGCGGCGTCTGCCAAGTCCCAGGGGTTTCCCCGCCAGCTGAGACTGCTGAGTCGGGGAGATTTCCAGCGTGTCTTCGATAATACCCGGTGCAAATCCGTGGATGAAAACCTGCTCGTGCTGGCAACGCCCAATGGCCGTGATCATCCACGCCTCGGCCTGGCCATCAGCAAGCGCAACATCAGGACCGCCGTTGGAAGAAACCGCGTCAAGCGGCTGGTGCGCGAAAGCTTTCGTCGCCACCGGCAACAGCTGGCCGGCCTGGACATTGTGGTGCTCGGTCGCCACGCCACCCACGACGCAAGCAACGCAAGCCTGCTGCATTCCCTGAATCGCCACTGGCGCCGATTGGTAAAAAGATGCGCAAACTCCTCATCCTCCTGATCCAGGCTTACCGCTACCTGCTCAGCCCACTATTGGGCCCCCATTGCCGTTATCATCCCAGCTGTTCTTCCTATGCCCAGGTGGCGCTGGAGCGTCATGGCGTCCTGCGCGGCGGTTCACTGGCGGTGAAAAGGCTGTGCCGTTGTCACCCCTGGCACGAAGGCGGCTTTGATCCTGTCCCGGAAAAGAAAGACTGAATCATAATCATGGATAACCAGCGTTTATTGCTTTTCGTTGCCCTGTCACTCGTGCTGATGCTCCTGTTCAGTGCCTGGCAGTCGCAAAATGCCCCCGTCCCCGCCGAGCAACAGGCGACGGCGCAGAATCCCGCCGACCCGACCGCGCCGCCAGCGGCACCGGCGCTGCCGGCGGACGTGCCGACCGCCCTGCCGGCCGAGGGCCCCGCCGTGGCCGAGGCCTCGACGGCGCCGGTGGCCACCGCCGGTGAGTACATCCTGGTGGAAACCGATGTGCTGCGGGTGGAACTCAATACCGCCGGTGGCGAGGTGAGTCGTGCTGCGCTGCTGCAATATCCCTGGTCGCTGGATGATCCCGAACCGGTCCAGCTGCTGGACAATCGCCTGCCTAACCTGTTCATCGCCCAGTCCGGCCTGGTCGGCAGCGGCGTGTCCGCTCCGGATCACCATGCCCTGTATCAGGCGGAGAAGACGGAATACCGCCTCCACGATGGCGAGGACAGCCTCCAGGTGCGAATGCACTGGCAGGGCGAGGACGGCGTCAGTGTGACCAAGACCTTCACCTTCCACCGCGACAGCTACGTCATCGACGTGGATTTCGCCGTCACCAGCGCCAACAAGCCCTGGAAGGGCCGTGCCTACGAACAGCTTCAGCGCACCAAGGTAGCCGAGCGCGGCCAGTCGATGCTGATTTACACCTTCATGGGTGGGGTGGTGTCCAGCGAATGGGATCCCTACGAGAAGATCCAGTTCGACGACATGGCGGCCTGGAAGCCCGAACAGAGCTACAGCAAGGGCGGCTGGGTCGCCATGCTGCAACACTACTTCTTCAGCGCCTGGATCCCGGACGCCGATGAACCCGTGCACTTCTATACCAAGGCACTGGCCAACGGCCGCTATCTGATCGGCCTCTCCGGCGCGGAACAGACCGTCAATGCCGGCGAGACAGGCCATTTCCACAGCCGCCTGTTTGTCGGTCCCAAGGTTCAGTCACGGTTGGAAGAAATTGCCCCCAACCTGCGCCTGGCCGTGGACTATGGCGTGCTGGATATCCTCGCCAAGCCTATCTTCTGGCTGCTCGATCAGATCCATTCCCTGGTGGGCAACTGGGGCCTGGCGATCATCTTCGTTACCCTGATCATCAAGCTGCTGTTCTACAAGCTCTCCGAGGCCAGCTATCGCAGCATGGCCAAGATGCGCCAGTTCGCGCCCCGGATGATGGCGCTGAAGGAGCGCTATGGCGACGATCGCCAGAGGCTCAGTCAGGCGATGATGGAGATCTACAAGAAGGAGAAGATCAATCCACTAGGTGGTTGCCTGCCCATGTTGGTGCAGATCCCAGTCTTCATCGCCCTTTACTGGGTGCTGTTGGAGAGCGTCGAACTGCGACAGGCGCCCTTCATACTGTGGATTGAGGATTTGTCGACCAAGGATCCCTACTATGTGCTGCCGGTCATCATGGGTCTGAGCATGTACGTCCAGCAGAAGCTGAATCCGCCGCCCATGGACCCCATTCAGCAGAAGATCATGTCTTTCCTGCCGCTGATCTTTACTGCCTTCTTCGCCTTCTTCCCATCGGGCCTGGTGCTGTACTGGGTGGTCAACAACCTGCTGTCCATTGCCCAGCAGTGGTACATCACCCGCAAGATCGAGGCGCAGGCCGCCGGCAAGGGCTGAACGCGGCGTCTCCGTGAGCGGGGAAGCAACCATTGCCGCCCTGGCCACGCCCCCCGGCCGGGGTGGCGTGGGCATCGTGCGGGTCTCCGGCCCGGCGGTGGTGAAGATCGCCGAGGCTCTGCTGGGGCGCCTGCCCCGGCCGCGCATGGCCGAATACCTGCCCTTTCTCGATGAGCAGGGGGAGGTGCTGGATACCGGCCTGGCGTTGTATTTTCCCCATCCCCATTCCTTCACCGGCGAGGACGTGCTGGAGCTGCACGGCCACGGCGGCCCGGTGGTGATGGATCTGCTGCTCGGCCGCTGCCTTGCACTAGGCGCACGCGCCGCCCGCCCGGGCGAATTCTCCGAGCGCGCCTATCTCAACGACAAGATGGACCTGGTTCAGGCCGAGGCGGTGGCGGACCTCATCGACAGCGCCTCGACCCAGGCCGCGCGGCTGGCTGTGCGTTCCCTGCAGGGGGCCTTCTCACGGCGGGTGCATGAGCTGGTCGCGGCGCTCGTCGAACTGCGCGTGTACGTGGAATCCGCCATCGATTTTCCCGAGGAGGAGATCGACTTTCTCGGCGACGGCGCGGTGGCCGAACGGCTGGCCGCGGTGCAACAGCGGCTGGCCGATACCCAGGCCCAGGCCCGCCAGGGCAACCTGCTGCGCGAGGGTATCCGCGTGGTCATCGCCGGACGCCCCAATGCCGGCAAGTCCACCCTGCTCAATGCCCTCTCCGGGCGGGAAAGCGCCATCGTCACCGACATCCCCGGCACCACCCGCGACGTGCTGCGCGAACACATCAGTATCGACGGCCTGCCCCTGCACATCATCGACACCGCCGGTCTGCGTGAATCCACCGATGCGGTGGAACAGGAAGGCGTGCGCCGCGCCTGGGCGGAGATCGAGAGCGCCGACCATATCCTGTTGCTGCACAGCGCCGACAGCGATGATGACGACAGTGAATTGCACGCCCGGCTGGCCGCCGCCGGCCCGCCCCTGACCCGCCTGTGGACAAAGATCGACCTCAGCGGCACCCCACCCCACCGGCGCGAAACACCACAGGGTGTTGAGCTGTGGCTCTCGGCGCAAACCGGGGCCGGGCTGGACGATCTGCGCCAGCACCTCAAGGCCTGTGCGGGTTACCAGCCCGGTGGCGAAGGCCAGTTCATGGCCCGCCGCCGCCATCTCGATGCCCTGGCGCGGGCCAGCGATCACCTGTCACGCGGCAGCCGCCAGCTGCTTGATGCAGCGGCCGGTGAGCTGCTGGCCGAAGAGCTGCGCCAGGCACAGCAGGCGCTGGGTGAAATCACCGGCGAGTTCAGCAGCGACGACCTGTTGGGAGAGATCTTTTCCAGCTTCTGCATTGGAAAATAGTGTGCGGACTTGATCTGGATCAAGGAGCTACCGTTGTCAGTGGCCAATATTTATCAATCGATACTCGGTATAGACAGAGAGATGAACGATGAAAAACAGCTACAGATTGTCCGCTACCGCCCTGTTGCTCGTCGCCATGGCGCTGTCCGCGCACGCCGGTAGCGAGCGATTGATCATGGTGATGTCGGCGCAGAAGATGTCCCTGTACCAGCTGGTGCATGTGCGCTTCCAGGACAGCCAGGGCCACCCCCTGCACAGCGACGTAATGAAGCGCCTGGCGATTCGCCGCGGTGACTGCGACACGGGCCAGCAGCTGCTGATGCCGGAAGACTACAAGTTCGGCTTCAGCCCGGAAAAGGAAATGGGCATCTACCTGACGCCACAGGCCTGGAAGGATGCATCGCTGTGCTTCTCCGACCCGGAATTCGGCCGCCTGCAGACCACCGTGACGGCGCAGGATGTGGGACAGTCCATCGTGCGGGTATTCAGGTAAACAGGACCGGGTGCTGAGGACTCCACACCCAGTACTCAACACTAAGCCGTCAGTCCTCATCCCTTCCCATCCGGGTTAACATACGCGGCATGATTTTCCATGCCGAATTCTGCCTGTCTTGCGGGTCGTCCCGCGCGTGACACCCCGCCATCAAAAGGCCCGTCGGCCGCTTGCCGTCACCCTGTTGGCGGTGGCAAACCTGTTGGCGTGCCTGTCACCCGTGCTCGCCGCCGGCGAGGCGGGAAAGTGGCGCTACTGTCTGCCGGCGCCACGCCTCGCCGAACAACCGCCGGCCCCGGCGGACGACAAGCTGCACTTCAGCGCCGACTTCGCCGAGGCCGAGGGCGACCGCTATCGCCTGTGGGGCAATGTCCTGGGGCAGCGCGGCGCGCAGAGCCTGTTCGCCGAACAGATCACCTACGATGCCGCCAGCGAGGCGGCGCAGGCGCAGGGCGGGATTCGCTACCGCAGCGGTGAACGCCTGCTGTTCGGTAGTCAGGCCGACCTGGCCCTGGGCGACGAGACGGGCGAGATCGACCGGGCAAGCTTCTGGCTGCTGGACAAGCACCTGCGAGGCCGCGCCGAGACGCTGTTCATCGAAGGCCCGGCGCGCATGCGCCTGCAAAGCACCCTGTTTACCACCTGCGACGAAGGCCACGAGTTCTGGCGCCTGAAGGCGGCCCGGCTGGCGCTGGATCAGGCCGAGAACGTGGGCGTTGCCCACCATGCGCGGCTGGAGCTGCTGGGGGTACCGGTGTTCTACACCCCCTATCTGAGCTTTCCGCTGGCGGGCCGCAAGACGGGCTTTCTGATCCCCAGCATCGGTGACTCGTCGCGTTCCGGGCAGGAAATCAGCCTCCCCTGGTATCTCAATATCGCCCCCGACAAGGACGCCACCCTGACGCCCCGCTACATGAGCAAGCGCGGCGTGCTGTGGGACGGCGAGTTCCGCTATCTCAACGCGCGCAGCCGGGGAGACATCTCCCTTGCCTACCTGCCGGGCGACAGGGTCTACGGCGGCGACCGCCGCGCCATCGCCATCAACCACCTCGGCGATCCCGCTCCCGGCTGGCGCACCAGCCTGCGTTATCGGCGGGTCTCGGATGGCGATTACCTCAACGACTTCGGCACCCGGCTCAATGTCACCAGCATCACCCACCTGGAGAGCCGCGCCGAGGCGAGCTACGGCGACGACCGCTGGAACGCCTCGCTGATGGTGCAGAAATACCAGACCCTGGACCCGCTGCAGCCGCTCACGGCGCGTCCCTATGCCCGCCTGCCGCAACTCAAGCTGGGCATGTCCACCCTGCCCCTGGCCGGCGGCCTGGCCCTGGACGCCCATGCCGAGCTGGTGCGTTTCGAGCGCGAGGCCGGCGTGATCGGCAATCGCATCGACATCCAGCCGTCGCTCTCCCTGCCCCTGGCATCGGACGCGGCCTTTCTCACCCCGCGGCTGAGCTTTCGCCATACCCGCTATGCCCTGCAACGCACCGCGCCGGGCAGTGACGCGAGCCCGGTGCGCAACCTGCCCCTGTTCAGCCTCGACTCCGGGCTGTTCTTCGAGCGCAACCTGAGCGCCGGGCGCGCCAGCCTGCAGACCCTGGAGCCGCGCCTGTTCTACCTTTACGTGCCCTATGTGGACCAGTCCGAACTGATCGTCGATGAAAACGGTGTGTCACGGGTGTTCGACAGCAGCCAGCCGCTGCTCAGCATCGGCCAGATGTTCCGCGACAACCGTTTCAACGGCGCCGACCGCGTGGGCGACGCCAACCAGCTGAGCACGGTGCTGACCAGCCGCTTCCTCGACGACGACGGGCGGGAACTCGCCAGCGCCTCCCTGGGTCGTATCTTCTACTTCAGCGACCGCCAGGTCACCCTGCCCGGCCGGGCCGTGGAGACACAGGTGGCCTCCAACTGGCTGGGCCAGGTGAACACCCACTGGACGTCCGCGCTCAACAGCCGCCTGAGCCTGGAATGGGACGCGGAGGAGCGCCAGGTGGCGCGGGGCACCGCCAGCCTGCGCTATCATCCGGGCCCGCGCAGCGCCCTCAACATGGGCTATCGCTTCGAGCGGGACCGCCTCGAACAGACCGACTTCTCCGTGATGTGGCCCGTCTGGAAAGGCCTCAGCCTACTCGGCCGGCGGCGCTACTCGATCCAGGACGATCTGCTGCTGGAGAGCGTGGCCGGTTTCGAATACGAAAGCTGCTGCTGGACCGTGCGCGTGGTGAGGCGCCACTACCGGGTCAATGTCAAGGACGAGACCCTCACCGAAACCCTTTGGCTCCAGCTGGAGCTGAAAGGCCTGTCCAGCGTGGGGCGGGATGTCGAGAGCCTGCTGGCGCGTGATATCCTAGCGCGCTGATATCCCCCCGGGCGATGGCGTTTGTCGCTCGATTGATAAAAGAGCCGTGGCCGCCATTCGCCACAGAGACGCGGCGTCACGCGTTCAGTGGTATTCAGCCACTCTCCGTGTCCTCTGCGCCTCTGTGGCGAACGCAATGACTACGAACCGTAAAAATTTCTGGAATCCATCGTGTTGAAAAAAGTCGTCTTTCCTTTCCTGACCGGGCTTGCCCTGCTGCTGGTCGCCTCCCTGTTCCCCGCCCAGGCGACCCCGGACAGCGGTGAGCTGCTCGACCGGGTGGTCGCCATCGTCAACGACGATGTCATCACCCAGCTCGAACTGGCCAGCGAGGTGGCGCTGATCAAGGGCCAGCTGCGTGCGCAGAACACCCGCATCCCCCCGGACGACATCCTGCAGCGGCAGATCCTCGACCGCATGGTGCTGCGCCGCATCCAGCTGCAGCTGGCGCAAAGGGCGCACATCAGCGTCGACGACGAAACCCTCAACCGCACCCTGGAAAGCATCGCCCGGCAGAACAACCTGAGCCTGCTGGAGTTCCGCGACGTGCTCGAAAGAGAGGGCATGCCGTACCAGCGCTTCCGCGAAAACATGCGTGACGAGATCACCATCAATCGCCTGCAGAAGCGCCAGGTCAACGACCGCATCAACATCACCCCGCAGGAGGTCGACGCCTTCCTCGCCAATCGCGCCCTGCAGACCGGTGCCCAGTACGAATACAAACTCGGCCACATCCTCATCAGCGTACCCGAGGCCGCCAGCCCCGAGGCCATTGCCAGCGCGCGGAAAAAGGCCAACAAGGTGGTCGCCGAGCTGCGCGCCGGGGCCGATTTCGCCGAGACGGCGGTGGCCGTGTCCGACGGCCGTCAGGCCCTGGAAGGCGGCAGCCTGGGCTGGCGCGAGGCCTCCGCCCTGCCCACCCTGTTCGCCGACTGGGTCAAGGGTCGCGAGGTGGGCGCCATCAGCGACGCCATCCGCAGCCCCAGTGGTTTTCACATCATCAAGCTGCTGGACCGGCGCAGCAACCAGCCACAGCTGCTGGTGACCCAGACCCATGCGCGCCACATCCTGATTCGCGTCGACGACCCCACCCGCAGCGCCCGCGCCCGCCAGCGCATCGAAGACCTCAAGCTGCGCATCGAGTCCGGCGAGGACTTCGCCGACCTGGCGCGCGCCAACTCCGACGATCCGGGCTCCGGCGCGCAGGGCGGCGACCTCGGCTGGATCAATCCCGGCACCATGGTGGCGCCGTTCGAAAAGGCCATGAACGCCCTCGCCGTGGGACAGATCAGCGAGCCGGTGCAGAGCCGTTTCGGCTGGCATATCATCGAGGTGCTGGGCCGCCGCGAGCAGGACCGCACCGAAGACATGAAGCGCAGCAAGGCCCGCGAGGCCATCCGCGCCAGCAAGCTGGAGCCCGCCATGCAGGCCTGGCTGCGGCGCCTGCGTGACGAGGCCTATGTGGAGCTTCGCCTGTAACAGCGTCGTTTGTCATAGCGGCGCGGCGACACGGCGAAAAACAATCATCGCAATTTAGTGGGAGTGGCTTCAGCCGCGAATGTGTGGCGCTCATGGCCATCGCGGCTGAAGCCGCTCCCACAAATGAAGGGGGTTCTCCGTCGCCGCGCCCCTGTGGCAAACCAGCATCCACGTCTTTCAGTACCCGATCAAACCCAGGCCGTCGCATTCACCCATGTCCACTTTCATCCCAACCCTGGCCCTCACCCCCGGCGAACCCGCCGGCATCGGTCCCGAACTCTGCGTACAGTTGGCCCAGCGGGACCTGCCGGCGCGGATCGTCGCGCTGGCCGATGCGCCGTGGCTGGGCGAGACCGCGAGGCGCATGGACCTGCCCCTGCGCATCGAACCCTTCGACCCACAGGCGCCGGCACGGCCTTCGCGCGCCGGTGTGCTGAGCGTGTTGTCGCTACCCCTGGCGGCGCCCGTCGAGCCCGGCCGGCCATGCACGGCCAATGGCGCCCATGTGCTGGCGACGCTGGATGCGGCGGTGGACGGCTGCCTCGACGGCCGTTTCGATGCCCTGGTCACCGGCCCCGTGCACAAGGGCGTGATCAACGACTACCTGCAAGCCACCGGCGCCGTGGACGAGGGCATCTTTTCCGGCCACACCGAATATCTTGCCCAACGCAGCGGCGGTGCCCTGCCGGTGATGATGCTGGCCACCGAGGGCCTGCGGGTGGCACTGGTCACCACCCACCTGCCGCTGGCCGAGGTGCCGGCCGCCATCACCCGTGAGCGCCTGGGCGAGACCCTCGACATCCTCCACGCCGACCTGCAAAAGGACTTCGGGATCGCGCGGCCGCGCATCCTGGTCTGCGGCCTCAACCCCCACGCCGGCGAAGACGGCCACCTGGGGCGAGAGGAAATCGACATCATCACCCCGGTGCTGGCGCAGAGGCGCCGGCGCGGCTGGCGCGTGGAGGGCCCGCTGCCGGCGGATACCCTGTTCACGCCGCACAACCTGGCGCGTGCCGATGCGGTGCTGGCCATGTATCATGACCAGGGTCTGCCGGTGCTCAAGCACCTGGGCTTCGGCCGCGCCGTGAACATCACCCTCGGTCTGCCGCTGATCCGCACCTCCGTCGATCACGGCACCGCCCTGGAACTGGCGGGCAGCGGACAGGCGCGCATCGACAGCCTGATGCTGGCCGTGGAGCTGGCCACCAGAATGGCCATCGAGAGGCAGGCAAACCCATGAACGATCACCGTCCCCGCAAGCGCTTCGGGCAGAATTTTCTTCAGGACCCGAACGTGGTGGCGAAGATCGTCCATGCCATCGCCCCGGCACCCGACGACCACCTGGTGGAGATCGGCCCCGGCCTCGGCGCCCTCACCGAGGCGCTGCTGCCGCAGGTGAGGGCCATGGACGCGGTGGAGCTGGACCGGGACCTGATCCCCAAACTGGCGCAGCGCTGCGGCGCCCTCGGCCAGCTGCGCATTCACAGCGCCGATGCGCTGAAATTCGACTTCGCCGCCCTCGCCGCCGACGGCCGGCCGCTGCGCATCATCGGCAACCTGCCCTACAACATCTCCACGCCATTGATGTTTCACCTGCTGAAGAGCCGCGCCGTGATCCGCGACATGCACTTCATGTTGCAAAAGGAAGTGGTCGAGCGCCTGTCCGCGACGCCGGGCGGCAAGGACTACGGTCGCCTCAGCGTGATGATGCAATACCACTGCGCGGTGGAGGCCCTGTTCGATGTGCCGCCCGGCGCCTTCAATCCACCACCCAAGGTGAATTCCGCGGTGGTGCGCCTGCGTCCCTGGGAGCAGCCGCCGGTGTCGGTGCCCGACGTGGCATTGCTGGAAAAACTGGTCACCCAGGCCTTTTCCCAGCGTCGCAAGACCCTGCGCAACACCCTCAAGGGCCTGCTCAGCGCCGAACAGATCGCCGCCCGGGACATCGACCCGGCGCGCCGCGCCGAAACCCTGAGCCTGAAGGAATTCGCCGCCCTCAGCCGAGCGGTCGAGTGAACCGGGAACAGCGCTGATGGCCTTCGGAATCGCCGGTATCCTGGAATTGTTGCTGGCGCCGCCGGGGCTGTCGATCTGGCTGATACTGGCCGGGGTCTGGCTGCTGTACCGGGGCCGTCGTTCACGGCTGGGGCTTGGCCTGGCCGGCTCGGGCCTGGCCCTTCTGTATCTGTTCAGCACCCCGCTGGTTGCCCAGCTGCTGCTCGCCGGCCTGCAGACCGCGCCGGTGATTCCGCCTGCCAGACTGGATGAACAGGGCGCCCAGGCCATCATCGTGCTCGGCGCCGGACGGCGCAAGGACGCCGGGGAGTACGGCATCGACACGCTGAATTCCCTGGCGCTGGAGCGCCTGCGCTATGCGGCCTTCATCGCCCGGCGCACGGATCTGCCGGTGCTGGTCAGCGGTGGCCTGGCGATCGATGGCCGCCCCCCCGAGGCCATGTTGATGATGGAGGTCATGGAGGCCGAGTTTGGCGTGCCGATTCGCTGGGTGGAATCCGACAGCCGCACCACCTTTGAAAATGCCCGCTACAGCAGCCGGATCCTGCGGGATTCAAGGATCCAGCGGGCCTTTGTGGTCAGTCATGCCTGGCACATGCCGAGGGTGCTGTGGTCTTTCGACAAATCCGGCCTGGACGTGGTGCCGGCGCCAACGGTATTCGAGCCATGGGGCGAGGGAGGCCTGATCTTGCAGGACATCCTGCCCAGTGCGCGAGCCCTGCAAAAGACCGCCTATGCCTTTCATGAATATCTGGGGAATGTCTGGTACCGGCTTCGCTATTCGTGAACCGGCATGGCGGGGGTACAAAAAGATTCACCCCAGTGATGCACCGGGGTGAGATTGGCGGACAGAAAGGCCATAAACTACCCCGCAGCCAGCCATCTCGCTGCGTTCGGCTTTTCCCCTCGTGATACCGCTCCGCGCCATGGCTGCATTCCCCTGCCCTTTTCCCGGCGCGGAGCGCCTGAGGAGGCGTCACACCGCAGAGCAGTGTGACAAGTGGTTTTTACTTCCTGAACCCGTAGATTCAGGATTCTTTCATTCGTTTGCGTTGATTGGCGTTGATTGGCGGACTATTTTCACGCGCATCATTCCAGCCTTCTTTTTCTCCGTGCCTCCGTGTCTCTGTGGTTGATTCTTTACTCTCATCACACCGCAGAGCAATGTGACAAGTGCTTGTTATCAACATTGATGGTTATGTCCATCTTGTCCCCCATGTTGAAAACCGAAAAGAGATCTTCTTGAAAACAACGCGGAGTTCAGGGAATTCAACCTATGGATTCTGGCCAAAAGTATGTCGGAATGAATAGTTACTCTATGGAGAGCGGCGGGGAGTCGATCCCGGGCGATCAAAGCCTGTTCAGCTCCCGGTTCAGTTTTTCCTCGATGCGCCGCTTGTATTTCAGATAGTCGATGGCCTGCACCCCGCCATTGCGCTGGTTGCCCAGCAGGCTCGGGGAAAGGTCGACGTCGGTGATATAGATGGGATATTTCAGACCGCTGCCGCGCTTGTCCAATACATAGTGCGCGACTTCGCGGAAAAGGTTCTTGCCGTGAT
>JALSHB010000127.1 GCA_026982475.1 Chromatiales bacterium
GTCTCGCCGCCCTGGGTCTTTTTCGCCGGGCCGCCGGTGAGGTCGTCCCAGTTGCTGCGGCCATCGGCGTGGCGCGCCAGGTTGAGCTGCAGGCCGCGCAGCAGCACGGTCTTCATCTCCAGCTTTTTCTCCAGCAAGGGCAGCAGCCTGACCTTGATGTCCACCGCCTCGACCTGCGCCATGGGCTGGTCGCCGAAGCCCGGCGCATTGCCCAGCCGGGTCTGGCCCAGGGACAGGCCCAGCCAGGGAAACACGGACAGCCGCAGATCGCCCTCGATGCTGAGTTCGCGGCCGGTGGCGTCGTGCACCGCGCTGGTGATGTCGTCCCGATAGTCATTGGGGTCGACGAACAGCAGGATGCCGACCAGGGTAAGGGTGATGAGCAGTGCGGCGGCGCCCAGGCTATAAAGGGTGATCTTGAGGAATTTGCGCATGGGGGACTCGCGGGTTGTGCAGTTGGCGGTAAGTGTACTGTAACGAATGGTGCGGTTGATTTCGATTCGCTGCGGGTGTCAGAATCGAGGCACAGCCAATAAAAACAGTCAGGTAATATGCCCAGCAGCGAAATCACCCCCGTCCAGTTCAGGGACAATAATGGCAAGGCCGCCGACGGCAAGCTGTACACCACCGTCTACGCCAGTGGCGATCGCATGCGCAGGGCGCTGCTGCGGTTGTTCTTATCGTGGGGTCTGGCCGGGGTGTCGTTGTTCATCCCCCTCGCCCACTTCGTGCTGGTGCCGGGGTTTCTCATTGCCGGGCCGGTGCTGGCGGTGATGGTCTATCGCGGCACGCAGGCGCGTGACCGCGCCGAGGGCGAGTGCCCGGTGTGCGGCGAGCGGATCAGCATCAAGCTGGAAGCCGGGGACGAGATCCCCAAGTGGACCTATTGCCCGGCCTGCAACGCCGCGCTGCAGATCACGGAGTCGAATTGATGCGTCCCTTTGTTGCCATTTTCATCGTTGTCGTGATGATCGGGTCCGCGCTGACGGCGGTGGGGCTGCTGCTGTATCAGCTGGGTGTGTTTGGCTAGGCGCCCGGCCGGGGCCCCTCAATCCCGAGCCGTTGTCAGGCAGCGGGACAGGGTCAGCTGTGGCGGCTCGAACGAGAAGGTGAAGTTGCCGGCCTTGCGCAGGCCGCTGAGGCCCAGAATGTGCCGCGTTCGGCCGGGAAACACGGCGGCCTCCACGTCGTGCAGCTCGCAGCCGTTGCCGAGACGGATGACGTCGATGCGGTACAGGGCCACTCGCTTGCGCTGACCGTCGGCGAGGACACCCATGAGATCCTTGACGAAACTGGCCCGGCCCTGCTCCCGCAGCTTCGCCAGGCTGTGTTCGTTGATGGTGTTGTAGCTCGACCCCGTATCGACGAGAAAGTCGACCGCCCCGACCCCCGCGATCTCTCCCTGCACATAGAACGTTCTGGCGCCCTTCTCCATCATCGGCACCACGTGGCCGCCCGGCAGGGCCGCGGAGGCGGCGCCCGCCGCCAGCAGCAACAGTCCGCAAAGCATTCGTTCAGCTGATATCACCCGTCAGTCCCTCGCTTTGATTGCACGGATGCCGGCGGAAGTCCCGCCCGCACGGATCATGGCGGCCGGGTGGCGGCCGATCTTGAGGGTCGCGGCGCGGGACTCAGGGTGAGGATCGACCCCGAGCGCGCGGATTCAGGGTCTTGCCGGATGCCGGCTCAAGCCCGGCCTGACGAAGACGCCGGGGTGGCGGTGGCGCGGGCAGCAATGCGTTTTGCCATCACAGCGTCAACCGTGCCGAAACAGCGCCGGCTCCAGCTGGTGTCGGTGCAGCAGCTTGTAGAAATCGGTGCGGTTGCGCTGTGCCAGGCGCGCGGCCTGGCAGACGTTGCCACGGGTCATTTGCAGGATCTGCACCAGGTAGTCGCGCTCGAACTGGCTCACGGCCTCGCCCAGGGGCAGGATCTCACGACCCTTGCCGCGCAGGGCGCGTTGCACCAGGGCGGCGGAGATGACCGGGGTGGTGGTCAGCGCCGAGACCTGTTCCACGACGTTGAGCAGCTGGCGGATGTTGCCCGGCCAGGGGGCGGCCATGAGCAGTTCCATGGCCTCGCGGGAGAAGGCGCGGGCCTGGCAGTTCTTGCTGCGTTGTTGCAACTGGCCGAGGAAATGGTTGGCGAGCAGGGGGATGTCTTCGCAGCGCTCGGCCAGGGCGGGCAGCTCCAGCATCACCACGTTGAGCCGGTAGTAGAGGTCTTCGCGGAATTCGCGTTCCTCGATGGCGGCCTCAAGGTCGCGGTGGGTGGCGGAGATGATGCGCACGTCCACCGGCAGCGCCTCGGTCATGCCCAGCGGCCGCACCTCTCCCTCCTGCAGTACGCGCAGCAGCTTGCTCTGAAATTCCAGCGGCATGTCGCCGATTTCGTCGAGAAACAGGGTGCCGCCGTTGGCGGCCTCGAACAGGCCGGTGTGATTGCGGTCGGCGCCGGTGAAGGCGCCCTTGCGATGACCGAACAACTCGGATTCCAGCAGGGCCTCGGGGATGGCGGCGCAGTTGATGGCGACGAAGGGGCCGTCGCGGCGGGGGCTGGCGGCGTGGA
>JALSHB010000128.1 GCA_026982475.1 Chromatiales bacterium
ACCGCAGATGCCGCACATGTTCTGATCCCGAAATGGAAAAACGGCATTCTACCGGAAAGGCCGCGCGGGGTTGTATTCACCACAGAGGCACGGAGGCACAGAGAAAGGCGATGCCGCCTGAGCAGGCATACTCTTCAACCTGAACCCGTAGATTCAACCTGAATCCGTAGGTTCAACGCAAAGGCGCAAAGACGCGAAGGACGCAAAGAAGAAGGATTGGAAAAGAGATCGGCGCGTAGCTCTGTCGCCATACGTCATTCCCACAGGGTGCAAGCGAGAGGCCAGCGGTTTCAACGACATGGATTCCGGCGAAAAACGTGCCGGAATGACGCGTAACCCGGGGCGTGGGTAGATACCCGTTTTTCTCCGTGCCTCCGTATCTCTGTGGTGAATCACATGGCCCAGTGCTATGGTCAGCGGCCATGAAACGACTCGCTGTATTCTGGCTACTGGGCATCGTTCTGGCGGCGCCCGCCGGCGCGAGGGAGATGTCGGAGGCGGCATTCGACCGCGTCATCTCGGACATGCAGACGGCCACGGCGCGACTGCGCGACGCCACCTACCTCTTCCACAAGCAGGAATACGTCGACGGCCGGCAACAGCCCGCCCAGCGCATCGCCGTCAAATACCGCGCCCCTTACGATATCTACATGAAGTGGCTGGAACCGGTACACGCGGGCCGCGAGCTGCTGTACCGCGCCACCGGCAACCGCGGCCGCCTGCGCGTCAGCCCCGGCCGCTGGCTGCCCACCCTCGACCTCGACCCGCGCGGCCGCCTCGCCATGCGCGGCAACCGGCATTCCGTGCTGGAACTGCCCTTCCCCGCCATCATCAAAAACTTCACCGACTCGGCCGCGCTGATCCGCGCCAACCCCGCACTGCGGGCGAGGATCACCGACCTTGGTCGGCAGACCCACTACGGCGAGACGGCCCACTGTTACCACTTGCAGTTACCCAAGGCGCAGGAGCCGCGCCTGTATGCCGCCGAGGTGCTGCTGTGCGTCAGCCTTCGCACCGGCCTGCCGCTGCGCATCCGCTCGAAGGACGTGGAAGACGGCCAGCTGCGGCAGGTGGAGGACTACGGCTATGAGAATGTACAGCTCAATGTGGGCCTCGGCGACCGCGACTTCGACCCGGACAACCCGGCGTACGGGTTCTGACGCCGGTGGGATTTGGAGGGATGAAACACTGGGTCCGCGAATGAACGCCAATCGACGCAAATGACATATTCACCACAGAGACACGGAGCACACAGAGAAAACAAGAGACAACCGCAAATGTAGGAGCGCCTTCAGGCGCGAACGTTTTCACACCCGGCTGTCGCGCCTGAAGGCGCTCCTACATCAGGTCATGTGAGCACCATCCTTGTGACACCGCCTGCGCCACGCCATCCGAAACAGATTTTCCAGGCCCGCCACGTTACCCCGCAGAGCTGGGTAACGAGAAACAAAAAGTGGCTCCGCGAATGAACGCCAATCGACGCAAATGACATGTTCACCACAGAGACACGAAGCACACAGAGAAAGCAAGAGACAATCACAAATGTAGGAGCGCCTTCAGGCGCGAACGTTTTTACATCTGGCTGTCGCGCCTGAAGGCGCTCCTACATCAGGTCATGTGAGCACCATCCTTGTGACACCGCTCTGCGGTGTCACACATCCTGTGGCGCCCTCGAACCCCAACCCCCGCCCCCCGGCGTCTCCACTGTCAGGCGCTCGCCGGCCTGTGCCTCGTAGCTGACCTTGGGCGGCAGCTCGACGCCGTCGCGCAGGTTGCGGCCCGGCTTGCCGTCGGCGCCGCCCTGCAGCCCCCAGGGGGCGTGGCGGCGGCGTTCGGTGAGCAGGGTGACGGTGGTGGGGGAGAGGAATTCGAATTCGCGGATCAGGCCGTCACCGCCGCGATGCCGGCCCGCGCCAGCGGAGCCGTCGCGCAGGGCATAACGGCGAATACGCAGCGGATAGACGCTCTCCAGCACCTCGATGGGGGTGTTGAGGGTGTTGGTCATATGGGTCTGCACGGCGGACAGGCCGGGGCCGCGGGGACCGCCGCCCATGCCGCCGCCCATGGTCTCGTAGTAGTCCCATTCTCCGCCTTCGCCACGCGCGCCCAGGGCGAGGTTGTTCATGCTGCCATGGCTGGCAGCAGGGATGCGCTCGGGAATGGCCTGGGCCAGGGCGCCGAGCACCGCGTCCACCACCCGGGTGCTGGTCTCCACGTTGCCGGCGGCGACGGCGGCGGGGCGGCGGGCGTTGAGCAGGCTGCCCTCGGGGGCGTGGATCTCGATGCCGCGGAAGCTGCCGCTGGCGGCGGGGGTATGGGCCGGCATCAGGCAGCGGAAGGCGTAGTAGACGCCGGCAGCGGCCACCGACAGGGGGCAATTGATGTTGCCTTCGGTCTGCGGCGCGGTGCCGCTGAAGTCGACACGGATGCGGTGGCCGCGCACGTGAAGACTCACTTCGATGGGCAGGTCCGTGTTGCCGCAGCCATCGTCGTCCATCCAGTCGCGGAAACGGTATTCGCCGTCGGGGATCTCGGCGAGGGCGCTCTGCGCCAGGCGTTCGGCGTA
>JALSHB010000129.1 GCA_026982475.1 Chromatiales bacterium
AGGTTGTCGAAGGGGCTGCCGCCGGCCCGCCAGGCGTTCATCACCTTGCGGATGGCGCGGGTGATGGCGTATTCGGGGTTCTTCAGGATCACGTCCAGGTCGCCCTCGCCGCGCCCCTTGACCTCGATGAGGTCGCGGTAGCCCAGGGTCTCGTACTGGTCGCCGTAGCTCACCAGGATGTCGAAGTAGGAGTTGACCACCGAGGCCTGGTACTTGCTGGCCATCTGGAAGGGCACCGGGCGGATGCCGTAGCGCGAGGCCGCCTCCTCTTCCAGGGCCTGGTCCTGGTGGGGATCGACGAATTCCACCGTCACCCGGCCGTCGCCGGCCACGGCGTACTCTTCCAGCAGGTCCTTGATCTGCGGCACCAGCGGCGCCAGCAGGGGGTGGGTCTGGGCGGAGAAGTAGCCGCGGATCAGCAGCGGCTCCTGCAACCGGGACAGGTAGTTGTCCGTGGCCTCGGAGAGGGAATGGATGTGACCCTCGGTGATGTCGGCGCGGGCCCAGCCGATGGGCTGCAGCCACAGGTTGGCGGCGACGAAGTTGGCCGCCGCCAGCCCGGCCACCCAGCCCCAGCGGCGGTGCCGGGGGGAGGCGGGATTGCCGGCCCAGCGCAGGCGCTCCAGGGTGAACAGGTTAAGGGTGAGGAACACGCCGACGATGGACAGGTAGTAGTAGAGGTCGCGCAGGTCCAGCACCCCGCGGGTGATGGATTCGAAGCGCGAGCCGGTGCCCAGCAGGGCCAGCAGGCCGCCCACGTCGTGACCGAAGAGGTTGGTGAGGGTGGGCGAACCCAGCAGGTAGAACAGGCCGCAGACCACGCTGGTGAGGATCAGCGCGACGATGGGATTGTCGGTGCGGGCGCTCATGTAGAGGCCGATGGCGACGTAGGCGGCGGCCAGGAACAGGGTGGCCAGGTAGCCGCCAATCACCGGTCCCCAGTCCAGCGGCCCCAGCAGGGCCACCGTCACCGGCAGCGGCAGGGTCAGGGCCAGCGCCAGGGCCACCAGGCCGAGGGCGGCGAGGAACTTGCCCAGCACCAGTTGCAGGGGGTGGACCGGGCTGGTGAGCAGGGACTCCAGGGTGCCGGCGCGGCGCTCCTCGGACCAGGCGCGCATGGTCAGCGCCGCCACCAGGAAGATCAGCAACACCGGCAGCCACTGGAACAGGGGCCGCAGGTCGGCGATGTTGCGGGCGAAGAAGGTCTCCACCCAGAAGAACACGAACAGGGTCACGGCGAGGAAGGCGCCGAGGAACAGGAAGGCCGCCGGCGAGGCGAAGAAGCTGCGGAACTCCTTGCGGGCGATGCGCCAGGCGGGATGCTGCGCGTCAGCCATGGGCCACCTCCTTCACCGGGGCTTCGCCGGCATTGACCTCGGCGAAGACCGCCTCCAGGTCGCGGCGCTCGGGTTGCAGGGCGTAGAGCCTTCGCCCCGCCGCGGCCAGGGCATCGGCCACCGCGGGGGCGGCATCCTCCGGGGCGTCCAGGGCGTAGTGGCGGCGGCCGTCGGCCTCGCCGCGGTCCTCCACCGCGGCCACCCCGTCCACCCGCGTCAGGGTGTCGCGGGCCTCGCCGTCGACGCTTACCAGCAGGCGCCGGCCCGCCCGCAGCTCGTCCATGCGGGCATCCACCGCCAGGCGCCCGGCGCGCAGGATCAGCACCCGCTCGCAGACCGCCTGCACCTCCTGCAGGATGTGGGTGGAGACGATCACCGTGGCGCTCTCGGCCAGCTCGCGGATCAGCTCGCGCATGTGGCGGATCTGGGTGGGATCGAGGCCGTTGGTGGGCTCGTCGAGGATGATGATGTCCGGCTCGTGCAACAGGGCCTGGGCCACGCCGACGCGCTGACGATAGCCGCGCGACAGGGTCTGGATGGGCTGGGCGGCCTTGTCCTTCAGCGCCGTGCGGCGGATCGCCCGGGCCACCGCGGCATTGCGCTTTTCTTCCGCCACGCCGTGCAGGGCGGCCTGGAAGTCGAGGTAGTCGATGACCGTCATCTCCGGCCACACCGGGCAGTTCTCCGGCAGGTAGCCGATGCGGGCCTGGATGGCGCGGGTGTCGCGCCCGACCTGCAGTTCGTCGACGTGGATGCTGCCGGCGGTGGGCTCCAGAAAACCGGTGATCATCTTCATGATGGTGGTCTTGCCGGCGCCGTTGTGGCCCAGCAGCCCCACCACCTCGCCGGGACGGATCTCGAAGGAGACGTCGTCCACCGCGGTGAAATCGCCATAGCGGCGCGTCAGGTGTTCTACCCGGATCATGGATCAACTCCTTGTCTGACAGGGGTTTTGCTTCCGCCACGGCGGCGCGCCAGCAACAGGCGACCGGCCCGTGACGGGGAACTGGCAGAAAACGGAAAGCGGCAGCTGGCGGCACCAGGGTCAGTGCGCAGCGCCAGGGAATATCAGAAGGGGGGTGGCTTGCGCCACAGGTAGGGGACGGTCCTTGACACGGTTGTTGTTCTCTCGTGCGTCTTGCGTGTGTCTCGCGCGTTGTTCGTCACACCGGCTTGCGCCGGCCTGTTGTCTGTCGCCCCGTGGGGCGTGTGCATAGACCACGCCGGGCGGGAGAGAGTTCCCGCCCGACGGTGCGGATTCAGGCCGGAATCCGCAGGCTCAGGTCAGCTCCAGCACATCCTGCATGTCGTAGAGCCCGGCATCGCGCCCGGCCAGCCAGAGCGCGGCGCGCACCGCGCCGTTGGCGAAGGTCATGCGCGAGGAGGCCTTGTGGGTGATCTCCACCCGCTCGCCGATGTCGGCGAACATCACCGTGTGCTCGCCGACGATATCGCCGGCACGGATGGTCTCGAAGCCGATGGTCTTGCGCTCGCGCTCACCGGTGCGGCCCTCGCGGCCGTAGACGGCGCATTCCTTGAGATCCCGCCCCAGGGTCTCGGCCACCACCTCGCCCATGCGCAGGGCGGTGCCGGAGGGGGCATCCACCTTGTGGCGGTGATGGGCCTCGATGATCTCGATATCCACCTCGTCGCCCAGTACCCGGGCCGCCATCTGCAGCAGCTTCAGGCACAGATTGACGCCGACGCTCATGTTGGGGGCGAAGACGATGGGAATGTCCTGGGCGGCATCGGCCAGCTCGGCCTTCTGCGCGTCCGTGAGGCCGGTGGTGCCGATGACCATGGCCGCGCCGCGCGCGCGGCACACGGCCAGGTTGGCCAGGGTGACCTCGGGCAGGGTGAAGTCGATGAGCACGTCGAACTCATCGGCGGCCTGCAGGTCGTCGACCACGGCCACGTCCAGCCGGCCGATGCCCGCCAGCTCGCCGGCATCGCTGCCGACCAGGGAACTGCCGGTCCGCTCGATGGCGGCGGCCACTTCAACGCCCTGCGTCTGCCGCACGGCCTCCAGCAGGGTCTTGCCCATGCGCCCGGCGGCGCCGGTAATGGCTACTTTGATCATGTCTCTCCCGAAGATGTTGTTCTGGTTGGCCGCTGTGTGGGCGGCAAGGATTGTATTTCACCACAGAGACACGGAGGCACAGAGAAAGGCCGTCTTGTCATTCCGGGCGGCGCGAAGCGCAGCCCCGGAATCCAGCCATAAAACAAGCCATGCACATCCGGATTCCGGCATTCGCCGGAATGAAGGCATGTTCTTCTCCGTGCCTCCGTGTCGCCGTGGCGCAAAAAGCCTACCAGCTGATATAGGCGTACCCATCTTCCTGCAATTCCATCAGATCCGAGGCGCCCACTTCCACGATGCTGGCAAAGGGCAGCATGTCCTTGGCCTCCCAGCCCAGCGCCTTCATGGTGTTGCCGCAGGCGTGGAATTCCACGCCGTACTGGCTGAGGCTGGAGACGCGCTGGCGGGTCTCCTCGCTCACCGGCCGCTTTGGCTCCCTGGCGAGGATGTGCAGGCCCGGGCCGATGGCCACCACCACGATATGAATGTTGTCGCCATATTTGCGCAGCATGGCGCCGACGGAAAACAGCACCGCCTTTTGATAGGCCTCGTCGGCCTTGTTGAACTGGTAGACCAGCTTGTGATCCGGCGGATCGCCGGGGAAGCGCAGTTCTTCGTCCTCATCGCTTGCGAAGGCTGCGCCCGCGGCCGCCCAGAAAAACAGGGCTATCCAGAGGCTGGGCAGTAAATATCGGTGGTCGTGAAATCCACTGCCGGTCTGGCCACTTCTGCCCATGACGCCGCCCCTCCTGATAACAATTTACTTTATGTTACTTCTACAACTTGATGTCTTCAAAGAACTTCTTCACGCCATCCAGCCACGAGTGCTCCTTCGGGCGGTGGGTGCTGCTGCCCGACATGGTGCCCTCGAATTCGCGCAGCAGGTCTTTTTGCTTCTGGTTGAGGTTGACCGGTGTCTCGATCAGCACCCGGCACAACAGGTCGCCCACCGGGCCGCCACGCACCGATTTCACACCCTTGCCACGCAGCTTGAACAGGCGACCACTCTGCGTCTCGGCGGGGATCTTCAGCTTCACGCGGCCATCCAGGGTCGGCACCTCTAGCTCGCCACCCAGCGCCGCGGTGACGAAACTGATGGGCACCTCGCAGTAGAGGTCGTTGTCCTCGCGGACGAAGATGGGGTGTTCCTTGACGCTGATCTGCACGTACAGGTCGCCCGCCGGGGCGCCACGATCTCCGGCCTCGCCCTCGCCGGCCAGGCGGATACGGTCGCCGTTGTCGACGCCGGCCGGCACCTTCACCGAGAGGGTCTTCTGCTCTTCCACACGGCCCTGTCCGTGACAGGTGGTGCAGGGTTCCTTGATCATCTGGCCGCTGCCGCGGCACTGCGGGCAGGTCTGCTGCAGGGAAAAGAAGCCCTGCTGCATGCGCACCTGGCCAATGCCGCCGCAGGTGGTGCAGGTGGTCGGCGAGGTGCCCTTCTTCGCGCCGCTGCCGCCGCAGCTGGAACAGGTCACGGCGGTGGGCACGCGGATCTTCACCGTGGTGCCCCGCACCGCCTCTTCCAGGCTCAGCTCCAGGTGATAGCGCAGGTCGGCGCCGCGACGGGCCCGCTGCTGGCCGCCACCACCGCCCCGGCTGCCGCCGAAGATGTCGCCAAACACGTCGCCAAAGATGTCGCTGAAGCTGGCGCCACCGGCCGCGCCGGCGCCGCCGCCCATGCCGGCATCGACGCCGGCATGGCCAAACTGGTCATAGGCGGCGCGCTTCTGCGGATCGGAAAGCACTTCATAGGCCTCCTTGGCCTCCTTGAACTTCTCCTCCGCCTCGGCATTGTCGGGGTTGCGGTCCGGATGATGTTTCATGGCCAGGCGCTTGAAGGCCTTTTTCAGTTCGACCTCGGTGGCATTGCGCTCCACACCGAGTACTACGTAGTAATCACGTTTGGACATATCACTTCAACTACAGTTGGTTACGGTGGATTCTGAAGACTTTCCTTCAGACGGCGCAACGCGACAGGCGGGCCTCCCCACCTGTCGCGCCTTGCCTGCGTTGCGATCTTCAGCCGACAGCCGGGATCACTTCTTGTCGTCTTTGACTTCCTCGAACTCGGCGTCGACGACATCGTCCTTGCCGGCGGTGCTGCCCTGCCCGGCCTCGGCGCCCGCGCCTGCCGCGCCCGCGCCGCCCGCCGCCTGGGCGCCCGCGCCCTGCGCCTGCTGCTGGGCGTAGACCCGCTCGGCCATCTTGCCGGAGGCCTCGACCAGTACCTTGGTCTTGGCCTCGATGGCGTCCTTGTCCTCGCCCTTGAGGGCCTCTTCGAGGTCCTTGATGGCGGCCTCGATGGCGTCTTTCTCGCCGGCCTCCATCTTGTCGCCCAGCTCTTCCATGGACTTCTTCGTCGAGTGGATCAGGTTTTCGGCCTGATTGCGGGCGTCCACCAGCTCGTGGAACTTGCGGTCTTCCTCGGCATGGGCCTCGGCGTCCTTGACCATCTGTTCGACTTCTTCATCGGTCAGGCCGCTGGAGGCCTTGATGACGATGGACTGCTCCTTGCCGGTGGCCTTGTCCTTGGCCGAGACGTGGAGGATGCCGTTGGCGTCGATGTCGAAGGTCACTTCGATCTGCGGCACGCCGCGCGGTGCGGGCGGGATGTCGGAGAGGTCGAAGCGGCCCAGCGACTTGTTGGCCGAGGCCATCTCGCGCTCGCCCTGCAGCACGTGCACAGTAACCGCGGTCTGGTTGTCCTCGGCGGTGGAGAACACCTGTGTCGCCTTGGTGGGGATGGTGGTGTTCTTCTCGATCAGCTTGGTCATCACGCCGCCCATGGTCTCGATGCCGAGGCTCAGCGGGGTGACGTCGAGCAGCAGCACGTCCTTCACCTCGCCGCCCAGCACGCCGCCCTGGATGGCGGCGCCCAGCGCCACGGCCTCGTCGGGGTTGACGTCCTTGCGCGGCTCGCGGCCGAAGAATTCCTTCACCTTTTCCTGCACCTTGGGCATGCGGGTCTGGCCACCCACCAGGATCACGTCGTCCACGTCACTGGCGGACAGGCCGGCGTCCTTGAGCGCCAGTTTGCAGGGCTCGATGGAGCGCTCGATGAGGTCCTCCACCAGCGACTCCAGCTTGGCGCGGGTCAGCTTGATGTTCATGTGCTTCGGACCCGAGGCGTCGGCCGTGATGTACGGCAGGTTGACGTCGGTCTGCTGGGTCGAGGACAGCTCGATCTTGGCCTTTTCGGCGCCTTCCTTGAGGCGCTGCAGGGCCAGCGGGTCGTTGCGCAGGTCGATGCCCTGATCCTTCTTGAACTCCTCGACCAGGTAATCGATCAGGCGCTGGTCGAAGTCCTCGCCACCGAGGAAGGTGTCGCCATTGGTGGACAGCACCTCCACCTGGTGCTCGCCGTCGATGTCGGCCAGCTCGATGATGGAGATATCGAAGGTACCGCCACCGAGGTCGTAGACGGCGACCTTGCGATCACCCTCTTTCTTGTCCATGCCGAAGGCCAGCGCCGCGGCGGTGGGCTCGTTGATGATGCGCTTGACTTCCAGGCCGGCGATCTTGCCGGCGTCCTTGGTGGCCTGGCGCTGCGAATCGTTGAAGTAGGCCGGCACGGTGATGACCGCCTCGGTGACGGTCTCGCCGAGATAGTCCTCGGCGGTCTTCTTCATCTTCTGCAGCACGCGCGCGGCGATTTCCTGCGGCGCCATCTTCTTGCCGTTGACCTCGACCCAGGCGTCGCCATTGTCGGCCTTGACGATCTTGTAGGGCACCAGTTCGATGTCCTTCTGCACCTCGTCGTCGGTGAACTTGCGGCCGATGAGGCGCTTGATGGCGTACAGGGTGTTGGCGGGGTTGGTGACGGCCTGGCGCTTGGCCGGCGCGCCGACGATGACTTCGCCGTCATCGGTAAAGGCCACGACCGATGGCGTGGTGCGATCACCCTCTGCGTTTTCGATCACCCGGGGTTCGCCACCTTCCATCACTGCCACGCAGGAGTTGGTGGTGCCCAGGTCAATGCCGATAATCTTTCCCATGGTTGGTTCTCCGTTCTATTTCCGAAATATCTGTTTAAATTCTGACTGTTGCGCTTTGCATTACTAGATAGGGGTGATTGCTGTCTTTTCAAGCCCCGCCGTTCAGCCCTTGGCCTTTGCCACCACCACCATCGCCGGCCGGATCAGGCGGTCATTGAGCTGGTAGCCCTTCTGCATCACCGCGATCACCGTGTTGGGCGCGTGTTCTTCGCTTTCCTGCATGGACATGGCCTGGTGCAGTTCGGGGTCGAAGGCCTCGCCGACGGGATTGATCTCCTTGATGCCGGCCTTTTCCATCGCCGTGCCGAGCATCTTCAGGGTCAGCTCGGTGCCCTCGCGCAGCTGCTTGAGCGCCTCGGCGGCATCCACTTCACCGCTGGCGGCCGCCAGCCCCATCTCCAGGCTATCCTTCACCGGCAGCAATTCCTGGGCGAATTTCTCCAGCGCGTACTTGTGGGCGTTCTCCACATCCTGGCGCGCGCGCCGGCGCAGGTTGTCCAGCTCGGCATTGACGCGCAGCAATTGATCCCAGTGCTCGTCCGCCTTGCTGCGGGCGTCTTCCAGCAGCAGGGTCAGCTCATCGTGGCTGGGGGTTTCGCCCTGTTCGTCCTGCGCCGTTTTCTCTTCAACCACACCTTCCGCGTCGCCCTCGCTGGTCGGGGCGTCTGGCGTCGATTGCTTGTCATTCGTCATGTTGGTCTCCACAACCCTCAAATTATGTTGCTGTTGCTGTCCACAGGCCATCACCACGCCGATGCGGCGCGGCCTGTGGGGGAGGTATGGGCTAATTCCGGGGATTCAAGACACGGCCGAGCAATTTCGCCGTCACGTCCACCACCGGGATGATGCGGTCATAGGCCATGCGCGTGGGACCGATCACCCCCAGCACGCCCAGCACTTCGTCGTTGGCGGAGGAATAGGTGGCGGTGACGACGCTGCAATTGTCGAACACCTCGTAGCCGGATTCCTGGCCGATGAAGATCTGCACCCCCTGAGCCTGCAAAGACTTGTCGAACAGGTCCAGCATCGCGCGCTTCTCGTTGAAGGCCTCGAACAGTTGGCGCAGGCGCGCCACGTCGGCCATCTCTTCATAGCCCATCAGGTTGGTCTCGCCCGCCAGCACATAGTCCTGCGCCCCGGCCTCGCCCTCGAAGGCCTGCTGCGCCATGTCGATGGCCGAGCGCATGAGACGGTCGATGTGCTCGCGGTCGCCCTGCATTTCGTCGAGCAGCTTGCGCCGCACCGTCGGCAGGTCCTGCCCCTCGAACTGGGCATTGAGGTAGTTGGCGATGCGATCCAGTTCCGCGCGCTCGTAGGGCCGGGCGGTCTGGATGACGCGGTTCTGCACGTCGCGCTCGTTGATCACCAGGATGGCCAGCACGCGGTTGTCCGACAGGGGCAGGAATTCGATATGCCGCAGCGCCTCGTGTTTCTGGAACGGCAACATCACCACGCCGGCCATGCGCGTCAGTTCGGACAGCATGGCCGAGGCGCTCTCCATCAGGGTGGAGGTATCGGCTTCGGCGTCCAGCTGCTCGGCGATGGTCTGCACCTCCGGGGCGCCGAGGGGCTTGACGGACACCAGATTGTCGATGAACAGGCGATAGCCCAGCTCGGTCGGCACGCGACCGGCGGAGGTGTGCGGCGCATGCACCAGGCCCATGCGTTCCAGGTCCGCCACCACGTTGCGAATGGTGGCCGGACTCAGATCCAGGCCGCTGTCCCGCGCCAGGGTCTTCGAGCCCACCGGCTGGCCGTCGCGGATATGGCGCTCGATGAGGGCCTTGAGCAGGTGCTGAGCGCGTTCGTTGATGGCAGGTTCGGTCACAACAGCTAATGATTCACCTTGGCGGAATGCTAACCCTGAATCCGTCGGTTCAGGCTAACCTTATAAGGTCTGCGCGAATAATTTCAAATGCCGGCGTAGCAGGCTTTGAATCGGCCGACAAAAGCCGTTACTTTAGCACCCCCGCCGGCGGAGTGCTAAATCTCCATCGGCATGCCCCGCCGCCTCCCGAGTTGGCCCACCCGCAGCGGCATGCTAACGTTCGCCGGACACTCGGGACGCACCCAGACAACAGGCAAAAACAAACCCATGTCGACCCCCTTCAAAATCGTCGGAATCATCGGCAAGCACGGCGCCTCCTCGGCCAGCGACACCGTCAAACAGCTGATCCACTGTCTGCGCAAGCAGCGCCTGGAGGTCCTGCTCGACCGTGACTCCCTCGATCTCGCCCAGGATCTCGGCAACGACGCCACCCTGGTGGAGCGCGACGAGCTGGGGCGGCGCTGCGACCTCGCCATCGTCGTCGGCGGCGACGGCACCCTGCTCAACGCCGCGCGCGACCTGGTGGACCACGACGTCCCCCTGCTCGGCATCAACCTCGGCCGTCTGGGCTTTCTCACCGACATTCCGCCCACCGACCTGAGCACCAACCTGAGCCGCATCTTCGCCGGCGAGTACAAGGAAGAGTCGCGCCACCTGCTGCAGGCGCGGGTGATCCGCGACGGCGAGACGGTGGGCGACAGCACCGCCTTCAACGACGTGGTGGTGCACAAGTTCAACGCCGCGCGCATGATCGAATACGAGACCTTCATCGACGACCAGTTCGTCAACACCACCCGTTCCGACGGCCTCATCGTCTCCACCCCCACCGGCTCCACCGCCTACGCCCTGTCCAGCGGCGGGCCCATCGTGCACCCCTCGCTGAACGCCCTGGTGCTGGTGCCCATCTGCCCGCACACCATGAGCTACCGGCCCATCGTGGTGGACGGCAACAGCCGCGTGGACATCGTCGTGCACGATCTCACCCACACCAGCGCCCAGGTCACCTGCGACGGCCAGACCAGCCTCGCCCTCAGCGACGGCGACCGCGTGAGCATCGAAAAGAAACCCCGGCCGATCCGCCTCATCCACCCGCCGGAGTACAATTATTTCCGCATCCTGCGCGCCAAGCTGCACTGGGGAAAACGCCTGTAACCGGGAAAGACATCCGTCCATGCTACGCAACATCCACATTCGCCACCTCGCCGTGGTCGATGAACTGAATCTCGACCTGCAAGCCGGCATGACCGTGCTCACCGGCGAGACCGGCGCCGGCAAGTCCATCCTCATCGACGCCCTCAGCCTGGCCCTCGGCGACCGCGCCGACAGCGGCGTGATCCGCGCCGGCCAGGCACGCGCCGAAATCAGCGCCGACTTCGACCTTGCCGGCCTAACGACAATCAGTGACTGGCTCCGCGCGCATGAGCTGGACGACGACGACCAGTGCCTGATCCGCCGCACCATCAACCGCGAAGGTCCCTCCCGCGGCTACATCAACGGCCGCCCAGTGCCCATGCAGACGCTGCGCGAGCTGGGTGAAATGCTGGTCGATATCCATGGCCAGCACGCCCACCAGTCCCTGCTGCGCCGCAACGCGCAACGCCATGCGCTGGACGCCTATGCCGGACACCAGAAACTGCTCGACGACGTCGCCAGCGAATACCGTAAATGGCGCAGCCTGCGCGAGCGACTCGACCAGCTGACCGCCAGCCGCGCCCAGCGCGAGGACCGTCTGGAGCTGCTGCGCTACCAGGTGCAGGAACTGCGGGAGCTGGCGCTCAACGGCGACGAACTCACCGCGCTGGAAGAAGAGCACGACCGCCTCGCCAACCTCAACCAGCTGCGCGAAGGCAGCCAGCAGGTATTGCATCTGCTGATCGACAACGAAGACAGCGCCCTCGCCGACGCCCTGGAGCGAGCCGCCACGGAACTGGAACGCCTGCAAGGCTTCGACGCCGGTCTCGGCAACATCGTGCAGACCGTGCGCGACGCCGCCATCCAGACCAGCGAGGCCGGCCACGAACTGCGCGACTATCTCGAAGGCCTCAGCCTCGACCCCGAGCGCCTGAGTGAGATCGACCAGCGCCTCGGCCTGATCCACGACCTGTCGCGCAAGCACCAGGTCAGCGCGCAGGAACTGCCCGCCCTGCAACAGCAGCTGGAAGCGGAACTGGCCGATCTGGAAGACGCCGACGTGGCACTGGACGCCACCACGCGCGAACTGGAAGCCTGCGAGTCGGCCTACCGCGCCGCTGCCGACAAGCTGCGCGCCAGCCGCCAGCGCGCCGCGAAAAAACTGTCGAAGGCCGTCACGGAAAACATGCGCCGGCTGGGCATGAAGGATGGCCGCTTCGAGATTGTCCTGGAGACGCAGGACAACTATTCCGCCCTTGGACTGGAGCGGATCGAATTCCTCGTCAGCGCCAACCCCGGTCAGCCGCCGCAGCCCCTGGCCAAGGTCGCCTCCGGCGGCGAGTTGGCGCGCATCAGCCTCGCCATCCAGGTCATCACCGTCGGCAGCGGCAGCATTCCCACCCTGATCTTTGACGAAGTCGACGTCGGCATCGGCGGCGGCATCGCCGAGATCGTCGGTCGCCTGCTACGCGACCTCGGCCACCGACGGCAGGTGCTCTGCGTCACCCACCAGCCACAGGTCGCCTCCCTCGCCCACCAGCACCTGCAGGTGCGCAAACACAGCGGAAAAAAGACCACCGCCACGACCGTCACGCCCCTGGATGCCGAACAAAGAGTGGAAGAAATCGCCCGCATGCTAGGCGGACTGGAGATTACCGAACAGACCCGCTCACACGCCCAGGAAATGATCGAGCGGGGGCAGCTAGCGACCTCCGCTTGATCCACCCGGCCCACACCAGTCGTTGCAGACACTCCTGCGTCGACAGCAGGAGACACGGGGCGCGGAATCGATCACGAGAATCGACGCAGAGAACGCAAAGGCGCAGCAGACACAAAGAAACCCCTTTCAACCAGCCTTTGCGTCCTCTGCGCCTCTGTGCCTCTGTGCCTTTGCGTTTCATGCCATTCCCAGCAACAAGCTCGTGTTTCACTTCGAGCAATTGCCGCCTATTTCCTGCTAGCCGCCCTGCAACGACTCACGAATCGCATCCCTCTCGGCCACGTCCACCCCGAATTTACTGCTGGAAACACGGGCAGACAAAGCAACCAACGAAAATACGGCGAGGCCGAGCATGCCGGTTTACATGATGTGGCCTTTCGGTGTCACGGAAGAAATCGACTAACGCCGCAACGCGGCCAGCAGGCTGCATTGCGCGGCCTGCCGTTGATCATGGTCACAGTGGCTCAGCAATGCCCGCAGCGCAGCGAGCATGGCGTTGAGGTCACGGATGCGCGCTTCGATCTCGTCGGCCTTTTCCCGGGCGAGGTGCTGTACCTCCCGGCATTGGCCATCGCCCAGGGTCAGCAGGTCGCGGATCTCGCGCAAGGTGAATCCCAGTTGTTTGGCGCGTTTGATAAATTCCAGCCGCGCCACCATTTCCGGCGCATAGACACGATAGCCCTGCGCGGGCTTCGCCGGTTCCGGCAGCAGGCCTTGTCGCTGATAGTAGCGGATGGTTTCCACGTTGACGGCGGCGGCCTTTGCCAGCCTGCCGATGGTCAGTGCCTTGTCCATTTTCATGCCTGGCGATTACAGGGAGCGGTATTCCCGCGGACCAAGGGTAGCACCGATGGCGCCGGATGAAACCCAGAAGAACCCGTTCACTGCAGAGGCACGGGACACAGAGAATGCATCCCTGGGATGAATGACGGAAGGTGCTGTGGCCTGGCCCGACGATGGCATCGATTCATGCGCCCACAGACCGGGATTTCACTTCACCGCGAACTCGGTGTCTCTGTGGCGAGCTGAATGGTTACACCTGAATCCGTATCTTCAGGGCGGATGCGGAGTGCAAGATATTGGTTTCACAGTGTTTTCAAAAAATCTTAGCTTCACCCATAGGTTATCGAAGTGTATCCCGCGGATAAGCGGGCATTTTTTGGAAGCGCTGTGGAATCAAGAGCTTGTGCTATGCGCCGTCATGAAGGTACGGATTCAGGTTACACTCAGAACAACTCCACCTCTCCGGCATCGGCGGGCGCCGAGGCGTCGTGAGCGCCGTCATTCGCGGGCGGGCGTTCGGGGCGCCTGTCTCCGCGGGAGCGCAGGGACTCGTCCCAGCCATCCTTGCTGGTCTCGAAGCGTTCGATCTTCCGGCGCAGAAACAGGCCCAGCTTTTGCAGGTCGGCCTCCGAGACGGCCTGGGTCTGGTTGGCCGATACCACGCTGGAATTCAGATCCACCAGTGACGCCACATAGCCGTGAGCAACTTTCGACACCTGTTCCTGGTGCTCCATGGCGCCCAACATGTCATCCGACAGGTGCTTGATCTTTTGCACCGCCAGTTGGATCCGCTCGATCTCCGTGGCGGTCTGTGACATCTGATCCAGGGTGGTCAGCGAGTCGTCGTGGGTCTGGCGAATCTGCGTCACGGTGCGTGTCGATTCGCTGCTGATGGAATCCGACAGCGAACGGATCTGCGTGGTGGCCTCCTGCGTCTGTGCGGACAGACGCCGCACCTCATCGGCGACCACGGCGAAACCCCGCCCGTGCTCGCCCGCCCGCGCCGCCTCGATGGCCGCATTCAGCGCCAGCAGGTTGGTCGCCTCCGCCACCTCGGTGATGGCCTGGGTGATGCCGACGATCTCCTTGTTGACATTGGCCAGCACATCGATCTGATTGGCCGCGCGATCCGTGGATTCGGCCAGCTTGCGCATGCTCTCCTCGGTGCGGCTGACGGATTCCCGGGACTGCGCCGCCCCCTCCACCGCCTCGTCCACCGCCGTGCCGATGTCCTGATTCTGCCGATGGACGGCCTGACGCAGGCCTTCCAGTTCGGTCACCGATTCCGCCACCTGGTTGCCGTACTGGTTCTGCATCTCGGATTTCTGCTTGATCAGCATGAAGCTGTCGGCCAGCTCACGGGAAATGGGCAGCAGCCGGCTGGCCGAGGCGGCGATTTCGGTCACCTGTTCGTCGCAACTCGCCAGCAGCGGATTCAATTCCGCCGCAAACGGTTCGCTGCCGGGATAGCGCCGCGCGGTACGGATCTTGTCATTGGCCAGCAGTTGGCCGACGAGATCCCGCAAATGGCGCCTGGCGGCATGACAGCGATAAATCAGGTAGGCGCCGATACCCAGCGCAAGCGACAGGCCCCACCCCGCCAGCCCCCAGGCCAGCTGGCCCTCGAACAGAAACAATGGCGGCAATACGAGCGCGGCTGCCAGCAGCGCAACGACCGCCACATCCATATAGTGATTTTTCAAGCAGCCCCTCCGACATGTGTGCAATCAATGGACTTCCGGCACACCTAGCGGCAGGACCGCAAATAAATTGAACCCGTTAGTTGCAAAAACAGATCAAAAATCGCGTACATCCCGGCATTTCCAGGCGTTACTGTAGGTGGCGCCCTTTTTGCGGGCGTTCACTGCTAGTGCGATCCAGGGACGTAGACCGGAATAAGACGACGTGAAATCCGAGGTTGTCGCCAGGAATGGCATGAAACGCAGAGGTCGCAGAGGCGCAGAGGACGCAAAGGTTTTTTGAAAGGGTTTCCTTTGCGTCCTCTGCGCCTTGGCGTTCTTTGCGTTGATTCTCGTGGTCGATTCCACCTCCCGTGTCGCCCGCTGTTTGCGCACGAATTTAGGTAACGATTGGGTGAACAGACACACGGCTACCCCGAATGCAGGTGCATCGCCGGCGGACAGCATTCCTCGTGAGGCTGCACGCCGGGCCGGCGCTCGTACCAGCCGCGCGAGCGGTTCACCACCGCCACCGCCAGCAGCATCACCGGCACCTCGATGAGCACCCCCACCACGGTGGCCAGCGCCGCGCCGGATTCGAAGCCGAACAGGGCAATGGCCGTGGCCACCGCCAGCTCGAAAAAGTTGCTGGCGCCGATCAGCGCCGAGGGGCCGGCCACACAGTGCGGCGAACGCACCGCGCGATTGAGCAGATAGGCGGCGCCGGCATTGATCAGCACCTGGATCAGGATGGGCACCGCCAGCAGGGCGATGATCAGCGGCGCGGAAATGATCTGCTCGCCCTGAAAGCCGAACAGCAGCACCAGCGTGGCCAGCAGCGCGCCCAGCGACAGGGGCTGGATGCGCTTGATGGTGCGATCGAGACGCGCATAGCCATGCGTCTTCTTCAGCAACGCGCGCCGCCACAGACTGGCGATCACCAGCGGCGTCACGATATACAGCAGCACCGACAGCAGCAGCGTATCCCACGGCACGATGATCGCCGACAGACCCAGCAGCAGTCCCACCAGGGGCGCGAAGGCGAACACCATGATGACGTCGTTGAGCGCCACCTGCGAAAGCGTGAAATGCGGCTCACCGCGCATCAGGTGACTCCACACGAACACCATTGCCGTGCACGGCGCGGCGGCCAGCAGGATCAGCCCGGCGATGTAGGAATCGATCTGATCCGCTGGCAACCAGTCGCGGAACAGTACGCCGATGAACAGCCAGCCCAGCAGGGCCATGGAAAAGGGCTTGACGCCCCAGTTGACGAACAGGGTCACGCCCACGCCGCGCCAGTGCTTGCGCACACCCTTCAAGGCCCGCAGGTCGATCTTCAGCAGCATGGGGATGATCATCAGCCACACCAGCAATGCCACCGGCAGGTTGATGTGCGCCACCTCCAGCCGGCCCACGGTCTGAAACAGGCCCGGAAACACATAACCCAGGCCGATGCCCACGGCGATGCACAGCAGCACCCACAGGGTCAGATAGCGCTCGAACAGGCCCATGCCACTGCTTTGGTCTTTCATGCCATCACTCATGCCGACACTTCCTGTTCAAGTTCTTCGATCAAGGCCGCCACGCGCCGGCGGATGTCATCACGGCTGGCGCGAAACACCGCCATGATTTCTTCTTCCGAGCCCGTCGCCCGGGCCGGATCGTCCAGCGGCCAGTGGATCTTGCGCATCCCCGCCGGCAGCGCCGGGCAGTGCTCGTCGGCATGACCGCATACCGTCACCAGCACATCCGCCGACGCCAGCATCTCATCCGTGACGCGGGTGGATTCCTGGCCACTGATGTCCACGCCCGCCTCCTTCATCACGGCAATGGCACGCGGGTTCTTGCCGTGGGCCTCGATGCCCGCCGACTGCACCTGCAGCCAGTCGCCAGCGAGCTGGCGTCCCCAGCCCTCGGCCATTTGTGAACGGCAGGCGTTGCCGGTGCAGAGAAACAACAGATTCATGGTATTTCCTTCCGTATCTATTCACCACAGAGGCACAGAGAATGCATCAGTGGGAGGCCATGCCCCGGGTGGCGATGTGGCCTGCCCCGACGACCTGGCATTTCATTTCTCCGTGAACGCCGTGTCTCTGTGGTGAGCTGAATGGTTACTTCCTTCCTTAATATAAATTCGAGTCAGGCACAGCGATCCGCACCCGGACGATTGGC
>JALSHB010000130.1 GCA_026982475.1 Chromatiales bacterium
GATCATCCAGGCCCATCGCCGCCTGATGCACAAGCTGCACCCGGACCGCGGCGGCTCGGACTACCTGGCGGCAAAGATCAACCTGGCCAAGGATTGCCTGCTCAAAGACTAAGTGGGCGGCAGGCACGCATACATCGGCAGCGGTTATTTCTTGACAAAAATAGTCAGCCTTTGCTTAAATGATGCTATATTAGAAAAATACGATATATTAACCATCATTTCGCGAAGGACAGGAGCAGACAAATGCAAGTAGAAGCAAACGGCAAGACCATCGAATTGAGCGAGGCCGGCTGGCTGGAGAATCTCGACGAGTGGACCCCGGAAGTGGCCGTGGAGATCGCCAAGAACGAAAAGGTCGAACTGACCGACGAACACTGGGACATCATCAACCTGGCCCGCGAACTGTTCGAGGAGCACGGCAAGGTCTGCGAGCCACGCGCCTTTTCCAAGCAGATGAAAAAGCGCTACGGCAAGGACCGCAGCGACAGCAAGTACATCTACGCCCTGTTTCCCTACGGCCTGATCAAGTCGGCCAACAAGATCGCCGGCCTGCCGCGCCCCAAGGGTTGCAGCTGAGCGTTGGGCGCCATTTCGGGGCCACTTTTTTTCAACGCAAAGGCGCGGAGACGTAAAGGCCGCAAAGATTCCCGGGGTGACTCAGGACCTCGGCGCTGGCAGGAGAAAGTACTCTGTTTCAGTGCTATCCCGTTATTAACCCGGCAGGACGTAGTTCTACATTTGTCACGCCTAATCTCCTGATTTTAACTTGAACCTGAATCCATGTATCTATCACCACAGAGGCACAGAGAACACAGAGAATGCATCAGTGGGAGGCAATGCCCGGGTGGCGATGTGGCCTGCCCCGACGACCTGGAATTTCATTTCTCTGTGAACACCGTGTCTCTGTGGTGAATCAGGGGACGTTGGCACCGAAAGCCGGACTACGATATCCAACGCAAAGGGCGCAAAGGTTTTCTGAAAGGATTTCCTTTACGCCCTCTGCGCCTTTGCGTTGGATCTTTTCAGTCATCCGCCACATCCCGCGCATAAAAATCCGGCAGGCCCTCGGGCTGCCCCTTGAAGCGCTTGTAGCCCCACTGGTACTGCGCCGGCAGTTCCCGCACGCAGGCCTCCACACCCTGGTTGAGGCGGGTGGCGGCGATGCCGAGGTCGGCATCGTCGATGCCGGCCGGCGCCGGGCGGACATGCAGGCGGAAACCGCGCCCCCAAGACAGCCGTTCGGCATAAATGAACAGCACCGTGGCGCCGGATTTGCGCGCCAGCTTGGGCAGCAGCACCATGGTGTGGGCCGGGTGGCCGAAGAAGGCGGCAAATACGCCGGAGTCTCGCTCCGGGTCCTGGTCCGGCAGGATACCGATCATCTTGCCCTGGCGCAGGGCGCGCAGCAGGACGCGCACGCCGCTGGCATCGGTGGGCACCAGCCGGGCGCCACCGCGCTCTCGGCCATGCAGCATCAGCTCGTTCATCGCCACCAGCTTGGGCGGACGGTACATGCTGGTAATGCCCCACTGGGCCGACAGGTACAGGCCGGTCATTTCCCAGCTCCCCAGGTGCGGCGAGAGCATGATCACGCCGCGGCCACGGGCCATGCCCTGCTGTAACAGTTCCTCCCCCACCACTTCGCGCACCAGCGGCAGTACACGGGGCAAGGGCCGCAGCCAGAGGATGGCCGTCTCGGCGGCGGTGCGGCCGGTCTCCCTCAGGCTTTGGCGCAGCAGGCGGCGGCGTTGCGCCGGGCTCCAGTCGGGGAAGCAGCGCTGGATGTTGCGCCGCGCCACGCGCCGCGTCTCGTTGGGAAACAGGCTCAGCAGCCCACCCAGTGTCGCCCCCAGCCCCTGCGCCAGCGGCAGCGGCAGACGGGCGGTGACCCGGAACAGGACACGCACGACCCGGCCGCGAATCACCCCCCCCGCCCCTCCCGCCGGTGCTGGTAGAAATCGCTTTGCATCATCGGCCGCATGGCGGTCAGCAGGCTCTTGAACAGGCCCGCGTTCTGGCCCTCCTCGGCGGCCAGCAGTTCCTTCATGTGCTGGCGCTGGGTGGGCATGTCGAAGCAGGCGGGGCAGCTGTCGGGCACCACCGGCAGGCTGGCGGCCTCGGCAAAGGCGGCGGTCTGCCGTTCACGGGCGTAGACCAGGGGGCGGATGATGCGCACGTCGCCGGCGTCGTTCTGGTAACAGGCCTTCATGGTGCGCAGCTGACCGCCGTGGAAGGCGGACATGAGGAAGCTCTCGGCCAGGTCGTCCAGGTGCTGGCCGAGGGCAAGCACGTTGAAGCCCTGTTCGCGCAGGGTGGTGTACATGATGCCGCGCTTCATGCGCGAGCAGTAGGCGCAGAAAGAGTCGCCATCCATGTGCGCCTTCGCCTGTTCCATGATGGGCTGGGAGACGAAGTGCCAGGGCACGCCGAGGGCGGTCATGTGGGGTTCGAGGGTGGCGGGCTCGAAGCCCTCCACCTGCGGGTCCACGGTCAGCGCTGCCAGTTCGAAGTGGATCGGCGCGCGGCGCCGCAGGTGGTGCAGGATGTGCAGCAGGGAGAGGGAATCCTTGCCGCCGGAGACGGCGACCATGATCCGGTCACCCTCGCGGATCATGTCGAAATCGGCAATGGCGCGCCCCACCGGGCGCAGCAGGGACTTGGGGGGTGTTGCAAAGGTTTCCATGGGTGCATAGTGTAACCCGATGCGGGGGTGCCGTAGCGCCAGAAGATTTTCCGACAGGCGTATAATCGCCCTCCGCAGACACCGCCTGGCCAACCCCGACTAGAGATGCACCACGATGGAAATCTTCTACATCCTCAACCACTGGCACTGGTGGGCGCTGGCCACGCTGTTGTTGATTGCCGAGCTGCTGTCGCCCAGCGCCTGGTTTCTGGCCCTGTCCCTCTCTGCACTGGCCACCGGACTGGTGGTGTGGGGAATGCCGGAACTGGCCGGGCTGGTGCAGCTGGGCATCTTTGTCGCCCTGGCTGCCGTCAGCGTGCCCTATTCGCTACTGCGCCTGCGCCGCCGTGCAGCAGGCCGAAAATCCACCGATCAATGATCACGAAGGACATCACCATGAGCAAAAACGAAGTCAAGTCACTGACCCCCAAAGAGGCCTACGAACTGCTGGAAAAAAACCCCAGCGCGGTGATGATCGACGTGCGCTCATCGATGGAATTCCTCTTCGTCGGCCATCCCAAGGGCGCCATCCACGTGGCCTGGATCGACGAGCCGGACTGGAAGGTGGACCCGGACTTTCCCGCCCATGTGCGCCAGGTGATGCTCGGCGGCCTCAGCTGTCACGACGAAGGTTGCGCGCCGGTGGTGCTCATCTGCCGCAGCGGCAAGCGTTCACTGGAGGCCGGCGAGGCCCTGGTCAAGGACGGTTTCCCCGAAGTGTACAACGTGCTGGAAGGCTTCGAGGGCGAACTGGACGATGAACACCATCGCTCGTCGCTGGGCGGCTGGCGTTTTCACGGTCTGCCGTGGGAGCAGTGCTGAAAACGGCCAAACTTCCAGCAGGGGCGGCCCCTCAGGCCGCGTAGAATTTCCCAACATTGCCATCGCGGCCTGAGGGGCCGCTCCTACAGGCATGTCCCGTGCTAAAATGGCCGGCTATTTCCCTCGGTCCGCCGCCGTATTTTCCGTGAGCAAGCCCATGAGCAAGACCCTCGAACAACTCCTCGCCGAGCGCATCGTCATCCTCGACGGCGCCATGGGCACCATGATCCAGCAGTACCAGCTGGACGAGGCCGGCTACCGGGGCGAGCGCTTCAAGGACTGGCCCAGCGACCTGAAGGGCAACAACGACCTGCTGTCGCTGACCCGCCCCGAGATCATCCGCGACATCCACCGCGAATACCTAGCCGCCGGCGCCGACATCCTCGAAACCAACACCTTCAACGCCAATTCCATCTCCATGGCCGACTACGCCATGGAGTCGCTGGTCTACGAGATCAACGTGGCGTCGGCGCGCCTGGCGCGCGAGGCCTGCGACGCGGTGGCCACGGCGGACAGCCCGCGCTTCGTGGCCGGCGTGCTCGGCCCCACCAACCGCACCGCCTCGCTGTCGCCGGACGTCAACCGCCCGGGCTTCCGCAACATCGACTTCGACACCCTGTGCGAGTCCTACCTGGAGGCCATCCGGGGCCTGGTGGACGGCGGCTCGGACATCATTCTGGTGGAGACCATCTTCGACACCCTCAACGCCAAGGCGGCGCTGTTCGCCATCGAGGACTACTTCGAGACCTCGGGCCGGCGCCTGCCGGTGATGATCTCCGGCACCATCACCGACGCCTCCGGGCGCACCCTGTCCGGGCAGACCGCCGAGGCCTTCTGGAATTCCCTGCGCCACATCGAGCCCATCAGCTTCGGCTTCAACTGCGCCCTGGGCGCCGACGAGCTGCGCCAGTACGTGCAGGAGGTGGCGGGCATCGCCAACTGCCACATCAACAGCCACCCCAACGCCGGCCTGCCCAACGCCTTCGGTGAATACGACGAGACCCCGGAGCAGATGGCCGCGGAGATCGAGGGCTGGGCCCGCGATGGCTTCATCAACATCATCGGCGGCTGCTGCGGCACCACCCCGGCGCACATCCGCGCCATCGCCGAGGCGGTGGGCCGCTACGGCCCGCGCCCGGTGCCGGAAGACGACCACCGCACCCGCCTGTCCGGCCTGGAGGCCTTCAACATCGGCCCCGACTCGCTGTTCGTCAACGTCGGCGAGCGCAACAACGTCACCGGCTCGGCGAAGTTCAAGCGCCTGATCCTCGAGGAGCGCTTCGACGAGGCCCTGGAGGTGTCCCGCGAGCAGGTGGAGAACGGCGCCCACATCATCGACGTCAACATGGACGAGGCCATGCTCGACGGCAAGCAGGCGATGATCGACTTCCTCAACCTGATCGCCTCGGAGCCGGACATCGCCCGGGTGCCGGTGATGGTGGACTCTTCCAAGTGGGAGATCATCGAGGCCGGCCTCAAACGCCTGCAGGGCAAGGGCATCGTCAACTCCATCAGCCTCAAGGAGGGCGAGGAGAACTTCCTGCGCCAGGCCCGCCTGATCCGCCGCTACGGCGCCGCCACGGTGGTGATGGCCTTCGACGAGGAGGGCCAGGCCGACACCTTCGAACGCAAGGTGGAGATCTGCACCCGCTCCTACAAGCTGCTCACCGAGCAGGTGGGCTTCCCGCCGGAGGACATCATCTTCGACCCCAACATCTTCGCCGTGGCCACCGGCATCGAGGAGCACAACAACTACGGCGTGGACTTCATCGAGGCCACCCGCGAGATCAAGCAGACCCTGCCCCACGCCCTGGTGTCTGGCGGCGTGTCCAACGTGTCCTTCTCCTTCCGCGGCAACAACCCGGTGCGCGAGGCCATCCACTCGGTGTTCCTCTACCACGCCATCCGCGCCGGCATGGACATGGGCATCGTCAACGCCGCCCAGCTGGCGGTGTACGACGAACTGGACCCGGAACTGCGCGAGCGCGTCGAGGACGTGGTGCTCAACCGCCGCCCGGACGCCACCGACCGCCTGCTGGAGATCGCCGACCGCTACCGCGGCGACGCCGTGGGCGGGGCGAAGAAGGAAGACCTGGCCTGGCGCGAATGGCCGGTGGAGAAGCGCCTGGAACACGCCCTGGTGAAGGGCATCGACAGTTTCGTGGTGGAGGACACCGAGGAGGCCCGGCTGCAGTTCGAGCGCCCCATCCAGGTCATCGAGGGCCCCCTGATGAGCGGCATGAACGTGGTCGGCGACCTGTTCGGCGAGGGCAAGATGTTCCTGCCCCAGGTGGTCAAGTCGGCGCGTGTGATGAAAAAGGCCGTGGCCCACCTGATCCCCTACATCGAGGCGGAGAAGGAAGAGGGCGCGCGCGCCGCCGGCAAGATCCTCATGGCCACCGT
This sequence comes from Chromatiales bacterium, assembly GCA_026982475.1. Taxonomy (GTDB): domain Bacteria; phylum Pseudomonadota; class Gammaproteobacteria; order SZUA-152; family SZUA-152; genus DRQN01. The sequence goes on from JALSHB010000130.1 coordinate 5,909, forward strand.
CAAGGGCGACGTGCACGACATCGGCAAGAACATCGTCGGCGTGGTGCTGCAGTGCAACAACTTCGAGGTCATCGACATCGGCGTGATGGTGCCGGCGCAGAAGATCCTCGACGCCGCCCGCGAGCACGACGTGGACATCATCGGCCTGTCCGGCCTGATCACCCCCTCGCTGGAGGAGATGGCGCAGATCGCCCGCGAGATGCAGCGCCTGGGCATGGACATCCCCCTGATGATCGGCGGCGCCACCACCTCGCGCGCCCACACCGCGGTGAAGATCGAGCCCGGCTACGAAGGCCCCAGCGTCTGGGTCAAGGACGCCTCGCGCGCCGTCGGCGTGGCGCAGAACCTGATCAGCGAGGAGTTCCGCGACGCCTTCGTGGAAAAGATCCGCAACGACTACGAACAGGTGCGCATCAACCACGCCAGCCGCCAGAAGGCGGCGCGCTGGCTGACCCTGCAACAGGCGCGCGACAACAAGACGCCCATCGACTGGAGCGAGTACGTGCCGCCCAGGCCCAGCTTCCTCGGCGTCAAGGTGTTCGACGACTACCCGCTGGAAGAGCTGGTGGACTACATCGACTGGACACCCTTCTTCCACGCCTGGGAACTCAAGGGCAGCTTCCCGAAGATCCTCGACGACCCGGACAAGGGCGAAGAGGCGCGCAAACTGTTCGACGACGCGCAAAAGATGCTGCGCCGGATCATCGACGAAAAGTGGCTCAAGGCCAGCGCCGTGGTGGGCTTCTTCCCCGCCAACGCCGTGGACCACGACGACATCGAGATCTACGACGTACAAGGAGGTACGAGTGCCGCGGGAGACAGGATGTCGGGAGCGGCCTCGGATGAGACCCGCAGCGAGGTGCGCCTGGTGCTGCACAACCTGCGCCAGCAGGAAGAAAAGCCCGGCGGCAAGCCCAACCGCTGCCTCACCGATTTCATCGCACCGAAAGAGACCGGCCTCAAGGACTACATCGGCGCCTTCGCCGTCACCACCGGCATCGGCATCGACGCGCACATCGCCCGCTTCGAGGCCGACCACGACGACTACCACGCGATCATGCTCAAGGCCCTGGCCGACCGCCTCGCCGAGGCCTTCGCCGAGCGCCTGCACGAGCGCGTGCGCCGGGAATTCTGGGCCTACGCCGACGAGGAAGACCTCGACAAGCAGTCCCTGATCAAGGAACGCTATCGCGGCATCCGCCCCGCCGCCGGCTACCCCGCCTCGCCCGACCACACGGAAAAGGACCTGTTGTGGGAGCTGCTGGACGCCGAGCACAACACCGGCATCCAGCTCACCGAATCCAAGGCCATGGTGCCCACGGCGGCGGTCAGCGGGCTCTACTACGCCCACCCCGACGCCAGCTACTTCGCCGTCGGCAAGATCAATCAGGACCAGGTCAAGGACTACGCCCGCCGCAAGGGCATGAGCCTGCGCGACACGGAGCGCTGGCTGGCGCCCAATCTGGGTTACACCTCGGAAGAGTAGAGCGCCTTCGCGCGAACCTGTTCGTAGCCGGCTTTTCGCGCCTGAAGGCGCTCCTGCAGTGCCGGATATCTCGGTTTCCGCGCTGGAAGCTGCGGAAAGTCAACCGGCACAAACACCTGCCGGCCTCTCTCAAGGCCCTGATGCGGCAAGGTCTTGATAGGATAGTACGGAGGCGTTGTTAACCCGGGAGGATCAATGCAATACAGCTAAAGCATCAGCTACCGCGTTGCGTTTTCTCGCCATAGACACCACTATGCCTTCAAAAACGCGCCTTGCATCTGATGCTTTAGCGCTTCGCTGAATGCGTATTTTATTCGTTACAGTACACTAGAAGCGGGCCATGTCCGCGATCAACCTTCAACTTGCGGCACCGCTCTGCGGTGTCACACATCCCGTGGCGCTCAGCGCCACCTCCCCCGCGGCCGCCCCGCTCGCATCCGCCCGACACACGGCGGTTTCCGCTGACTTTTCGGGTACAATACGGCCCTTTCAACCTAGATTAATCAGCTGAACGGCCTGTCCAGTGGTTCTGAGTGTTCGTCTGGCGTAGCAAAAAACGAGTTAATGGCTTGGTTCCTTAAGGAGTTTTTTGCACGGTCAGGCGGATACTCAGAGCTGCTGGGCGGGTCGTAGCGTCCTCACCCAACCGGTGAAGCCTTGCTTTTCGATGAATTCATTTATGACCATGCACTTAGACTTACCTCGAAGCGGTCAGCTGATTAATCTAGGTTCAAATCCCCGGACGTTCCCATCCGTGAATCAGACTGGTTTTGGCAGGCATCGACGCGAGCCGCGCTGGCATTCGCCGACGGCGGCGCAGCGGGCGCGCGTGCCGCCGCAGCGGCTGGACTGGCTGCTGGACGATGGCTCGCTGACCCGGCGGCTGGTGGCGGCCTGCGGTGAGGCCTTCCGGGTCGCACCGCTGAGCCAGGGCTGGCGGCGGCCGCTGCTCAACGAGGCGGGGGCGCTGGGCATGCGCCCGGAACACTATGCCTTCGTGCGCGAGGTGCATCTGCTGTGCGGCGAGCGCCCGTGGGTGTTTGCACGCACGGTGATCCCGCCACACACACTGGCCGGCGGGCGTCGCCGTCTCGCGCGCCTCGGCGACAAGCCGCTGGGCGCGGTGCTGTTCGCCGACCGCTCCATGCGCCGCAGCCCGGTGCAGATCGCCCGCCTGCGACCGGGGCAGTGGCTGTTCGATGCCGCCACCGCGCCGCTAACCTCGGCGCCAGCGGAGATCTGGGGCCGCCGTTCGCTGTTCTGGCTGGGCGGCCATCCACTGCTGGTGAACGAAATCTTCCTGCCGGAACTGGGCGAGTAATGGATTGGGATCACATCAAGGACCGCGCCTGGCAGTACGCCCTGCTGATGCGCCTGGACAAGCCCATCGGCGTGTTCCTGCTGCTGTGGCCCACCTGCTGGGCGCTGTGGATCGCCGGCGAAGGCAACCCGGATACGGGCGTGACCCTGGTGTTCGTGCTCGGCGTGATATTGATGCGCTCGGCCGGCTGCGTGATCAACGATTACGCCGACCGCGATTTCGACCCGCACGTGAAGCGCACCGAGCAGCGCCCCATCGCCGCCGGCAAGGTGACGCCAAAGGAGGCGCTGGCGCTGTTCGCGGTGCTGTGCGCGCTGGCCTTCGCCCTGGTGCTGACCATGAACTGGCTGACCATCGGCCTGTCGGTGATCGGCGCGGTGCTGGCGGCGGTGTATCCCTATACCAAACGCCACACCTACCTGCCGCAGGTGTTTCTCGGCCTGGCCTTCGGCTGGGCGGTACCGATGGTGTTCGCCGCGCAGACCGGCACGGTGCCGGCGGTGGCCTGGCTGCTGCTGATGGCCACGGTGCTATGGGCCACGGCCTACGACACCATGTATGCCATGGTGGATCGCGCGGATGACATAAAGATCGGCGTGCGCTCCACGGCGATCCTGTTCGGCGATGCCGACCGGGTGATCATCGGCATCATCCAGGCCCTGCTGCTGCTGACCCTGTGGATCGTCGGCAACAAGGCGGAACTGGGACTCTATTACAACCTGGGCCTGCTGGCGGCCGCGGGGCTGGCGGCGTATCAGCAATACCTGATCCGCAACCGCGACCCGCGCGGCAGCTTTCAGGCCTTTCTCAACAACCACTGGTTCGGCGCGGTCATCTTCGTCGCACTGGTGCTCGACTACTGGATGAAGAACTGACCATGTGGATGGCCTGGCTGGCAATTATTGGTGGATTTGCACTGCTCATGTGGAGCGCCGAGCGCTTCGTCCTCGGCGGCTCGGCGCTGGCGCGCAATCTCGGCGTCTCACCGCTGATCATCGGCATGGTGGTGATGGGCTTCGGCACCTCGCTGCCGGAGATGCTGGTATCCGGCATCGCCGCCGGCAATGGCAATCCGGCGCTGGGCATCGGCAACGCCATCGGCTCCAACATCGCCAACATCGGTCTGGTGCTGGGCATCACGGCGCTGATCGTGCCGCTGACCGTCGCCTCCGGCACCCTGAAGCGTGAATACCCGGTGCTGTTCGGCGTGATGCTGCTGGCCAGCGCGCTGTTGTGGGACGGCGAGCTGTCCCGCCTGGACGGCATCATCCTGTTCAGCGGCTTCTTCCTGGTCATGGGCTGGATGGTCTGGCAGGGCATGAATGGCCGCAAGGACGGTGTCGACCCCCTGGTGGCGGAACTGGAGACCGAGATCCCCACCGACATGAGCACCGGCGTCGCCCTGCTGTGGGGCCTGCTCGGCCTCGTCATCCTCATCGGCAGCTCGCGCCTGCTGGTGTGGGGGGCGGTGGAGGTGGCGCAGAGCTTTGGTGTCAGCGACCTGATCATCGGCCTCACCATCGTCGCCATCGGCACCAGCCTGCCGGAACTGGCCGCCTCGGTGATGAGCGCCCTCAAGGGCGAGGACGACATGGCGGTGGGCAATGTGCTCGGTTCCAACATGTTCAACCTGCTGGCGGTGCTGGCCCTGCCCGGGATCATCCTGCCCAGCACCCTGGACGCGGCGGTGATGCAGCGCGATTTTCCCATCATGATAGGATTGACCATCGCCCTGTTCGCCATGGCCTACGGCTTCCGCGGCCCGGGGCGCATCAACCGCGTCGAAGGCGGCCTGCTGCTGGCGGCCTTCGTCGCCTACATGGCCTGGCTCGGGCGCACCGGGCTGGCCTGAGCCGGCTTCACGGCGAAGCCGAGGGAGTGAAGAAACTGAAATGATGGTACGCCGCCTGCACCTGCTGCTTCTCTGCCTGCTCCTGTCCCCGGCGGCACTGGCCGAGACCTCCCTGTGGCAGGTGCGCGACGGCGAGCGGACGATGTACCTCGGCGGCACCGTGCATGTGCTGGCCGCGGCCGACTACCCCCTGCCGGCGGCCTTCGACCGGGCCTACGCGCAGGCCGACCGGGTGGTATTCGAGACCGACATGCAGGCCATCAACAGCCCCGCCTTCCAGCTGCAGATGATGCAGCGGCTGACCTACGACGACGGCCGCGGCCTCAGGGACGAACTGGGCACGCGGGCCTACGACGCCCTGCAGGCCTACAGCCGCAAGCGCAACCTGCCCATGGCCATGCTCGAACGGTTCCGCCCGGCGATGGTGAGCCTGGTCATCGTCATGACCGAGTTGGAACGCCTCGGCATCAACGGCACCGGCGTCGACGAACACTTCCACCGCCGCGCGCGGGCCGACGGCAAGCCCGTGGGGCAGCTCGAAACGCCCCAGGCGCAGCTGGAATTCATCGCCGGCATGGGGCGGGGCGAGGAAGACGCACTGATCCTCAACAGCCTGCGCGATGCCGAACAGGTGGCGACAATGATGAGCAGAATGAAGGCCGCGTGGCGCAGCGGCGACCTTGCACAGCTGGAGAAGGTGGGCCTGGAGCCCATGCGCCGAGACTATCCGGGCCTGTACGAGAATCTGCTGGTGAAACGCAACCAGGCCTGGCTGGGCAGGCTCGAAGGGATGCTCAAGAATGCCGGCACCGAACTGGTGCTGGTGGGCGCGATGCACCTGGTGGGGCATGAAGGCCTGCTGGAACAGCTGCGTACCCGGGGTTATGAAATCATTCAGCAGTAGAATCACCACAGAGGCACGGGGGACACAGGGAAAAACACAATCCGTCATTGCGGACGACGCGTAGATCCGGAGTCCAGCGGCCCAATCCAAGCCACTGGATTCCAGCCTTCTCCGCAATAGCGCCTTTTTTACAGGCCCTTCTCTGTGCCTCTGTGGCACAAACCTGTGGCACAAATAACAACGGCAACACACGACCAGTAACAGACAGGCAGAACCACCGCCATGAACGATACCCAGATACAACAGCTGGCGCGCGCCGTCATCGACACCGAGGCCGCCGCCGTTTCGGCCCTGCGCGAACGCATCGGCACCGCATTCCTGCACGCCTGCCGCTTCATGTACGACTGCCACGGCCGCATCGTGGTGCTGGGCATGGGCAAGTCCGGGCACATCGGCGAAAAGATCGCCGCCACCCTGGCCAGCACCGGCAGCCCGGCCTTCTTCGTCCACCCCGGCGAGGCCAGCCACGGCGACATGGGCATGATCACCGACGAGGATGTGGTGCTGGCGCTGTCCAACTCCGGCGAGACCACCGAGATCGTCACCATCCTGCCGCTCATCAAGCGCCTCGGCGTGCCGCTCATCGCCCTCACCGGCAAGCCCGATTCCACCCTCGCCCGCGCCGCCGACGCGCACATCGACGTCAGCGTGGAGAAAGAGGCCTGCCCGCTGGGCCTGGCCCCCACCGCCAGCACCACCGCCACCCTGGCGATGGGCGACGCCCTGGCCGTGGCGCTGCTGGAACGGCGCAACTTCACCGCCGACGACTTCGCCCTCTCCCACCCCGGCGGCCAGCTGGGCCGGCGCCTGCTGCTGCACGTCGACGACATCATGCACGCCGGCGAACGCACCCCGCGCGTGGCCGAGGACGCCAGCCTCAGCGAGGCCCTGCTGGAGATGACCGCCAAGGGCCTGGGCATGACCGCCATCGTCGACAACGAAGAGCGCGTCGCCGGCATCTTCACCGACGGCGACCTGCGCCGGGTGCTGGATCACGGCGAGGTCAACGTGCGCGAGATGCGCGTGGCGGAAGTCATGACCCGTGACTGCCTGACCGTCAACAGCGGCCTGCTGGCGGTGGAGGTGCTGCACCTGATGGAACAGCACAAGATCAACGCCCTGCTGGTGGTGGACGGCAACGGCAAGCTGGTCGGCGCGCTCAACATGCATGATCTGCTGCGCGCGGGTGTGGTGTAATTGTTCCATGGGGCATTTTTGTGGGAGCGGCTTCAGCCGCGATGCCGCCGTGATACCCAGGCATTTCGCGGCTGAAGCCGCTCCCACCGTGCAAACGGTTTGATTGCTCCGCTTCAGGGAATCAAGGAACCCATCATGAAAGACATTCTGCAAAAGGCCTCACAGGTCGAACTGGTGATCTTCGACGTCGACGGCGTGCTCACCGACGGCGGCCTGTTCTTCGGCGACGACGGCCAGGAATACAAGGCCTTCCACTCCCGTGACGGCCACGGCATGAAGATGCTGCGCGCCAGCGGCGTGGAAGTCGCCATCATCACCGGCCGCACCTCGCAGGTGGTCGGGCACCGCATGGCCAACCTCGGCATCGAACACGTCTATCAGGGCAAGCAGGAAAAGCTGCCGGCCTTCGAGGCGCTGATCACCAAACTGCAACTGACGCCGGAACAGGTGGCCTACGTGGGCGACGACGTGGTGGATCTGCCCATCATGCTGCGCGTCGGCCTCGCCGTGGCCGTCGCCGACGCCCACCCGCTGGTGCTGAAACACGCCCACTGGCAGACGCCCCACGGCGGCGGCCGCGGCGCGGCGCGCGATGTCTGCGAGCTGATCATGGAGGCCCGCGGCACCCTGGACGCACAGATGCGGCCGTTCCTGCAATAACGCCCCGGCGACGGATGAAACCGGGCTGCCATGTGGCGTAAACTCACCCTCCCGCTGGTGGTCGCGGCGCTGGCCTGGCTCAGCGCCGAGTGGCTGTGGACGCAGGAAGCCGAGACGCCCCCCCCGGCGCCGCTGGCCGGCGTGGAGACGCCCGACGCCTTCATGGAAGGGGTGGTGATGCGCGCCATGGACGACCAGGGGCAGCCGCGCTACGAGATGCGCGCGGCGCGCGCGGTGCATTTCGCCCGTGGCGACCGCACCGACTTCGACGCCCCCTTCCTCACCTTCTTCCGTCCCGACGGCGGACTGTGGACGCTGGCGGCGGAGCGCGGCGAGGCCAGCGGCGGCGACCGCGACATCCTGCTCAGCGGCGAAGTGCTGATGCGCCGCCCGCGCGACCCGGCCCGGCCAGCGGGGCCGGCGGAGGTGGAGGTCCTCACCCGCGAGCTGCGCATCCTCAGCGCGCGGGAATACGCCGAGACCGACCAGCCCACCACCATCGTGCACGCCTACGGCCGCGTCGATGCCGTGGGCATGAAGGTCTGGTTCAAACAGGAGCGCCTGCAACTGCTATCCCGAGTGCATGGAATCTATGAAACGACACACTGACATCGGCGCCGCCCTGTGCCTGCTGCTCGGCGCCTTGCTGACCGCCGCCGTGACCGCCGCCGAGACACAGCGCCAACCCGTCACCATCGAGGCCGACAGCGCCGTGTTCGACGAGCGCCAGGGCCAGAGCATCTACAGCGGCCATGTGGTCATCACCCAGGGCGGGATGCAGATCCGCGCCGACGAGGTCACGGTCTACCTTGCGGACGAGAAGCTGAAGCGCATCGTCGCCCGCGGCGAGCCGGTGCGCTTCCGCCAACAGCGCGAGGGGGAAAAGGAGATCCTCGGCGAGGCGCGGCGGCTGGACTACCTCGCCGACGAGGAACGCCTGCTGCTGCAGGACCAGGCCTGGCTCACCCAGGGCGGCAACCGCTTCAGTGGCCAGCGCATCGAGTACGACATGCCGCGCGAACGCGTCACCGCGGCACAGGGCGAAGACGGCAGTCAGCGGGTCCGGGTGACCATCCAGCCCAAGGCCGGATCACCCCGCGACGATCGCCCCTGAACCGCCATGAATCATCCGTCGACAAGCCCGGCCAGCGGCCTGGTGGTGAAAGAACTGGCCAAGCGCTATGGCGCGCGGCAGGTGGTGAAATCGGTCTCGCTGAAGGTCGAGCGCGGCGAGGTGGTGGGCCTGCTGGGTCCCAACGGCGCCGGCAAGACCACCAGCTTCTACATGATCGTGGGGCTGGTCAGGGCCGACCAGGGGCAGATCCTGCTCGACGGCCAGGACATCACCCCCTATCCCCTGCATGCCCGCGCCCGCCTCGGCGTCGGCTATCTGCCGCAGGAGGCCTCGGTGTTCCGCAAGCTGAGCGTGGCCGACAACCTGCTCGCCATCCTGCAGACCCGCCGCGACCTCGACCCACAACAGCAGCAGGCCAGGCTGGAGGCGCTGCTGCAGGAGTTCAGCATCACCCACATCCGCGACTCGCTGGGCATGAGCCTCTCCGGCGGCGAGCGGCGGCGGGTGGAGATCGCCCGCGCCCTGGCCACCGAGCCCGCCTTCATCCTCCTCGACGAACCCTTCGCCGGCGTCGACCCCATCTCGGTGCTGGATATCCAGAAGATCATCCACCACCTCATCGAGCGCGGCATCGGCGTGCTGATCACCGACCACAATGTGCGCGAGACCCTGGGAATCTGCGCGCGCGCCTACATAATGAGTGAAGGCGAGGTGATCGCACAGGGCGCGCCAGAGGCGATCCTCCAGCACCGCCAGGTGCGCGAGGTGTATCTGGGCGAAGACTTCCGGCTGTGAACCCGCGCCCTCAACAATTGCGCCGCACAGCCGTTTTTACTAGCAACACGCCACTATTGGGGTAGAATCAAAACAAACCCCGGGGAAAACCAACGCAGTCGATGAAACAAACCCTCCAGCTCAAGCTTGGCCAGCAACTCACCATGACGCCGCAGTTGCAGCAGGCCATTCGCTTGTTGCAGCTTTCCACGCTGGAACTGCAGACCGAAATCCAGGAAGCCCTCGAATCCAACCCCATGCTGGAAGTGGTGGAAGAAGGCGAGGGCGAAACGGCCAGCGAGGGCACGTCCCCCGCGGCCGGCGAATCCGCCGTGGAAGACGGCGCCCGCGAGGACGGCGCGACGCCGCCGGAAGACGCCAGCGAGCGCGCCGCCGACAGCCCCAGCGAGGACATGCCCAACGACCTCCCCGTGGACAGCGACTGGGAAGACACCTACGAGAGCTACACCCCCGTCACCCGCGGCGCGCAGGACGGCGACTTCAGCGACTTCGAACAGCCCGCCAGCCAGGGCGAGAGCCTGCAGGATCACCTGCAATGGCAGCTCAACCTCACCCCCTTCAACGACACCGACCGCCTCATCGCCACCAGCATCGTCGACGCCATCGACGACGACGGCTATTTCACCAGCAGCTGCGAGGAGATCCACCAGTCGCTGCAGGACGAACTGGACATCGAGCTGGACGAAGTGGAGGCGGTGCTCAACCGGGTACAGGATTTCGACCCCCCCGGCGTGGCGGCGCGCAGCCTGCAGGAGAGCATGCTGCTGCAATTGCGCTACTACGACGCCGACACCCCCTGGCTGGCGGAGGCGCGGCTGATGGTCGACGAGCACTTCAACCTGCTCGCCAAGCGTGACTTCCACACCCTGAAACGGCGCATGAAGCTGCCGGAAAGCGATCTGCAACAGGTCATTCAGCTGATCCAGACCCTCAACCCGCGCCCCGGCGGGCAGATCGCCTCCACGCCACCGGAATACATCATCCCCGACGTGTTCGTGAAGAAGGTCAAGGGCCAGTGGCGGGTGGAGCTGAATCCGGACATCGCGCCGAAGATCGCCATCAACAGCCTCTACGCCGGCATGGCCAGACAGAACGGCAGCAAGGACGCCGCCTTCCTGAAAAACAGCCTGCAGGAGGCGCGCTGGTTCCTGAAAAGCCTGCGTTCACGCAACGAGACCCTGCTCAAGGTGTCCAACTGTATCGTCGAACGCCAGCGCGGCTTTTTCGAGTATGGCGAAGAGGCCATGAAACCCATGGTGATGCACGATATCGCCGAGATCGTGGAGATGCACGAATCCACCATCTCCCGCGTCACCACCAAGAAATACATGCACACCCCGCGGGGCATTTTTGAGCTGAAATACTTCTTCTCCAGTCATGTGGGCACGGCCAGCGGCGGCGAATGCTCCGCCACCGCGATCCGCGCGCTCCTGAAGAAGCTCATCGCCGCGGAAAACCCGAGCAAGCCGCTCAGCGACAACAAGCTGGCCCAGCTGCTCGGCGAACAGGGCATCAACGTGGCCCGGCGTACGGTCGCCAAATACCGAGAGGCCATGTCCATTGCACCGTCCAACGAACGCAAGCGCCTTACCTGATGCGCCGAGTTGGATCAGCGGAAAATCCGGGACCCCGCCGGACATTCCAAACACGCAACCAAAGGAGTCCACTATGCAAATCGACGTTACCGGTCAACATCTCGATGTTACCCCCGCACTCCGTGACTACATCACGGGCAAGCTGGAGCGTCTGGAGCGACATTTCGACAAGGTAACCAACGTGCACGCCGTACTCAGCGTTGAAAAACAGCGCCAGAAGGCCGAGGCCACCATCAACGCCAACGGCGCCAGCCTGCATGCCAACGCCGAAGACGGGGACATGTATGCCGCCATCGATGCCCTGGTCGACAAGCTGGACCGGCAGATCAAGAAGCACAAGGAAAAGATCACCAACCATCACCGCAGCGCCGGCTCGCTGAAAAAGGCGCCGCTGGCGGAAGACTAGGCCGGCGCCGAACGGCCCTGCATGGCGGCCCGCCATGCAGGGCCCCCACCTCTACTTTCAAGCAATCTACAGACCATGCAACTTGCAGACATATTGACCCCCGAGCGCGTTGTCGGCCATGTCCGGGCCGGCAGCAAGAAGCGCGCCCTGGAAACCCTCAGCGAGATCCTCGCCGAACACTCCAACCTCAACGTCCCGGCCATCGACATCTTCGACAGCCTGCTGGCGCGGGAACGCCTGGGCACCACCGCCATCGACCATGGCGTCGCCATCCCCCATGGGCGGATAAAGGCCTCCAATGAGACCCTCGGCGCCTTCGTGCAGCTGGAAAAGGGCATCGACTGCGACGCCATGGACCGACAGGCGGTACAACTGCTGTTCGCCCTGCTGGTACCGGAACAGTCCACCGAGGAACACCTGCAGCTACTGGCGCGGCTGGCCAAGATGTTCAGCGACGCCGAACTGCGCGAACGGCTGCGCACGGCGCCGGACAGCCAGAGCCTGTACGACCTGCTGCTGGAGTGGGACCGGCAACATTGAACACCCGCCTTCCCACGGTCGACGCCCTGGTTCAGTCGCGCGGGCAACATCTGCAACTGCAATGGCTGGCCGGCCGTGAAGGCGTCGACCGCGCCCTGGGCAATTCCCCCCAGACGCCGGGCCGGGCGCTGGTGGGCTTCCTCAACCTGATCCACCCCAACCGGCTGCAGATCATCAGCCAGCACGAGATCGATTACCTCGACGCCCTGGAGGCCCCGGCGCGCCAGGCGCTGATCCGCGAACTGCTGGCGGCAAAGCCGGCGGTGATCATCATCGCCGAGGGCCTGACGCCACCGGCGGACCTGCTGCGCGAGGCCGAGGCCACGCAGACGCCGCTGATGTCCTCCACGCTGGGCAGCATCAAGCTGATCGGCTGCCTGCGCCACTATCTCGGCGACGAACTGGCGGAAAAGGCTGTCCTGCACGGCGTGTTCATGGAGGTCAACGGCCTTGGCGTGCTCATCACCGGCGAGAGCGGCATCGGCAAGAGCGAGCTGGCACTGGAGCTGATCACGCGCAATCACCGCCTGATCGCCGACGATGCCCCCGAATTCTCCCGCGTTGGCCCGGAGGCCGTGCGCGGACGCTGCCCACAGGTGCTGCAGGACTTCCTCGAGGTACGCGGCCTCGGCCTGCTCGACGTGCGCGCCATGTACGGCGACAGCGCCATCAAGCAGACCAAGGACCTGGGACTCATCGTGCGCCTGCAGCGCATGGCGGCCGAAGACCTGCCCAACCTCGACCGGGTGCACGGCAGCCACCAGGAGCAGCGCATCCTCGATGTCGACATCCCCCAGGTGAGCATCCCGGTGGCCCCCGGCCGCAACCTGGCGGTGCTGGTGGAGGCGGCGGCGCGCAATCACATTTTGCGCCGCAAGGGGTACAATGCACCGCAAGCGTTCATCGACCGTCAGCACGAACTGCTGCAGCAAAAAACACCAACATGAAACTCATCGTCATCAGCGGCGCCTCCGGCTCGGGCAAGACCACCGCGCTGCACGTGTTGGAAGACCTGGACTACTACTGCATCGACAACCTGCCGGTGGGCCTGCTGCCGGCCTTCGCGGAGAAGATGCGCCTGCTGCCGGAAGGCTTCCGGGAGCGCGTCGCGGTGGGCATCGACGCGCGCAACCCGGCCTCCGATCTGCAAAGCTTTGCGCAGATCCTCGAACAGCTGAAGTCCACCGGCGTGGACTGCCAGATCCTCTACCTGGACGCCGACGACGCCATCCTGCTGAAGCGCTTCAGCGAAACCCGCCGCAAGCACCCGCTGAGCGACAAACAGCGTCCGCTGGCCGACGCCATCCAGGCCGAGCGCGTGCTGCTGGCGCCCATCGCCGACCGCGCCGACCTCTACATCGACACCTCGCGCAGCAACATCCACCAGCTGCGCGACCTGATTCGTTCACGCCTCGGGGCCCAGCAGCAGTCCACCCTGTCGATCCTGTTCCTGTCCTTCGGCTTCAAGCATGGCGTGCCCATGGATGCCGACTATGTGTTCGACGCCCGCTGCCTGCCCAACCCGCACTGGGAGCCCAAACTGCGCGCCCAGACCGGGCGCGACGCCGAAGTCGCGGCGTTCCTCCAGGGGCAGGAGCGGGTCGAACGCTTCGTCACCCAGGTGGGCGAGTTCCTGCACAACTGGATCCCCTGCTTCGAGGCGGACAACCGCAACTACCTGACCATCGCCATCGGCTGCACCGGCGGCCAGCACCGCTCGGTGTATCTGGTGGAACGCCTGGGGCAGGAATTTCGTCAACAGTTTGAGAACGTACTGATCCGCCACCGGGAGCTGGCGGAATGATGTCGGAGGTTCGCAGATCATGACCATCGGCGTACTGCTGGTCAGCCACGGCGCCCTCGGCGAGGTGATGCTGGACATCGCGGTAAAGACCCTCAGCGTCTGCCCGCTAGCCACCCGCGCCCTCGGCGTGCCCTTCGATTCCGATCCCGAGGCCATGCAGCACACCGCCCTGAACATGCTGCGCGAGCTGGACAGTGGCGACGGCGTGCTGGTGCTCACCGACATGTTCGGCGCCACCCCCAGCAATGTCGCCTGCACCCTGGCCCGGCAGGACAACGTGCTGGTGGTGGCCGGGCTCAACCTGCCCATGCTGCTCAAGGTCTTCAACTACCCGCAGCTGGCGCTGCGCGAGCTGGCGCAGCGCGCCGTGGAAGGCGGGCGCCAGGGGGTGATGCTGTCGTCGCCGGAGAAGTGCCCATGAGCCAGCGCCAGGTCACCATCGTCAACAAACTGGGCCTGCACGCCCGCGCCGCCGCCAAGCTGGTGGCCACCGCGGCTCGCTTCGAGAGCGAGATCAAGCTGCTCAAGGCCCACGCCGAGGTCAATGCCAAGAGCATCCTCGGCGTGATGATGCTGGCGGCGGCCAAGGGCAGCGAACTGACCCTGGTGGCCGAGGGCAACGACGAAAGCGAAGCCCTCGATGCCCTCGAGGACCTCATCGCGCGCCGTTTCGACGAAGACGAATAACTCCCGCATCGTCCTCTCGCCTTTCCCTGGGCACGGGCGCGCGCCGTAAGAGCGCCCGCCGGCCCGCTCCCACCTTAAAAAAACCGTTGCGCGCTTCATCCACCCTGAATCCACGGATTCAGGTAGAATGCCCGCCATTCTCCGCCGAGCCAGAACCATGCCCCAGGAACAGGAACAAGACACCAGCCGCGAGCGCCTGCAGGCCATCAGCAAATTGCTGGAGGAAGGCACCCTGGCGCAGGTCGAACGGGAGCTGCGCAGCCTGCACCCGGCGGAAATCGCCCACCTGATGGAGTCGCTGCCGCGCGAGCAGCGCGAGATCGTCTGGGAGCTGGTGCCCGCCGAGCACGAGGGCGACGTGCTGGTGCACGTCAACGACGACGTGCGCGCCGGCCTGATCCGCGACATGGACAACAGCGAGCTGCTGGCCGCCGCCGAGGGTCTGGACACCGACGAACTGGCGGACATCCTCAGCCACTACCCGGACGACGTCACCGAGCAGATCCTCGACGCCATGGACGAGCAGCACCGCCAGCGCCTCGAAGCGGTCATGTCCTACCCCGAGGACAGCGCCGGCGGCCTGATGAACACGGACACCATCACCGTGCGCGCCGACATCAGCCTCGACGTGGTGCTGCGCTACCTGCGCCGCATCGGCGAACTGCCGGAGATGACCGATCAGCTCATCGTCACCGACCGCCACGGCCGCTACCTGGGCCTGCTGCCCATCAGCGCGCTGCTGGTCAACGACCCGGAGACCCGCGTCGCCGAGGTGATGGACCGCAGCCGGGACGGCATCCCCGCCGACATGCCGGCGCGCGACGTCGCCACCCTGTTCGAAAAACGCGACCTGGTGTCGGCGCCGGTGGTGGACGAAAACGGCATGCTGCTCGGCCGCATCACCATCGACGACGTGGTGGACGTGATCCGCGACGAGGCCGAGCACTCCTTGATGAGCATGGCCGGTCTCTCCGAAGAGGACGACATGTTCGCCCCGGTGGTGACCAGTTCGCGCCGGCGCACCGTATGGCTGGGCATCAACCTGCTCACCGCGCTGCTGGCCTCGTGGGTGATCGGCCTGTTTGGCGCCACCATCGAAAAGCAGGTGGCGCTGGCGGTGCTGATGCCCATCGTCGCCAGCATGGGCGGTATCGCCGGCAACCAGACCCTGACCCTGATGATCCGCGGCATCGCCCTCGGCCAGGTGAGCAAGGGCAACGCCCGCCGCCTGCTCAACAAGGAGATGCTGGTGGGCATGCTCAACGGCCTGATCTGGGCGCTGATCATCTCCGCCATCGTCATCCTGTGGTTCGACGACCTGCTGCTCGGCGCCATCATCGCCGCCGCCATGATGGTCAACCTGGTGGTCGCCGCCCTCGCCGGCGCCACCATCCCGCTGCTGCTGAAGCGTTTCGGCATCGATCCGGCACTGGCCGGCGGCGTGGTGCTCACCACCGTCACCGACGTGGTGGGATTCCTCTCCTTCCTCGGCCTGGCCGCGATGGTGCTCCACTGAACATGCCGCGGCCCATCACCCCCCTGGTCGCCGTGGACATCATCATCGAGATGCGCGACCGCCCCGGCCGCCCCATCCTGCTCATCGAGCGCCGGAATCCGCCCCATGGCTGGGCGCTGCCGGGCGGCTTCGTCGACGTCGGCGAACGCCTGGAACAGGCGGCGCGGCGCGAGGCGCGCGAGGAAGTCAGCCTCGAGGTGCGGCTCAAGGTACTGCTGGGCTGCTACTCGGACCCGGACCGCGATCCGCGCGGCCACACCATCAGCCCGGTCTACGTGGCCGAGGCCAGCGGCGAACCGCGGGCCGCCGACGATGCCGCCAACGTGCAATGCTTCCTGCCGGACCAGCTACCCGATGCATTGGCCTTCGACCACGCCCTGATCCTCGCCGACTACCGCCGCTACCGCGAGACCGGCCAACTCGCCCCCCTGCGCTGAGCCGCCCCACTGAAAAGGAGTAACTGCAGGAGCGGACCATGCCCGCGATGTGATCCACCCACACACCATCCATGCACCTGTAGGAGCACCTTCAGGCGCGAAAAGCCGGATGCGAAAAACGTTCGCGTCTGAAGCCGCTACAGGCGAAAACCCTGACAAGACCTTGCTCCCGGGAAACATTCACCGCGGGCATGGACTAGCACACCACCGAGACACAGATTCGGCAATTGTAGGAGCGCCTTTAGGCGCGAAAAAACGTTCGCGCCTAAAGGCGCTCCTACAGGCGAGTACTTTGACAAGGCCTTGTCGAAGAATGCCCGGGAATTCCTCGGGATCGATACCCCAAAACAGCCGTCGGTTGCAGCCTGTCACACCGCAAAGCGGTGTGACAAGAAACTGAATCCGCAGGTTCGTGTGCAATAAAAAAGGGCCTCGCAAGAGGCCCTTTTTACTGGCGGATGAAGCCATCGCTCAGTGGTGATGATGGCCTTCCGGGCCGTGCGCGTGGCCGTGCTCCAGTTCTTCGGCGGTGGCGTCACGAACATCGATGACCTTGACCTCGAAGTTCAGCTGCACGCCGGCCAGCGGGTGATTGCTGTCCACGGTGACGGTATCGTCGCTGACCGCGGTGACGGTGACCACGGTCATCTCGCCCTCGGGGCTCTGGGCGTGGAACTGCATGCCGGGCTCGATCTCGCTGTCGGCCGGGAAGCGGTCGCGGGGCACGCTGGCGACACGGGAGTCGTCGCGCTCGCCATAGCCTTCCTCGGGCGACACGGTGACGCTGAGTTCATCGCCGCTGGACTTGCCGGTGAGGGCGTTTTCCAGGCCGGGGATGATGTTCTGCGCGCCGTGCAGGTACAGGAAGCTGCCGTCGTCGGACTGGTCGATGATGGTGCCTTCGTTATCGGTCAGCTTGTAGTGCAGGGTGACGACCTTGTTTTCTGCAATAGTCATGGGATTCCTCTATTTGCTTGTGGATGGTGAATGGCTCGGCGAAAAAGTACAGCCGGCGCCATTGCGCGTCAGCCCTATTTGATAGCCGGGTGGAGTTGGTACTGCCCATTATATCCGCGTCTACTGCCTGCGTGCACGTTGGTAGGCGGCCTCGGAGAGCTGGCCCCACTCGTCGTGGTCGCTCATGAAGGCGCGGTAGTCTTCATAGACCTTTTTGAACGCGGGGTCCTTGGCCGCCTCCTCGTCCAGCACCTCAAGGGTGAGGCGGTGCAGTTCGGCCAGCACGTCATCGGGAAAGGGCAGCACCTGGACCCTGTGTTCGTCCTTCAGGCGCCGCAGGGCCTGCATGTTGCGGGCCTCGAACTGGTTCAGCATCCACTGGTTGGTGTCGGACGCGGCGACCTCGACAGCCTTCTGCAGATCCGCCGGCAGGCCGGCCCAGGCCTGGGCATTGACCGTCAGCTCCAGCACGGGGCCAGGCTCGTGCCAGCCGGGGTAGTAGTAGTACTTGGCGGCGCGGTACAGGCCCAGGCGCTCGTCGTGAAAGGGACCGACCCATTCCGTGGCGTCGATGGTGCCGCGATCCAGGGCGGTGTAGATCTCGCCGCCGGCCATCAGCACCGGGGTGCCGCCGGCCTTGGCGAAGACCTTGCCGCCGAGGCCGGGGATGCGCATCTTCAGGCCCTTGAGGTCGGCCACGGAGTCGATCTTCTTGTTGAACCAGCCGCCCATCTGCACCCCGGTGTTGCCCATGGGGAAGGGCACCAGGTTGTGCGGCTGGTACAGCTCGCGCCACAGCGCCAGGCCGTCGCCGGCCGACAGCCAGGCGTTCATGCCCTGGGCGTTCATGCCGAAGGGCACGGCGGTGAAGAACTGCGCGGCGGGCAGCTTGCCGGCCCAGTAGTAGCCGGCGCCATGGCCCATCTCCACCATGCCCTGCGACACCGCGTCGAACACCTGCAGGGCCGGCACCAGCTCGCCGCCGGCGAACACCTTGATCTTCAGGCGGCCGTTGCTGAGGGTGTCCACGTCCTTGGCGAAACGCTGCACGCCCTCCTGAAAGATGGGGAAATTGGGCGGCCAGGTGGTGACGATCTTCCAGTTGTAGGTCTTGGCCGGCGCGGCCGCCGCGCCACCTTCCGGCGCGCCGGACTGGCCGCCGCAGCCGCTGAGCACAGCGCCGATGGTGACAAGCATGAAAAGGGTTGAGATAAACGTGCGCATGTAGGGGTGCCTTGCCGTGAACGGGGGTGACCGGCGCCGGCATGCCGGCGTGGCCGCGAAAATTGGGGATTATAGCGGTTTCTGGTGCCTTTACGCAGGCACTTTTCGCCGACGCACTTTTCGCCGGTACAAAAAAGCCCCGCCGCGAACGACGAGGCTTTTTGCACCGTTGCGGCAGGCTCAGGCGGCCTGCTGGCGGGCGATCTCCTGCACCAGCTGTTCCAGCTTCAGGGTATCGGCGGTGAAGCCGCGAATGCCCTCGGCGAGCTTTTCCGTGGCCATGGCGTCTTCGTTCATCAGCCAGCGGAAGCGGGGTTCGTCGAGTTCGATGCGCTCGATGTCGGCCGCGCGGGCCATTTCCGGCGACAGCTTGCGCGGCAGCTCGCCCTCGCTGTTCTGCAGCTGTTCCATCAGCGCGGGGGCGATGGTCAGCAGGTCGCAGCCGGCCAGTTCCATGATTTCATCGATGTTGCGGAAGCTGGCGCCCATCACCACGGTGGCGTAGTCGAACTTCTTGAGGTACTGGTAAATGGTGGTGACCGATTTCACGCCGGGATCCTCGGCGGCGGCGTAGCCATCCACGCCCTCGGCCTTTTTGTACCAGTCCATGATGCGGCCGACGAAGGGCGAGATCAGGGTTGCACCGGCCTCGGCGGCGCCAACGGCCTGGGCGAGGCTGAACATCAGGGTCAGGTTGCAGTGGATGCCTTTTTTCTCCAGCACCTCGGCGGCGCGGATGCCTTCCCAGGTCGAGGCGATCTTGATCAGGATGCGCGCGCTGTCCACCCCGGCCTCGCGGTACAGGGCGATGAGCTGTTCGGCGCGGGCGACGGTGGCGGCGGTGTCGAAGGACAGGCGTGCATCCACTTCGGTGGAGACGCGGCCGGGCACGATGTCGAGGATTTCACGGCCGAAGTTGACGGCGATCTTGTCCAGGGTCAGCAGGCGGCGCTGCTCTTCGCTGCCGCCCCTGGCCTGGCCGTATTCGATCGCCGACTGTACCAGCGGCTGGTACTGCGGCATCTGCGCCGCCTTGTACAGCAGCGAGGGGTTGGTGGTGGCGTCGCTGGGCCGGTACTGGCGGATGGATTCGATATCGCCGGTGTCGGCCACCACGGTGGTCATGCTGCGTAATTGTTCGAGCTTGTTCATTGCGTCTGTCCTTTGAATGCGCCAGTTTTAGGGGAGTGTTACAGGCTGATGCTAGCGGCCATGTCTTGAATGACTTTAGTCTGCTGAGACTTGGATGCAATGATCGCCGCTTAGTTCGCCGGCAGGCGTATCCACAGATGGCTGTACCAGTAATAGCGGCCGCGCTGTGACGAGGGCGCGGTGCAGTTGTAGCGGCTGCGGCCCACGGGCAGCGGCTCGCCGGCCCGCACCGCGAAGCGGCGGGTCGCACGGTCTTCCCAGGCCACCTCGACGCGCCCCTGCCCGGAGACGAAACAGGCGAGTTGGCCGAGACGCGCCTCGCTGTCGCCCAGGGTCACGCGCAGGCGCGGCGGGTTGTCGGCGGCGTCGATCACCGGCTCCCACGGCTCGGCCGACAGCACCGGCAGGGCCAGGCTGGCGATCTTGGTGCGGAAGCCGTCCATGTCGGCGAAGCGCTCCGACATGGGATAACGCGGCAGGGCGCGGAGGTCATAGCCCAGCCCGGCCGGGCCGGATTGCTGGCCGAAGGCGGTGTAGCCCAGTTCGGCAACCAGATCCGCCAGCGCCGTGTTGAACTCACCGTAGGGATAGGCCAGCAGCATCGGTGCCTCGCCCAGTTCCTCTTTCAGGCGCCGTTGCGCGCGCTGGATGTCCTCGCGCAGGCGCGTCAGCCAGGCCGCGTCGGTCTCGCCGGGGCGGCGGCGGATGAGGTGGTCGTGGCTGGCGGAATGATTGGCGAAACTGGCGCCGTGCCGTTGCATTTCGCGCATCTGCTGCCAGCTCATCAGGGCCTTGTAGCCGCGGTCGACGCCATCGGTGGCGACGAACACGGTAAACGGCCAGCCGCGCGCGCGCAGGCGCGGGAAGGCCTCGGTGTAGACGGAAGTGTAGGCGTCGTCGATGGTGATGGCCACCACCCGCGCCGGGAAGGGCTTGTCGTCGCGCAGGTGCCGCACCACCCTTTGCAGCGGCCAGACCTGGTAACCGTTGTCGGCGATGTAGTCGAGATGGGCCTCGAACTGCGCCAGCCGCACATTGGTCGACGGGTATTTTTCGACCCCGAAGTGGTGATACATGAAGATCACCGCCTGGCGCTCCGCGGCGCTGCTGGCCGCAGCAAAAACAAAGATCAGCAGAAGCAACAGCCAGCGCATGGATGATTCCAGTGGTTCGTGGTTGGGCCAGCCAGTCTACCGCAGACGCCGCGCCTTGTTACAATGACCGGCTCCACCCCGTTGTCACGAGCACGCCATGAAAGCCCCCGAACTCCTCTCCCCCGCCGGCACCCTGCACAACATGCGCTACGCCCTGGCCTATGGCGCCGACGCCGTGTACGCCGGCCAGCCACGCTACAGCCTGCGCGCGCGTAACAACGACTTTGACCTCGAACACCTCGGCATCGGCATCGAGGAGGCCCACGCCCAGGGCAAGCGCTTCTACGTCGCCAGCAACATCTCGCCGCACAACCGCAAGGTGGACACCTATCTGGCCGACATGGCGCCGGTGATCGCACTCGGCCCCGACGCGCTGATCATGGCCGACCCGGGCCTGATGATGCTGGTGCGTGAAAAGTGGCCGGAGATGCCCATCCACCTCTCGGTGCAGGCCAACACGGTGAATTACGCGGCGGTGAAGTTCTGGCAGACCCAGGGCATTGAGCGGGTGATCCTGTCGCGCGAGCTGTCACTGGACGAGATCGACGACATCCGCCAGCGCTGCCCGGACATGGAGCTGGAGGTGTTCGTGCACGGCGCCCTGTGCATCGCCTACTCCGGGCGCTGCCTGCTGTCCGGCTACTTCAACCGCCGCGACCCCAACCAGGGCACCTGCACCAACGCCTGCCGCTGGGACTACCGCGTCAGCCCCGCCATGGAAGACGCCACCGGCGACCTGCGCGCCGTGAGCCTGGCCGAGATCCAGGCCGCGCCGTCGGCCTGCGGCGACCTGCCGCGCCACCCGCTGGCCGACCGGCCGGTGCTGATCGAAGAGGGCGGCCGGCCCGGCGAGCAGATGGTGATGGAGGAAGACGAGCACGGCACCTACATCCTCAACTCCAAGGATCTGCGCGCCCTGGAGCACGTCGCCCGGCTGTGCGAGATCGGCGTCGACTGCCTGAAGATCGAGGGCCGCACCAAGTCCCACTATTACGCCGCGCGCACCGCCCAGGTCTACCGCCAGGCCATCGACGACGCCGTGGCCGGACGCGAATTCGACCCGCGCCTGCTGGGGGTACTGGAAGGGCTCGCCAATCGTGGTTACACCGACGGCTTCTATCAGCGCCACCACGTCGCCGAGCACCAGAATTATCTGCAGGGCCACTCGGTGAGCAACGAACAACAGTTCTGCGGCGAGATCGTCGCGGTGAGCGACGGACAGGCGGAGATCCTCGCCAAGAACAAGTTCCGCGTCGGTGACCGGGTGGAAGTGATTCGCCCCGAGGGCAATCGGCAGATGCGGATCGAGGCCATGACCGACCTGCAGGGCCATCCACTGGACGAGGCCCCCGGCGGCGGCCACCGGGTGCGGATTCCATGGCCAGACGGGCTGCCGAAGCTGGGATTGCTGGCACGTTATCTGCGCGAGTAGGTCTTTCATCACAGGGTACGGAGACCGCGAGAAAACTGTCCGCAAAGAACGCCAATGAACGCGAATTAAAAAACAAGGGATTTCGCGTTCATTGGCGTTCTTTGCGGACATATTTCGTTTTTCTCCGCAGCGCCGTCATGACCAAACCCAACTACGGCACGTCCACCAGGGCAATGTCCGGCAGACGCAGGATGACTTCCTCCACCGTATCGCAGCTCTCCAGCACCTCCACCACACTCAGTGAGGGCTCGGCCCAGATCTCCGGCAGATCAGCCTCGTCTGTGCCACCGCTTCCCACGACAAAGGCCAATCGTTCCACCGGCGGGGTGAACCGCGCATCGACGCCCGGCTTGTTGCCGCGCGCATCGATGCGATACCAACCATGCCTTTTCAGATAGACCGCATTCAGACCATGCAGGCAATAGGGTGCGCCATCGTCGTTGACGCTCAGGCGCTGGTAGCACAGCCCGGCGGGGATGCCGTTGGCGCGCAACAGGGCGGCGAGCAGATGGCTCTTGGCGTAGCAGTAGCCGGTGCGGTGGGCGAGCACCTCGGAGGCGACGCAGGTCACCGGGCCCTGCCGGTGGTCCCAGCTGTGGCGAACCTCGTCGCGCACCCATGCGAAGCAGGCGCGGGCGATGGCCTCATCGTCACCATCGGTGTCGTGGGCCAGGGAGCGGGCGAGTTGGAGGATGGCGGGTGTCTGCCAGTCGATGATGCGGCTGGCGGCAAGAAAGGGCTGCAGATCCTCGTTCTCCATGGTGGAATCCTTTTTCGATGGACAAAAAAACCGCGCCCCACGAAGGCGGGGCACGGCGTGTCTGCTGGCGTCGATCCGGCCCGGGGCAAGTGGCCGATCCTGCCACCGCCCCGGCGCATCGATCAAGCGCGGCTCAGATCTCCGACAACAGGTCGGGGTTGATGACCAGGTTTCTCACGCCATGGGCATGGTCCTCGTTGAAGACGTTATCCTCGCACCAGGCATCCACCGTGGCGATATTGACCTTGGCGACCTTGGGGCGAACGCTCCAGGTGACCTGGAAGGGCGAGCCCTTTTCGTTATAGCCTGGGCCGGTGGTAGAGCCAGCATACTGAATCGGCGTCCCCGTGTGGTTGGGAATGTTGAGGGCCTGCGGCCGGCCATTCTTCACGCCGTGTTTGGTGAGTTCGCGGAAATCGAGCGCATTGCTGTCGTTGACCAGCACGTACACCTGGGTCTCCACACGCAGCTGCGGGTTCTTGATGGCGTCGCTGAGGCAGGAGCCCAGGGTCGGGCCAGGCTGGACCTGGGCCGTGGAGTGGACGTAATGCACCTCAATGGTATCGCCAGGAGACAGGGCGCCATGTTTGCTCGGACAGGCGCTGGCCGGTTCCAACTCATCAGCGCTGAGCTTGCCGGTGTATTTGTAGCCGCTCTGGTAACCATGGCCATCACCGTTGCCCGCGTATTCGGTAAACTCGCCGCCCTTGTGCTCGGCATTCTTGTGAAAGTGGATATTGCAGAGGTGCATGTCTTGGTAGGCAGGTGCGGCGCTGAACAGGATCGGGTTACGACCTTCCCTGGCGTCGATGTCACGCGGTGACTGAGGCCCGAAACCCTTGCCCTGGGTATTCCTGGCAAGCGCGGCCCGCTGGTCGGCGATAACCTGATCCGAGACCTGGCCGTGATGATCATCATGCCCACTGCCGGCCAGTGCAATGGTGCCTAGCGTAAAGGATGCGGCGAATGCAACTACCATGCTGGATCGAATCATTGTTGTTCTCCTCACGTTATATGTTATGTATCTATTCACCACAGAGGCACAGAGAACACAGAGAATGCATCAGTGGGAGGCAATGCCCCGGGTGGCGATGTGGCCTGCCCGACGACCTGGCATTTCATTTCTCCGTGAACGCCGTGTCTCTGTGGTGAATCAGAGGACGCTGGCACCGGAGGCCGGCCCACGATATCCAACGCAACGGGCGCAAAGGTTTTCTGAAAGAATTTCCTTTGCGTCCTCTGTGCCTTTGCGGCCTCTGCGTTTCATGCCATTCCCGGCATGAACCTGAAGAGCCTTTCTCTGCGCCTCCGTGTCTCTGTGGTGAGCTGAACAGTTACTATGTTATTAACCTGAACAGATCGCACTGCTGGCCACTTCTACGGGATCGCATTCTTGCAAAGGGAGTCACGCCGTGTACCAAAGAATCATGCCTGGCGGTGCAACTTTCAGGTCATACAGGGGACATAATCTATTATTTGCCGATACCCTTAAGCAAAACTTAAGGCAACTCCAGCCAAAGTTTCCAGCGCCTGGGAATCTGGGGCGGCAGGGAAAACCATGACCAATGACACAAACCAACAACAGCCACTCAAGAGGCCGTCATGAAAAAATGCATACAAACCATCATTGTTAGCCTGTCCCTGTCGGTGATGGCTTCTCCGGCCGCGCTGGCCGAAGAAGATGAACAGCCGGTGCTAGTCAACATCCCGCGGATGTCCCTCGACACGGCGCTGAGCGCCGCCCGGGCGACCATCGATGCCTGCCGCAAGGAGGGCGTGCAGGTGGCGGTGACCATCGTCGATCGCGGCGGCCACCCGCAGGTGGTGCTGCGCGATGTGCTGGCGATGGATCTGACCCTCGCCGTCAGCCGTGACAAGGCCTGGACCGCGCTGTCCTTCAACACCCCGACCTCTCGGCTCACACAGCGTTTCACCTCGCCCTTTTCCGTGGCCAAGACACCCGGCCTGGTGTTCTCCGCCGGCGGTCTGCCCATCCAGGCCGGTGGCGCCATTGTCGGCGGCATCGGGGTATCCGGCGCGCCGTCGGGCGAGACCGACGAAAGGTGCGCCCGGGCCGGACTGGAAGCGATTCAGGACGATCTGGAAATGGCGGAGATGTGAGGTGGGCGCCCAGCCGCGGAACGGATAGCTGACCTATACTTCTAACGTAACTATTCAGCTCACCACAGAGACACGGAGGCACAGAGAAAGGCTCTTCAGGTTCATGCCGGGAATGGCATGAAACGCAGATGCCTCAAAGGCGCAGAGGGCGCAAAGGAAATCCTTTCAGAAAACCTTTGCGCCCGTTGCGTTGGATATCGTGGTTCGGCCTCCGGTGCCAACGCCCCCTGATTCACCCCAGAGACACGGCGTTCACGGAGAAATGAAATGCCAGGTCGTCGAGGCAGGCCACATCGCCACCCGGGGCATTGCCTCCCACTGATGCATTCTCTGTGTTCTCTGTGGTGAATAGATACCTTCTAACAAGGCAAACAAGAAAAGGAGAGAGACATGTTTCTGAAAGACAAAGCCAGTGGCGACCTGGTCGAGATACTCAATACCAATACCCTCGTGGACCCTTGCCGCGCGGAGGTCCAGGGGCGCTTCCATGCCGGCGAGGAAATGCAGGAGCCGCGGGAGTTCGCCAAGGCCGATCTGCTGTTTCCCTCCGGCGAACCCCTGCCCCGCTGCTGGATCGACCCGCACTATCGCGACTGATTCAGCCCGCCTCCGGGTCGAAGGCCCTCTGCTTCCAGAACACCCCGCTGCTGCCCAGCAGCGCGGTGGCGACGCTGATGTCCAGTATGGCAACCGCGAGCAGAAAAGAGTGATTGCCCTGCGCCAGGCCGGACAGGGTCGCGCCGGTAACGATCATCAGCGCCAGGAACACCAGAAAGCCCGGCCGGAACACCTGCCACAGCCGTGGCTTGCGCAGGCCGGCGATGCGGGCGAGATTCTTCCGGCATGGCCTGCGAAACAGGTATCTCGCCTTCAGTCCGCCGGTCAGCAGGCCGAGGGCGAGGGCCAGCAGGATCCACTCAGGCTCCGGCTCAGGAATACTCCGGCCTTCCTTCTAACACGAATCCCCCATCGATTTTAACCCCAACAGATCATTTACTTGCCGGTAAATCCGTGGATCAGGCGACGTTCGCGCTTGGTGGGACGGCCCTGGCCCGGCGCGCGATGGGCATTGGCCAGGCGGCGCTGTTCGGCGGCCTTTTCACGCTGTTCGATGCTCTCGGCGGTTTCTTCATAGAGCTGCCGGGCAACGGGCGCCGGGCCGCGGCGGTCACTGAGGTCGCGCACGATGACGGTCTTTTCCTCGAAGCCCTGACGGATCCGCAGCTCATCGCCCACCTTGACCTCGCGGCTGGGCTTGGCGCGATGGCCGTTGAGTTCGATCTTGCCGCCCTTGATGGCCTCGGTGGCGAGGCCGCGGGTCTTGAAGAAGCGCGCCGCCCACAGCCATTTGTCGAGGCGCACCTTTTTATCGCCCTGCCCCGCCGCCGTACTTGCCTTGCCGGACATCAGCCCGGCTCCGCGCTGGTGCGGTCGCGGCCATTCGCCTTGGCCGTGTAGAGGGCGCGGTCGGCGCGCTGGAACAGGCTTTCGGGGGTGTCGTCCGCCTGCATTTCCGCCAGTCCCACGGAGACGGTGATGTTGACGCCGGTGCCCTGGTAGTGAAACTGGCTTTGCGACACGTCCTTGCGCAGTTTTTCCACCGCCACCAGGGCGTCGCCGAGGCCGGTCTCCGGCATCACGATGGCGAATTCCTCGCCACCGTAGCGGGCCAGAAAGTCGGTCTCGCGCAGGTTCT
Organism: Chromatiales bacterium; assembly: GCA_026982475.1. GTDB lineage: Bacteria > Pseudomonadota > Gammaproteobacteria > SZUA-152 > SZUA-152 > DRQN01. The sequence continues at coordinate 32,680 of JALSHB010000130.1, forward strand.
TGCGCACCCGGTCGGCGATGATCTTCAGCGCCTTGTCGCCGGCCTTGTGGCCGTAGCTGTCGTTGATGCGCTTGAAGCGGTCGATATCCAGCACCGCCAGCGACAGCGGCAGCTTGTAGCGCTTGGCGCGGGCGAATTCCTGGGCGATGCGTTCGTCGTAGGCGAGGCGGTTGTAGAGGCCGGTGAGCGGATCGTGCACCGCCAGCTCGTGTTTCTCGCGCAGGCGCTGGCGCAGGCTCTCGCCTTCCTTCTCCATTTCACGCACGCGCTGGTTGAGGTGTTCGAGCTGTTCCTCCAGCTGGTGCTGGCGCGCCTCGTCGCTTTCACGGTGTTCGTCGAGGTGGCGCAGGATGGTCTCCAGGCGCTGCTGGATCTCCGCCTTCAGCTGCTGCGGGTCTTCGGCGCGGTCGACGCTGGTTTCGATGTGCCGCACCTGGGCCTGCACCGCGGCGTCCAGTTCGCGCGAGCTGTCGATGCTGGCGCGGTGGTGGGTCTGCGCCCCGGCCAGGTGCTGGTCGAGGTCCTGCAGGCGGCCGGTGAGATGACGCAGGAAGTCCTGCAGTTCGTGGGTTTCGGCCTCCATCTGCCGGCGCATGGTGGAAATGAGATCGGCGATGGCGTGCAGGGCGGGGGCGACGGCGTGTTCCGACAGGCCGTCGGCGAGGCGCTCCTTGAGGCCTTCCACCTCCTCGGTGAGTTCCGCGGGCAGGCTCAGGGTGTCGAGCAGCTGGATGCAGAATTCGCCCAGCGGCGGGCCTCCGCTCGCCGGCGGCGCAGCAGCCCCGGCGTCTTCCATGGCCTTGCCGCTGCCTTTGGCGCCGCCCTGGCTGCCGAACAGGCGCTTCATCAGCCCGCCGCCAGCGCCGGCCGCCGGCTGCAGGGCCGTGTTCAGCAGCTCGGCCAACTCGCGCAGGGGGGCCGCCATCTGGCCAGGCTCGTCCGCCTCGGCCAGGCGGCGGCGCAGGGCCCTGGCCTGCGAGCGCAGCGGGCGCGGCAGGGACAGGCTGTCCAGCCAGTGGGCGAGCAGTTCCTGGGGGCTGTCGGTGCGCTGCCGGCTGCGCTGCTCATCGAGGCGCACCACGGCATCGGCGACGCCCTCGATGGCCTGTTCCAGTCGCTCGGCATCGGCGCCGGCGCGGATGGCCTGGCGCAGGGCGTCGAGCTCCCGGTCCAGTCGTTCATCGATGCCCTGCGCGGCCAGCGCCACGCGGCTCAGGCCCTGGCGCAACAGGGTTTCGGTGGCCTGCCATTGCGCCTCGGCGCGCTCCTGGCGGTCGAGGTTGGCAAGGTATTTCTGTTTCCAGTCGTCGGCCATGGTCAGGATCGGCTCATTCAGAACAGCTGCAGGCCATCCGGAAGGATGATCTCGGTGGCGATGGGCAGGTGATCGGAGAGCAGGTGCTGCATGACGTGGACATCGTGCACCTCCAGGCTGGACGAGGTGAGGATGTGGTCGAGGGTGCGCACGGGCCGCCAGCTGGGATAGGTCTTGAGGCCGTGGGCCGGTTCGGTCAGGTCGGTGGCGGAAAGCAGGAAGCGCATCTCGCTGCTGTCGGGCTGGCAGTTGAGGTCGCCCATCACCACCACGTGCTGGTAGCGATTGACCAGGTGGGCAATGAATTCGAACTGGCGCTGACGGGCGCGCGCGCCCAGCGCCATGTGCAGCATCAGCAGCACCAGGGGGTTGTCGCGGTGACCGTAGCGCACCATGGTCACGCCGCGGCCCGGCAGGCGCCCGGGCAGCTTGTAGTCGGTGATTTCCGCGGGCTTGTAGCGGCTCAGCAGGCCGTTGCTGTGGCGGGCGATCTTGCCGAGACGGCGGTTGGTGTGGTGGTGCCAGAAGGGAAAGCCGGCCTTCTTGGCGAGAAATTCGGTCTGGTTGACGAAGCCGGAACGCAGGCTGCCGGCGTCCACCTCCTGCAGGGCGACGATGTCGAAGTCGCTGATGGCGCGGGCGATGCGCGACAGGTTGTCGTACAGCCGCGAGTGCGGCAGGACGTGCTTCCAGCTCTCCATCAGGTAGTCGCGGAAGCGGGTGCTGGCGATGCCCACCTGGATGTTGTAGCTGAGCAAGCGAAGACGGGTGCCGTGGGCGCTCTCGTCCAGGTCAAAGGGGTCGGGAATGGGGATGGTCTGCTGCATGGTTCCTGGCGTGTGGTGTCACAGGTGGATGATCATGTCGCCGAGTTTTTCGGTCAGGCGCAGGTTCTCGCTGTAGTCCACCGGGCAGTCGATGATGCTCACAGCGTCATCGGCCAGCGCCTGGCGCAGGGTGGGCAGCAGCTGCCCGGCCTGCTCGATGCGGTAGCCCCGGGCGCCAAAGGACTGCGCCAGCTGGATGAAGTCCGGGTTGTTGAATTTGACGTGCGAGGTGCGGCCAAACTGGTTCATCTGTTTCCATTCGATCAGCCCATAGGCGGCGTCGTTCCAGATCAGCACCACCATCGGGATCTTCAATCGGCAGGCGGTCTCGATCTCTTGAACGTTCATCAGGAATCCGCCGTCGCCGGTCACCGCCACCACCTTGCGCTCGGGGCAGGCCAGCTTGGCGGCGATGGCGCCGGGCACGGCGATGCCCATGCTGGCGAAGCCGTTGGAGATCAGGCAGGTGTTGGGGTATTCGCAGCGAAACATGCGCGCCATCCACATCTTGTGGGCGCCCACGTCGCAGATGACGATGTCTTCCAGGTCCATGGCGGTGCGCAGATCCCAGATGATCTTCTGCGGCTTCACCGGGCATTCGACATCGTCGCGGTGCTGGTTCATCTCCTCGATCAGCGCCTCGCGCAGGCGGCGCATGCGCTGGCCGTCGTGCGGCGTGCTCTGCTCGGCAATGCGATCCAGGGCGTGCTTGATGTCGCCCACCACGCCAACGCTGATGCCGTAATGGGCATCCACCTCCGCCGGCGAACTGTCGATGTGGATCAGGGTGCGGTCACGGGTGGGGTGCCACAGATAGGGGTGATATTCCACCAGGTCGTAGCCCACGCAGATGATCACGTCGGCGTGCTCGAAGCCGAAGTTGATGTAGTCCTGCGACTGCAGCCCGGCGCTGCCCAGGGCCATGGGGTGACGGAAGGGCACCACGCCCTTGGCCATGAAGGTGTTGGCGACGGGGATCTGCAGCCTCTCGGCGAAGGCCGCGAGGTTCTCCCAGGCGCCGGCCCGCACCACGCCGTTGCCGGCCAGGATGATGGGCTCGCGGGCGCTGGAGATCAGCTCCGCGGCGCGCGTCACGCGCTCGGCGGGCGGCTCCGGCATGGAGGAATGCTTCACCGCCAGGGGCACGTCGTCCAAGGTCATCTTGGCGATGTTTTCCGGAAATTCGATGAAGCAGGCACCGGTCTTTTCCGTCTGCGCCACCTTGAAGGCCTTGCGTGTCACCTCGGGGATGATGTCGGGGGCCAGCAGGCGCGAGGAATACTTGGTGAAGCTGCGGAACAGCTCCTCCAGGTCGAGCACCTGATGGGACTCCTTGTGCAGGCGGTGGGTGTCGGCCTGGCCGGCGATGGCCACCAGCGGGGCGTGGTCCATGTTGGCGTCGGCGACACCGGTGATGAGATTGGTGGCGCCGGGACCGAGGGTGGCCATGCAAACCCCGGCGCGGCCGGTCAGCCGCCCGTAGACATCGGCCATGAAGGCCGCGCCCTGCTCGTGGCGGGTGCTGATGAACTGGATGCGCGACGACAGCAGCGCATCCATCATGTCGAGGTTTTCCTCGCCGGGGATGCCGAAGATGTACTCGACACCCTCGTTTTCCAGGCAGCGAACAAAAAGCTCGGCGGCCTTCATGGCGCCGAGCTTCCCGATTCCTGGCCTGGCCCGCCCAGGGGCATGGGCTACTTGCTTTCCTGTTGCACCAGGTAGTTGACCACCTGGAACACACGGGCAGTGCCGCCGGCTTCTCCGATACCGGTCCGGTACTTGCCGTTGACGATGATGGCCGGCACGCCACGGACGCCGTAGCGGTGACCCATATCACGCGCGCGGCGCAGCTTGGTCTCCACGGCGAAGGAGCGGAACACCCGCTTGAAGTCCTTCTCGGCCACGCCGTGCTGCTTGAACAGGGCCAGGATCTCGGCCTCGCTGTTCATGCGCCGCTTCTGTTCGTGGATAGCCTCGAACATAGCCCCGTGGATCTTGTCCACCACGCCAAGGATCTCGGCGGTGTAATAGGCGCGGGCGCCGATCTCCCAACTGGGCTGGAAAATGCCGGGCATGCGCACGAATTTCACGTTGGCCGGCTTTCTCTTCAGCCAGCGTTCGGTATAGGGCTTGAGACGGTAGCAATGCGGACAGCCGTACCAGAACAGCTCCACCACCTCCACCTGACCCGGCGCAGCGCTGGTCGGCTGCGGTGGATCCACGCGCTCATAGTGCACACCCTCCTGATAGGGCGCGGCAAAACCGCTGGAAATGGACGCCCCCAACAGGGCCAGGCTGGCGAACAGGATGACGAGTTTATGGGTTGAAAGCTTCATCGAAAAACCTCTGGGTTTATTCTTGATGGATTCCTGGTTGACGATTTCAGGGCGCGCGCCGGGCGTGGCGCTGTTCCGGCGAGCCTATCCAAATCACTACCCGAACGCAAACCCGCAAAAGCACTGATTCTCGTTGCCGGTTTCATGGTTTATCCTATAGGTCTCACAGGCGCCTCAGCTTAGGTCACCTGTGCGGCGCAAAGGTTCCCGCCCGCGCGCCATCGGCACCGACACCATTCACAAGGAGCACGACCCTCATGGTCTCCGAAAAGATCGATCTTGCCCAGTTTCTCAATCAGCAATACCTGTGCGAGTCCCTGACCATCAAAGAAGTCACCACCCTCATCGACTACACCGAGCTGGTGATCTTCGACAAGGGCGACGTGATCGCCGACATCGGCGACGTGGGCGAGGCGCTGTACTTCGTTATCAAGGGCGAGGCGGCGCTGTTCGTCGGCGACCAGACCGAAAGCCAGGTGGGCCTGATCAAGGCCGGCGAACTGATGGGCGAAATGTCCTTCTTCGATCGCAAGCCACGTTCCGTGCGCGCCCGCGCCATGCAGAACGACACCCAGCTGCTGAAGCTGTCGCGCGCCATGTACAAGCGCCTGCGCGTGGAGCATCCGTACATCACCGTGAACCTCCTGGAGCACGCCATCATCAGTCTCGATCACCTGTTCCGCCAGGCCAGCAACGACCTCTCCAGCCTGTCAAACTACTTCAACATGCCGGGGCGAAAATAGCCGCCGGGTCAATAAGCCGGATCAATAAAAGGCCGCCGTGCTCGCACGGCGGCCTTTTTTGCTGTGGCCCGGAACTCTCCCGAGCCGCCAGTCCACTACTTGTCAAGCCTCGACAGATACTCGGCGACGGCGGCAATGTCCTTGTCGGACATCTTCGCCGCCACGCCCTGCATCATGCCGTTGACATCGTTGCTGCGCGCCTCGGTGCGATAATCGTGTAACGCCTTGCTGATGTAACCGGCCTTCTGCCCCGCCAGGCGGGGGAAGCCCGCCGGACCATTGCCCACCGCATTGGGGCCGTGACAACTGGCGCACGATGGCACGCCGGTGTAACGGTTTCCGCCTACATACAGCTTGCGGCCCTTGCTGTTGAGCTCGCCTTCCTCGGCCTTGGCCTTCTGGCTGCTGAAATAGGCCACGATATCGGCAATGTCCTCATCGCTCAGGCCTTCAACCATGCCGCTCATGGTAGGATCCTGGCGCGCACCGGACTGAAAATCGTACATCTGTTTGCTGAGATAACCGGGAATCTGCCCCGCCAGGCTCGGCCATTCGGTATTGAAGCTGTTGCCATCTTCTCCATGGCAGCCCTGGCACATGGCGGACTTTTCCTTGCCGGCGACGGGATCACCGGCAGCGGTAGCATTGGCACTGAAACCCAGCAGCATACAGAGCGCGAGATGCGACCCTTTCATAACTTTGATCTCCTAAATTAACGTTGATAATGACTGGTTAAAACCGGGGAATGCGTGAATGATGTCGAATCGGCCCAGTGACTGGCAACGTTGTGGCGGCCTTGCCGCGCCACAATCACCTGAGTCTCATGGGGCCCGATTGATTACTTTCAAAAAACGCCGAAACATCTTCCATGTCCTGATCGGACATGGACGCCGCCATGCCGTTCATGATGGGATCCTTGCGGGTGCCGCTGCGGAAGGCCTTGAGCTGTTTCACCATGTATTTGGCATGTTGTCCCGCCAGTATGGGGTAGGCCGGATTGGTGCTCACGCCCCCCTTGCCATGGCATACCTGGCATGCGCGGGCCTTGTCCCTGCCGGCCTCCACATCACCGGCAGCCTGGACGGGTGTCGCCGCCAACATGGCCAGCAAAAAGAAAACCAGAACCCGCCATTGCATTATTACGCTTGCCTTCGTCATTTCTGTTTTTCACGCCTCGTGCAGCTCTGGCCGTCGCCTCCGCCCCATGCCGGCAAGTCTGCCAGCAAGCTGCGGCAACGAGCCACACAGCCATACGGAGCAGAGCCTGCGGACAATGGCAGAACCATTTCAACCCCCCCTCTTCGACGACCACCTGAGTTCGACAGACTCTTAGGTTATTGCAGCTTTTGGCAAATTGCCACTCTATAATGGTGATTCCGCGCCGATGCCAACAATATCCCCGAGCCCGCTCATGTCACAGACCCGCCCCCGCAAATCCTCTCCCTATCGGCATGCCTGTTTCCTCACCAGCGCCGCTCAGCTCACCCAGCTGCCGCCCGACGAGGGCTTCGAAGTGGCCTTTGCCGGGCGCTCCAATGCCGGCAAGTCCAGTGCCCTGAACCGCATCACGCAGCAGAAGTCCCTGGCCCGCACCAGCAAGACGCCAGGCCGCACCCAGCTGATCAACTTTTTCACCCTGGACGACGAACGCCGGCTGGTCGACCTGCCGGGCTATGGCTACGCCAGGGTCGCCGAAGCCGTCAAGCGGCGCTGGCAGGAAACCATGGAGGACTATCTCGCCAGCCGTCGGTCGCTGCAGGGGCTGGTCCTGCTGATGGACGTGCGCCATCCCCTGCGTGATACCGACCGGCAGCTGCTCGACTGGTGCTGGCACGTCGGCATGCCGGTGCACGTGCTGCTGACCAAGGCCGACAAGCTCAAGCGTGGCCCGGCCCAGGCCACCCTGCTGAAGGTGCGCGAGGCGCTGGCCCGCCAGGCGCCGCCCGGCAGCACCAGCGTGCAGCTGTTCTCCGCCCTCAAGGGCAGCGGCATCGATGAAGTACGCGACAGGCTCGACCACTGGCTGCGGCTGGCGGCCGTCAGTGACGAAGAGGCGTAAAAAAGGGCAAAAAAAACCCCGGTGCCCGTGGTTGGGAGGAGGCGGGCACCGGGGTCAATACCCGGCATTGGGGGCACCGGGAGTTGAATACCCGCTAGGGAGGAGGAGCGGGGAGGAGCGCTGCTCAGCGCTCACTCACCTACTATGACGGCCGGTATGAATAAAAGTTTCGAGGCCTTTTAAAAATTTTTTATAACCAACTGTGGCGGCAGGCCTTTTCAGTGTGCCTCGTCCCAGTTGTCCCCCACCCCGGTATCCACCACCAATGGCACCTTCAGCGCCGCCACGTCGGTCATGCAGCGTTCGATCTCCGTCCGCGCGGCCTCCACCTGGTCCTCATGGACCTCGAACACCAGCTCATCGTGCACCTGCATGATCAACGTCACGTCCAGCGCCGTTTCACCGATCCAGCGGTGGGTCTCGATCATCGCCTTCTTGATGATGTCCGCCGCGGTGCCCTGCATGGGCGCGTTGATGGCGGTGCGCTCGGCGTACTGGCGGCGCTGGCCGTTGCGGTGGTTGATTTCCGGCAGGTACAGGCGGCGGCCGAATACGGTCTCGACGTAGCCCTTTTCGCGCGCGCTCTCGCGGGTGCGGTCCATGAAGGCCTTCACCCCGGGGTAGCGCTGGAAGTAGAGGTCGACGTATTCCTGCGCCGCCTGGCGCGGGATGCCCAGCTGCCGCGCCAGGCCGAAGGCGGACATGCCGTAGATGAGGCCGAAGTTGATGGCCTTGGCGCTGCGCCGCTGCTCGGCGTCGACCGCCTCCAGCGGCACCCCGAACACCTCGGCGGCGGTGGCGCGATGGATATCCTCACCCTGGGCGAAGGCGCGCAACAGGCCCTCGTCACCGGACAGGTGGGCCATGATGCGCAGCTCGATCTGCGAATAGTCGGCGGCGAGGATCTTGTGCCGTGGCGGCGCGATGAAGGCCTGGCGGATGCGCCGCCCCTCGGTGGTGCGCACCGGGATATTTTGCAGATTCGGGTCGGACGACGACAGCCGGCCGGTGCTGGCCACCGCCTGGTGATAGGAGGTATGCACGCGGCCGGTGTCGGGGTCGATGCGCCGGGGCAGCTTGTCGGTGTAGGTGGACTTGAGCTTGGAGAGGCTGCGGTAGTCGAGGATCAGGCGCGGCAGGGGGTAGTCCAGGGCCAGCTCCGCCAGCACCTCCTCGGCGGTGGAGGGCGCGCCCTTGGGGGTCTTCTTCAGCACCGGCAGGCCGAGCTTGTCGAACAGGATGGCCTGGATCTGCTTGGGCGAGCCGAGGTTGAAGGGCTCGCCGGCCACCTCGAAGGCCTCTTTTTCGATCTCGGCCATGCGCGCCGCCAGCTCCTCGCTCTGCCGCGCCAGCATCTCGGCGTCTACCAGCACGCCGGTACGCTCCATGTCGGAGAGTACCGGGATCAACGGCATCTCGATGTCGCGGAACAGCGCCGCCAGCTTCGGCTCGGCTTCCAGCTTCGGCCACAGCACCTGGTGCAGGCGCAGGGTGATGTCGGCGTCCTCGGCGGCGTAGGGGCCGGCGGTGGCGATGGGCACCTGTTCGAAGCCGATCTGTTTGGCACCCTTGCCGGCCACGTCCTGGTAGCTGGTGGTCTTGCGGTTGAGGTACTTGAGGGCCAGCGAGTCCATGTCGTGGCGCGAGGCGGTGCTGTCCAGCACATAGGATTCGAGCATGGTGTCGAAGGCCATGCCGCGCAGGGCGATGCCGTGATTGAGCAGTACGTTGCGGTCGTACTTGAGGTTCTGCCCCAGCAGCGGCGTGTCGGCGTCCTCCAGCAGCGGGCGCAGCTGCTCCAGCACCCAGTCGCGGTCGAGCTGCTCGCCGCCCGTGGGATCGTCGTGGGTCAGCGGCACATAGGCCGCCTCGCCCGCCTCGACGGCGAAGGACACGCCCACCACGCGGGCCTGCATGTAGTCGAGACTGGTGGTCTCGGTGTCGAAGGCGAACAGTGGGGCGTCGCGCAGGCGTTGCAGCCAGACCGTGAAGGCCTGGCGATCCTGCAGCAGATGGTAGTCGCCGTCAGCGTGGTCGGCCTCGTCCTGCGGCGTCTCCTCCCCGTCACCGGACAGCAGTTCCGACAGCCAGCTCTTGAATTCCAGTTCGCCCACCAGCTTGATCAGGCGCTCCCTGTCCGGCTCGCGCACACGCAGGGCCTGCGGGCCCTGCGGCAACGGCACGTCGCACTTGATGGTGGCGAGCTGGCGTGACAAGGGCAGCTGGTCCAGCGAGGCGCGCAGGTTTTCGCCCACCTTACCCTTGATCTCGTCGGCGTGCTGGATGATCCCGTCCAGGCTGCCGTACTGCTTGAGCCACTTCACCGCCGTCTTCGGCCCCACCTTGGGCACCCCGGGGATGTTGTCGGAGGTATCGCCCACCAGGGCCAGATAATCGACGATCAGCGACGGCGGGATGCCGAACTTCTCCTCCACCCCGGCGACGTCGAGGGTGGTGCCGTCCATGGTGTTGACCAGGGTGACGTGCTCGTTGACCAGTTGCGCCATGTCCTTGTCGCCGGTGGAGATCACCGTGTCCATGCCCTGCTCGGCCGCCTGCCGCGCCAGGGTGCCGATGACGTCGTCCGCCTCCACGCCGTCGATCACCAGCACCGGCAGGCCCATGGCCTCCACCAACTGGTGCAACAGCGCGACCTGGCTGCGCAGCTCATCGGGCATGGGCGGGCGGTTGGCCTTGTATTCGGCGTACAGGTCGTCGCGGAAGGTCTTGCCCTTGGCGTCGAACACCACCGCCATCAGCGCCGGCTGGTAGTCCTTGATCAGCCGCCGCAGCATGTTGGCGACGCCATAGATGGCCCCCGTATGCTGGCCGCGGGAATTGCTCAGCGAGGGCAGGGCGTGAAAGGCGCGATACAGATAGGACGAGCCATCGACGAGGATCAGGCGGGGTCTTTTGGTCATGGTGTGGACTTGGACGAGTTGGAATGGGATGGGTTAGACTGAATCACATGCAAAACGATTATCCCATGTTTAGGCCCAGGACACGCAGCCCTCACCGCACATTGCTCACCGCCGGCCTGCTCTACTGCGCCAGCGCATGGCTGCTTGCGGCCTCTGCCGCCAGCCCCGAGCAGGACGAGGCCGAGGACGAAGACAGCGCCGAAAACGGCGTCGTCATCCAGTCACCCGGCCAGGAAACCATCAACGAATACCGCATCAACGGCAAGCTGTACATGATCCGCATCACCCCGCAGAAGGGCGCCCCCTACTACCTGGTCGACGCCGATGGCGACGGCGATCTGGAGACGCGCACCAACGAGCTGGCCCCCGATTTCCTCATCCCCTCCTGGGTCATTTTCAGCTGGTAAACCCGCCGATCACAACAAAACTGAATACACGCTGAACTTGACAGCCTCTTTTCGCAATGGCATAAAACCGCCTTGGGTTTTGCTGTACGCGACTTCGTTACTCAGGAATCCCAAGCCCAGGAGAGATGACCGGCACGCCGAAGGCCGGCGTCAAACGCTACTCCAAAACATTAAACCGGGGAGGGGGGAAGGCAGCGCATCGCTCGCAGTTCCATTCCTGCCTACATCAATATTTAAGGGGAATACCTATGAATGCAAAATGGTTGATTGCACCTGTCGCTGCTGCTGCACTGTTCGTTTCCGGCCAGGCTTCCGCCGACCTGGATCTGGCCAAGAAGAGCGGCTGCATGGCTTGCCACGGCATTGACAAAAAGATCGTTGGCCCATCGTGGAAGGACGTCGCCGCCAAGTACAAGGGCGATGCCAACGCCCGCGATCTGCTGATCGGCAAGGTCAAGAAGGGCGGCAAGGGCACCTGGGGTGCGGCACCTATGCCCCCCTACTCACCGCGCGTCTCTGATGCCAACATCGAAAAGCTGGTGGATTTCATTCTGGAGCTCTAAACCCGCAATCGCCTGATGGCAATAAAAAAGGCCGGCACGCTGTGTCGGCCTTTTTTATTGCCCCGGCTTCGCCGCAACTTTCGCCACGCAGACAGGGCAAGGCGGCCACCGCCAGGCGCAAAGCCCGCAGTCACGCCCCCCCGGGCGCCGCTTTATGCACAATCCCGGGAAATCCCACACGAAACCTGACACTTCTGCCGAAAAAATGTCCCGCGACGCCTATTGACAATACTAACTCATTGTAATCTATGGATTTACCGTGGCGTTTAAATTTTGACCAATCCAACGGAATTCCAGCACTCACAAGCCCTGCGGCCCCTTCCCCCCATTTTATGCACAAAGTTATCCACAGCTTTTGTGGATAAACACACATCTGTCATATGGCCCAAGCAGTTAGCGCCCACATGCTAGAATCCGTGTGAGGTTTACAACCTAACTCTCCAGCCATCACCCACAGAATCAGGGGCCTGACATGCCTGACTGGGCAACCATAGACCAGCACATCGGCGAAGCCACGGGGCAACCCTTCGCCACCCGTGACGCCCGAGCCGTCGGCGGTGGCTGCATCAACTCGGCCTACGTCCTGAGCGATGGCAAGCGCGGCTTTTTCATCAAACTCAATCACGCCGCCCGCCTGGCCATGTTCAAGGCCGAGGCCGAGGGGCTGAACGACATCCTGCACAGCCGCAGCATTCGCGCCCCGGCGCCGCTGTGCCACGGCGTGGCAGCGAACGAGGCCTATCTGGTGCTCGAGCACCTGCCCTTGGGCGGCCAGGGCAGCGCCGAACGACTGGGACGGGAGCTGGCGCAGATGCACCGCTGCCAGCACGAGCGCTTTGGCTGGCGGCGCGACAACACCATCGGCGCCACCCCGCAGATCAACACGGAGGAGACGGACTGGGTGCGTTTCTGGCAGCAACACCGCCTGGGCCACCAGCTGCGGCTGGCGGCGGAAAAGGGTGGCCACCTCGGCGCGCCGGCCGAGCAGCTGCTAGCCCGCACCGGCGACTTCTTCGGCGACGACCAGCCGCGCCCCAGCCTGCTGCACGGCGACCTCTGGTCCGGCAACCACGCCTACACCGAAGACGGACAGCCGGTGATCTTCGACCCGGCCGTCTATTACGGCGACCGCGAGACCGACCTCGCCATGACCGAGCTGTTCGGCGGCTTCCCGCCCACCTTCTATGCCGCCTATGAGGAGGCCTGGCCGCTGGATCCCGGCTATGCCACCCGCAAGACCCTCTACAACCTCTATCACATCCTCAATCACTTCAACCTGTTCGGCGGCGGCTATCTCGAGCAGGCGCGGCACATGATCGCGCAATTACTGAGCGAAGTACGCTGACATCCGCCAGTACGCGCATTAGAATGCAGGGATCCACCGAGCCGAGCCGCGGAACGCCATGCCCACCACCCTCATCCACTCTGCCGAGCTGAACAGCGAGCAGCGCGCCACCCTGAGCGAACGCCTGGGCGGCGAGCCGCGGCCCTGCGGCAGCCATTTCCGCCTCCAGCACGACAACGCCCTGGATCACACCGCCCTAGAGGCCCTGCGCGCCGAGCTGCATCTGGACATCAACACCCTGCCCAGCGACTTCGACCCGGCCCGCGTCGGCCTGCTGATCACGGACATGGACTCCACCCTCATCAGCATCGAGTGCGTGGACGAAATCGCCGACTTCGTCGGCGTCAAGCCACAGGTGGCCGCCATCACCGAGGCCGCCATGCGCGGCGAAATCGACTTCGAGGCCTCGCTGCGCCGGCGCGTCGCACTGCTGGAGGGCCTCAACACCGCGGCCCTGCAGCGGGTCTACGATGAACGCCTGCGCCTCAACCCCGGCGCCGAGGAACTGATCGCCGGCCTCAAGGCGCGCGACATCAAACTGGCCCTGGTGTCCGGCGGCTTCACCTTTTTCACCGACCGCCTGAAGGCGCGCCTGGCGCTGGATTTCACCCTCGCCAACATCCTCGCCGAGAAGGACGGCAAGCTGCTGGGCACGGTAGAGGGCGCCATCGTCGGCGCCGAGGCCAAGGCCACCTACCTCACCGCCCTCTGTCACGAACTGGACATCCACCCCGCGCAGGTGGTGGCCATGGGCGACGGCGCCAACGACCTGAAGATGCTCGCCGCGGCCGGCCTCGGCGTGGCCTATCACGCCAAGCCCGCGGTGCGCGCCCAGGCCGATGCCGCCCTCCACCACCGGGGGCTGGACGCGGTGCTGGACATGCTCTGGACCGGAGACGAGTGCTGATGCGGACCCGGCGCATCGGCGCGGCGCTGGTCGGCCTCGGCCTGCTGGCTGGCGCCGGCGCCAGCCAGGCCCAGCCCTTTGGCGTCTTCGACGTGCGCGCCGCTGGCATGGGCGGCGTCGGCGTCGCCACCGGCGCCCGCTACGCCACCTTCAACAATCCCGCCCTGCTGACCACCGCCGAGGAACAACGTGAATGGTTTCTGATGGCCCCTGCCATGGGCCGCCAGCGCGGCGATCCCGACAAACTGGAAGACAACCTGTCCAGCTTCCAACAGGCCGCTGACCGCCTGGACGCAAACCCCACCATCGTCAACCGCGATGCCGTGCTGGCCCGCCTCAGTATCATGGATGGCGACATTTACCGGGAAGGCGGCAACAATGCCCTCCTGCTCGCCATTCCCGGCCGGCTGCTCAGTGGCGCGGCCTACATCCACAGCTACGACTGGGCCACAGCCCGCGCCAGCATCAGGAACGACAACCTGAGCGATCCCACCAACCCGCAATACAGCTCCCGCATCGAACACCGCGGCGCCCGCGTTCTGGAAAACGGCGTTAGCGCGGCCAAGTCCATCAGCGGCGCCGGCTGGCGTCGCCAGATGGCCGTCGGCTTCAATCTCAAGTTCCTCTTTGTCGAGGGCTATGGCTACACTGAAGATATCCGCACGGCGAAACCCCGCATTGACCGCAACCAGTACAGCAGCGGCGCCGCCTTCAATGTGGACGTTGGTCTCGTCAAGGAGTTCGGCGTATGGAAACTGGGCCTGATGGCCAAGAACCTGCTTGCCGGCAGCTTTGAATACGGTGACACGGGCGACACCTTCGACATCGGCCCGCAGCTGCGCGCCGGCTTTGCCTACCAGAGCCGGCGCACGGTGCTCGAACTGAATCTCGACCTGATGCGCAACCAGGCCGCCGGCTACGACTCCGCCACCCAGATGCTCTCGCTGGGCACGGAATTCAAGCCCTGGCGCTGGCTTGCCCTGCGTGCCGGTTACCAACAGAACCTCACCGGCACCCAGGCCGGCGCCGCCTCATTGGGCATGGGCCTGGAGATTGGCTTTCTCTCCCTGGATGCCGCGGGATCCTACAGTGAGGAGCAGATCGGCGCCCATGCCCAGCTCGGCTTCCAGTTCTGAATATCGAGAAAGGTCAGAACGACAACGCAAGCCCCATGTTGAGCATCGCACCGCGCGGCACCGTGGTGCCGTCGATGGTGACATCGTTCAGGGCCATGGCCAGGTCGATATTGAAGGCCTTGAACAGGGTGGCGCCGAGGGTGACGTAGTTCATCTTCTCGCCGGCCAGATTGCCGCGGTAGCCGACCCGGGCGCCCGGAATCCACCAGCTGTCGGTCAGATAGGCCGCGCTCAGTGTCGCCCACTGATAGTCGTCGCCGAAGGGGTCGGGAACGGCATTGGCGTCCAGGCCGGCATTGAGGGCCCAGCGGCGATTGGTGGAAAACAGCGCCGCCTCCAGCTTCAGCTGGGCCTCCATGGTGTAGACATAGTCCTGGCCCAGCAGGCGGGCAATGGCGCCGTTCGAATAGGCCGAGACATCCAGGCCGGGGAAGGTGAACTTGGGCGAATTGAGGTTCATCACCGTGGCGCCCAGGCGGTAATTCTCGCTGACCCACAGCACCCCCAGGTCGAGACCGAAGCGGCTGTCGTAATTGAACTCGGCGTCACGGATATCCTGAAACAGCTGCTCGGCATCGCTCAGGTTGCCCAGCCGGGTCGCCGTTTGCGCCAGCCCCACCTTGTAATACTTGGCGCGCAGACCGCCGAACAGGCCGCCCTGCTCACGCTTCATCAACTGCCGGCTGTAGCCCAGGGCCAGCTCACCGATACCGGCGGCACGGGTCTGCAGGGTGGTGTCGTTGTTGACCGTCACCGTCTGCGCATTGATATCCAGCGATACCTCGCCCAGGTTGATGGGACTGACACCGTCCCAGGTCGTGAGCTGGCTCACCACCGTGGAATAATCGATGTCGATATTGTCGTGGATCTCGTTGGCCTTGGAGATCACCGAGGCGCTGGCATCGAACACCAGGGCGCCGCCGAGAAAATCATTCCCCACCACCACCGGCATCAGCGGCAGATTCATGGAGCCGAAGACCTTGCCGTAGCCATCGGCGGCCACCGTGGCGAGCACCCCATTGAGATCCGCCACCGGCACATCGATGGCATTCTGGATGGCCGCGGCATCGGCCACGGGATTCCCCGTCAGGGTCGGCACGGTCACCGCCAGGCCGCTGGAATAGGCCTGGGCCTTCTCATCGATGACATTGAAGATGTTGTCCACCTGGCCGTATTCGATGCCGAGGCCGATGTTGCTGATGAGGCCGAACTGCACCTGCGCGCCATCACGCTCCAGCTGCACGGCGCTGGCGGCGGGATTGGTGATGTCCGACATGATGGACTGGCTGTTGCTGACGTCGCCATACGTCAGATTGGCCCCCGGCGGATGATAGACCGGCGCGGCATGGATGGCCGACGCGGCAACCGTCAGCGTCAGGATATAGAACAGGCGTTTCATGCAAATCTCCCTTGAATAATCTGGCAGCCCAACATCACCCAGCCCATCGACCGCCGCGGGTCACAACTTTAGTCACTGCAGTTGGCTGTCGATAGTCTGTGAGGACATGCACCTGAATCCGCAGGTCCAGGATACACAGACTAGCTGGCCCATGGACGGCCCCCAAAGGATCCCCCACGATGCCGGAGCAAAAACGCGAACAGACCCTGCAGCGCGTGCAGCAACGCCTGCAGGAAATGGGCGACATGCCCATCTTCAGCGCCAGCGTCAACCGCATCCATCGCGTCGGCGCCGATCCCGATGCCGACGCCATGGCCCTGGCGGTGGAGATCCTCAAGGACGCCAATCTCAGCGCCAAGGTGCTGAAGCTGGCCAACTCCCCCTTGCACAATCGCAGCCGGGTCCGCATCGGCAACCTGTCGCGGGCGGTGGTGGTGCTGGGCTTCGAGACCGTGCGCAGCGCGGTGCTGACCCTCAAGCTCATCGACAGCTTCCAGCAGCGCAACCCCGAGGTGGACATCACCGGCCTGCTGGTCAGCGCCTATCTCAGCGCCACCTTCGTGCGCGGCATCGCCAGCCGCTGCGAGGTGCGCGATATCGAACAGAGTTACATCTGCGGCCTGCTGCACAATCTTGGCGAGGTGGCCGTCGCCTGCACCCTGCCGCAGGAATACCGGCGCATACTCAGTCTGCAACGGGAGGAGCAACTGCCGCGCCAGAAGGCCGAAATCCGTCAGCTGGGTGCCACCCTGCACGACCTCGGCCAGGCCATCGCCAACGACTGGGAGTTCCCGAAAAACGTGGTGCAGACCCTGGGCGCCAGGCAGCGCAACCGCGACGGCCCGATCCGCAACCAGACCGAACTCACCGGCGCCCTGGCCGCGCTGTCGGCGCAGACCATGAATCTGCTCTACGCCGAACACCCCGATGACGACAAGACGCTGCCCGAGCTGCTCTACGAGCTGTCGCGCGTCGCCGGGATCAAAAAGGAACAGGTCAGCGAGGCCCTGGAACAGGCCTTCCGCCAGTGCTGCGACATGGCCCAGGCCTATGGCCTCGACCGCCGCCACCTGACCCCGCGCCTGCGCGGCGGCAAGGACGAATCCCTCGACAAGCTGGCGCGCCAGTTCTCCTTTTACGCCCGCCAGGAGCTGCCGGACACGGAAGCCGCCGGCTCCCCGGCCGCCGAGGCCGCCGGCAATCCCGCACGGCTGCTCGATTGCCTCTACGAGATCACCACCCTGATGTCACAACAGGCCAGCATCAACACCATCTTCGCCAAGGTGCTGGACGGCCTGCATCGGGGCGCCGGCTTCGACCGGGCCCTGCTCTGCCTGCTCAGCCCGGATCACCGCCGCTATGCCGGGCGTCTGGCCGCCGGAGAGGGCGCCGAGGCGCTGATGGCCCAGTGCCAGTTTCCGCTGGCCCCCGCCGACGACCTGTTCTCGCGCCTCATCATCGAAGGCGGGGAACGACGCGTGGACATCCACCAGGACGACTGGCCACTGCCGGCAGACTTCGCCCGCATCAGCGGCGCGGACAGCTTCCTCATCGCCGCCCTGCACGGTCGCCAGCAGCGGCCGGTGGGCCTGTTCTACGCCGACCGTGCCCGCAGCCA
Source organism: Chromatiales bacterium (assembly GCA_026982475.1). GTDB lineage: Bacteria > Pseudomonadota > Gammaproteobacteria > SZUA-152 > SZUA-152 > DRQN01. The sequence goes on from JALSHB010000130.1 coordinate 50,259, forward strand.
CCGCGTCATCGACGACGAGGCCCAACGCAACTTCCGCCAGTTGGTGGCCCAGGCACAGCTGGCCCTGCAGATGCGCTGAGGCCTTAAGATAATTGCGGCTTCAGCCGCTCCCACAATCCATTGGCATCGCGGGCGTGGCCCGCTCCTGCCCCCGTCGAACAAGTCAACACGGCAAGCGGCGCGGATTTGCGGTAGAATGCCGGCGTTTTTCGACCCGGAACCCCGCCCTTGCAGCCGACCCTCAAACGCCTCATCACGGCCATCGAATGCATCAGCGAGTGGAGCGGCCGCGCCGTGGCCTGGCTGGTGCTGGCGATGGTGCTGGTGATCATCTACGACGTGACCATGCGCTATGCGTTCCAGACCGGCTCGGTGGCCTTGCAGGAGCTGGAATGGCACCTGTTCGCGCTGCTGTTCCTGCTCGGCGCCGCCTATACCCTCAAACACGACGGCCATGTGCGGGTGGACATCTTCTACAACAGCCGGTGGATGACCGATCGCCGCCGCGCCATGATCGACCTGTTTGGCGGCCTGTTCCTGCTCGTGCCCTTCTGCCTGATGATCATCATCGCTTCGCTGCCCTTCGTCGCCAACAGCTTTGGCATGGGCGAGGGCTCGCCCGACCCCGGCGGCCTGCCCCATCGCTTCCTGCTCAAGGCGGCGATCCCCGTGGGCTTCAGCCTGCTGCTGCTGCAGGGCGTGGCCAGCATGCTGCGCGCCCTCTGCCTACTTCTGGAGAAACGCCAGTGACGGAGATCTGGGCGCTGGTCATGCTCGCCACCGCCGTGGGCCTGCTGCTGCTGGGCTACCCGGTGGCCTTCACCCTGGGCGCGGTGTCGCTGCTGTTTGGCGGCGTGCTGCTGGGCCTCGACTTCTTCGCCCTGCTGCCCCTGCGCATCTGGGGCATCATGACCAACTTCACCCTGCTGGCGGTGCCGCTGTTCGTGTTCATGGGCATCGTGCTGGAAAAATCCGGCCTGGCGGAAGAGCTGCTGGAGACCATGAGCCGCCTGTTCGGCCAGCTGCGCGGCGGCATGGGCGTGTCCATCGTCCTGGTCGGCGCCCTGCTGGCCGCCACCACCGGCGTGGTGGGGGCGACGGTGGTGACCATGGCGGTGATCGCCCTGCCGGTGATGCTGCGCCACGGCTACAAGCCGGAGCTGGCCACCGGCGCCATCGCCGCCTCCGGCACCCTGGGGCAGATCGTGCCGCCGAGCATCGTGCTGATCCTGCTCGGCGACATCATCGGCGTGCCGGTGGGCAAGCTGTTCATGGCCGCGGTGACGCCGGGACTGGTGCTCATCACGCTGTTCATTCTCTACATCCTGCTGGTCGCCAAGTGGCGCCCCGAGGTGGCCCCGGCGCTGCCGAAAAAGGACGGCGACGGCCCCCTGCTGCCGCAGGTCATCAAGAGCCTGCTGCCGCCGCTGGCGCTGATATTTGCCGTGCTCGGCTCCATCTTCTTCGGCGTCGCCTCACCCACCGAATCGGCCGCCGTGGGCGCGCTGGGCGCCATGCTGCTGGCCGCCGTCCATCGCCGCCTGAACCTGAAAAATCTGCGCAGCGCCATGCGCAGCACCACGCGCATGACCAGCATGGTGTTCCTCATCCTCATCGGCGCCACCGCCTTCGGGCTGGTGTTCAGCGGTCTCGGCGGCGACGACCTGGTGCACGAACTGATGACCAGCCTGCCCGGTGGCCAGTGGGGCTTCCTGCTCGTCAGCATGCTGATCATCTTCATCCTGGGCTTCTTCCTCGACTTCATCGAGATCAGCTTCATCGTGGTGCCCATCCTCGCCCCCATCGCCATCTACCTGGGGGTGGACCCGCTGTGGTTCGCCGTGCTCATCGCGCTGAACCTGCAAACCTCCTTCCTCACCCCGCCCTTCGGCTTTTCGCTGTTCTATCTCAAGGCCGCGGCGCCGCCGGAGGTGCGCATGCCGCAGATCTACCGCGGCATCCTGCCCTTCGTCGCCATCCAGCTCGCAGGGCTGGCCATGGTGGCGCTGTTCCCGCAGATCGCCCTGTGGCTGCCGGCGCTGATGGACCAGCTGGCGCGCTGATCCACACCACGGTAAAGATCGAGAAACACCCGCCGATAGTCTGCACATTCCCCGCGCGCCAAAGGAGGGCGCCATGCCGCACGTGTTCATTGCCCGACAGCCTATCTATGACCGCCAGCTGGACGTCCACGCCTATGAACTGCTGTTCCGGGCCAATGACAGCGATCATGCGGAATTCACCGACGGTGAACAGGCCACCTCACGGCTGCTGGTCAATGCCCTGATGGAGATCGGCCTGCCGCAACTGGTGGGCAGGCACCCGGCCTTCGTCAACCTCACCGAACGCTTCATCATCGAGGGCCTGCCCAACGCCATGGCCCCCGAGCAGGTGGTGCTGGAAGTGCTGGAAGACGTCCTCCCTGGCCCCGAGCTGCTGGCCACCCTGCAACGCCTCAAGCAGGATGGCTACACCATCGCCCTGGACGACTTCGAATACGACGACAGCAAGCGCCCGCTGGTGGAGCTGGCCAACCTGATCAAGCTGGATGTCCTCAGCCTGAGCCCTCACCAACTCAGACGCCACGTCAGCACGCTGAAGGCCTTCGGCGTCCCGCTGCTGGCGGAGAAGGTCGAGACGCAGGAAGACTTTCACACCTGCAAGGCGCTTGGCTTCGACTATTTCCAGGGCTATTTCTTCTGCAAGCCCGACCTGGTCAAGGGTGAGCACACCCCCTCCTGCCGCACCCTCATCCTGCGCCTGCTGGCGCGCATTCAGGATCCGGAGATCGAATTCAACGAACTCGCCGACCTCATCGCCCAGGACGTGAGCTTCGCCTATCGCATCCTGCGCTACATCAACTCGGCGCAGTTCGGCACCGCGCGCAAGATCGAGTCCATCCAGAGCGCCGCCACCATGATCGGCCTGCAGCGCATCAAGACCTGGCTCACCATCCTCGCCATGTCACAGATCGACGACAAGCCCTATGAGCTGCTGCTCACCTCGCTGATCCGCGCGCGCATGTGCGAAACCCTGGGAAAAGACACCGGCCAGCCCGCCAGCAGCGCCTTCACCACCGGCCTGTTCTCGGCCCTCGACGCGCTCACCGACCAACCCCTGGAAACCGTCCTCGCCAGCCTGCCGCTGGCCGAGGAGATCAACCGGGCGCTGCTGGCGCACGAGGGGGCATTGGGTCGATTGCTGGCGCTGGTGCTCGCCTATGAGTCGGGCGACTGGGATGGCGTGGAGGCGGCAATGATCGAAGGCATTGCCCCGCAAAAGGCCTATCTGGAGGCCGTCGAGTGGGCCAACCAGATGAGCAAGGCGCTACTCTGCGAATAGGCGGCTGCGGCATCCATCGGCGGGATTTTTCCGCCCCCCTGCCAGACGTGACATTTTTCAGAACGGGGGGGTATACTCGGCGCCTGCGGACGACCGAGGTTGACAACGACGGGCATCGAAGATGTCCCGCCAGTGCCGCTGACGCTGTCTGCTGTTCCCGGACCAGAAAACAATCAATAACAAGGAGTAGAAAAATGGCGCAAGGCACCGTCAAGTGGTTCAACGACGCGAAGGGTTTTGGCTTCATCGAGCCGCAGGAAGGTGGCGAGGACATCTTCGTCCACCATACCAGCATCATGGGCACCGGCTTCAAGACCCTGGCCGAAGGTCAGACCGTTTCCTTCGAGGTGGAAAACGGCCAAAAGGGACTCTCGGCGACCAACGTCCAGCCCTGCTGAGGTCCTCACAAGAGCCACCGAAAGGCCCGCCTGCGCGGGCCTTTTTTGCGTCTGTAGGAGCGGACCCTTGGGCCGCGATGGTTTTCCCACCCGTGACATCGCGGCCCAAGGGTCCGCTCCTACGATTGGTCAGAGCAATAAGATCATTTCGCTGCGCCAAAAGCAGGCGCTTGGGGCGGGCCGCGGGGTGATCTCGTGCCGGCCGCCAGGCATACCCCTCAACGCTGGCACTGCGGACAATAAAAGGTGTTCCGCTGCCCCAGCTGCAGGCTGCGAATGCGCCCGCCGCAACTCACACAGGCCTCGCCGGCCCGGCCGTAGACCCGCAGCCGCTGCTGAAAATAGCCCGGCCTGCCCTCGCTGTTGGTGAAGTCGCGCAGGGTGGTGCCGCCCTGGGCGATGGCCTCATCCAGCACCTGCCTTATGGCCGTGACCAGGCGCTCGTAGCGCGCGCGGCCGACACGCCCGGCGGCGCTCTTCGGATGGATGCCGGCCATGAACAGGGATTCGCTGGCGTAGATGTTGCCCACCCCCACCACTACCTTGCTGTCCATGATGAAGGCCTTGATGCTGACGCGCCGGCCGCGCGAGGCCTGGAACAGATGATCCACATCGAAGTCACCGGACAGGGGCTCCGGCCCCAGCGCCTGCAGCAGTTTATGCCGCTCCGCCGCGCGGGTGGTCCACAGCACGGCGCCGAAGCGGCGCGGGTCACGCAGGCGCAGGCAGCGGCCATTGGCGAAGACGATATCGACGTGATCGTGCCTGCCCGGCGGCTGACCGGCATCCACCAGGTGCAGGCTGCCGGACATGCCGAGGTGCAGGATTGCCGTGCCGGCGGCGGATTCCAACAGCAAGTATTTGCCCCGGCGGCGCACCGTGTCGATGACCTGGCCGCGCAGCGCCGTCCTCAGGCGCGCCGGCACCGGCCAACGCAGGCGCGGCTGGCGCACCACCACCTCGCTGACCCGCTGGCCCTCGATGTGCGGCGCGATGCCGCGGCGGGTGGTCTCGACCTCCGGCAGCTCAGGCATCGTCAGGCCTGTCCGCGGCTGGCGGCAGGGCCAGCAGGCGCCCCGCCACCTCGGGGGTGAAGTGATAACTCAGACGGAGGTCCGGGCGGATCAGCAACACCTCGTCTTCGCCGCGCAGCAGGACAAAACGGCGCGGCGGCGCCTCGCCGGCCAGACGCAGGGTGATGGCCGCGCCATCGGCCTCGCCATCGCTGCGGCTGACGCGCAGGGCGCGGGCATGCCGCCACGCGTCCACCAGGGCCTGCACGGCATCGGCGGAGGCGGCTTCACCCTCGGCCAGCCGCCACTGGTCATCGTCCTGCAACAGATGCAGGCCCGGCAGTTCGATCTCCCGCAGGCGCGCACCAACGGGCAACAGCTGCGGACTGACCAGCGCCGCCACGCCGCCCTGCAACAGGTAGCTGTAGCGATCGACGATCAGGTGCACGCTGTCGCCCACGCGCACGAAGCGCCGCCCGTGCAGCGGCTCGGTGACGCCCAGTTCGAGGGTGATGTCATTGACGCGCAGCCGCAGGTCCGGCCTGTCCAGTCCGGCCTGCCGCAGATCCACCTCGCTGGCGCTGTAGCGCGCCTGGCTGCGGGCGCGGGCAAGGCCGATGACGGCGCCGACCCGGGCCCGGTCGGCGCGGGCGACGAAGGGGTCGACCAGCCACCACTCGGCGCCACGCCGTTCCAGCACCGCATCGGCGTCCCGCGCGGGGCGGATCTCGATGCGCGTGATGTCTTCCCCGGCAAGCGCCGTCAGCCGTTCGGGCTCGGCTGACGGCGGTTTCTGCTGGGAAAGCCAGATCAGCCCGCCGAGCAGCAGCACGGCCAGCAACAGTCCCAGGTTGAGCAGGCTGCGGGAATTCATATTTCGCTCAACGCCGGCGCCGCCACCAGATCACCGCCCCCGTCGCCGCCAGCCCCAGCGGCAGCAGTACCAGCCAGCCGAAACCGATCACGCCCTGCGCCAGCGGCGAGAAGCTCAGGCTGCGGTCCGGGGCGGTCTTCACCGGGATGTCGATGAAACGGTCCTCGTGGGACAGCCAGTTGATGAGGTTCATGCCCAGGGCGAGGTTGCCGCCGTTGCCGAGATAGGCGTTGGAGAGGAAGTCGCCGTCGCCGATCACCGCCACGCGCTGCTCGCCAGCGTCTTCCCCGCCGCCCCGCGCACGGCTCATCACCACCCCCAGGGTCAATGGCCCCGGCGTGTCCGCCCCCTCGTCGAAGGCCACCTGCCCGCTCAGCTCGCCCGTCTCCGACCAGCTGCGTTCGGCGCTGACGAGCATCGCCTGACCCTGCCAGCCGGGGGGCGGGGTGTAGGCGATGCCGGCGGCCTGGGGGAACAGGGTGACGACATCGAAGTTGCGCGTCACCGCATGCGGCGGATAGGTGCTGACGATGGCCAGGCGCGGATCGGAGATGCCCAGCACGCGGGTGGTGGGGTCGACGATGACACCGGGCAGGAAATCCACCCCCAGGGTCGCGGCCAGGGGCTGCAGGCCGTGCAGCCCATCGGGATCGCCCAGCCACAGCAGGTTGCCGCCGCCCTCGACGAACTGCTGGATCATCGCCACCTCGCCCGGCAACAGATCCGTCTGCGGACCGGCCAGCACCAGCACCGCGGTGTTGTCGGCGATGGCCGGCTCGGCGACCAGGTTCTGTGAGCGGATCCTGAAACCCTTCTCCTCCAGCCGCTGACCCCAGGCGCCGAGGTCGTGATTGGCCTCGCCCAGGGGCCTGCGCTCGCCGTGGCCCTCGATGAACACCAGCCAGCGCTCGCCGCTGCGCGCCAGGCGCTGCAGGGCGTTGGTGATGCTCTGCTCGGAGACGCTGGCGAGCTTTTCCTGCCGCCCCTGGTAGTCGATCAGCAGCTCGCCGTTGACGCGGATGCCCAGCTCGCGCACCCGCGCCGGTTGCAGGTCCGGGTTGACGAAGTCGAGGGTGATGTCGCGCTTGTGGCGCTGGTAACGCGCCAGCAAGTCGCGGATGGCGCGGCGCACCGATTCATCCTCGCTGGCGAAGGCGGTGACGTTGACCGGCCCGTCGAGCCGTTCGAGCAGTTCGCGGCTGGCCGCGGAGAGGGTGTTGCGGCCGCTCGCCGTCCAGTCCGCGGTGAAGGTGTAGCGCGTGCTGAGCCAGGCCAGCATCCCCACCACGGCGAGGAACAGGATCAGGAACAGGGCGTTCTGCAGGCGCGTGGCGCGCCGGGTCTTGCCGCTGACGAACATGGGGCTACATCAATACTCCTTGTAGACAGCAAGGCCCTTGCTGACCATTTCGTCGTTGACATTGACGAACACCTCCGGCTCGTCCTCGATCCAGATCTCGGCGATGTAGCGGCCATACTTGCCCTTCTTGTCCTTGAGGGTCTGAATCCAGATCTCGCGGCCTTCGATGCGTTGGCGCAGCCAGTCGCGCGCCACCAGGCCCTCCGGCCGCTCCTCGCCGCGCACCTCCTTGGCGTTGATGCGTGACAGGCGCACGCTTTCGTTGCGCTTCGACACATCCAGACCGAGGTCGATGTGCACGGTGCAGGTATCGCCGTCGTAGACGGAAACCACCTCGGCGCGGTAATGGTAGAGATGTTCTTTCATGGCAATTCTCCTTGTTGTTGCCTAATGTTGCAGCCGGTCGGCGTCCAGCCGGCGGATACTCAGCACCAGGAAGGTGCCGATGAGTAACAGGTAATAGACGATATCGGTGCTGCTGAAGATACCACGCAACAGGGGCTGGAAGTGGCTCATCAGCGACAGGTAGTCGAACAGGCCGCCGCCATTGCCGCCGCTGCTGGCGAGGTTGAGTATCCACAACAACAATAGCAGGCCGAAGGTGCTCACCGCCGCCACCACCGGCTGCGCGGTGAGGGTCGACAGGTACAGGCCGATGCTGCAGAAGCTGGCCAGCAGCAACAGCAGCCCCAGCACGCCGGCGGCCCACAGGCCCAGGTCCAGGCCGCCGCCGGCCAGCAGGCTCAGCGGCATGGCGGCGATGATGGCGAGCATCACCAGCACGAAACCGAGCACGCCGAGAAACTTGCCGAACACGATCTCGCTCATGGACACCGGCGCCGACAGCAGCAGCGGCAGGGTCTGCGCGCGGCGCTCCTCGCTGATCAGGCGCATGGTGAGCAGCGGCACCACCAGCAGCAGCACCGTGGCGGCGGTGCTGAACAGGGGCGCGACCACCATGTCGGCGGCGCCCGGCCCGCCGGGCAGGGCGGCCAGGCGCGGCTGCATCTGCAGGAAGAAGTCGAGATAGGCGAGGAAGAACCAGGCGCAGATGCCGCTCACCACGGCGAGTATGGCCCAGGCCAGGGGCGACAGGAACAGCGAGCGCAGCTCGCGCCCGGCGATGGTGAAGGCCATCATGGGACGGGCTCCGTCTTCGCCTCGGCGGCATCGCCGTCGCCGGCGGTAATGTCGACGAAGATCTGCTCCAGCGAGCGCCGCTCCGGGGTCAGCTCGCGCAGGCCCCAGCCCTGTTCGACGGCGATTCGCGCCACCTGTTCCGCCGTCAGCGCACCACCCAGACGCAGCCGGAAGGCCTCGTCGCCACAGGCTTCCACCGCCGTGACGCCAGGCATGCGCGCGCGGATCTCATCGAGCCGCGGCGGCCGTGCCAGGCGCAGCAGCAGGTTGTCGGTGTCGCTGCGGCGGGTCAGGGCCTCGATGCTGTCGCTCATCACCAGGCGGCCGCAGTTGATGATCTGCACCCGGTCGCACACCGCCTGCACCTCGGGCAGGATGTGGGTGGAGAGGATTACGCTGTGCTCGCCGCCCAGCTCGCGGATCAGATGGCGGATCTCGCGGATCTGGATCGGGTCGAGGCCCACGGTGGGCTCGTCCAGCACCACCACCGCCGGGGCATGGATGATGGCCTGGGCGATGCCGACGCGCTGCTGATAGCCCTTGGAGAGGTTGCCGATGAGGCGCCCGCCCACCTCGCCGAGGCCGCAGCGCTCCTTGGCCAAGGCCATCGCCCGCGCCACGCGGCCACGGGGGATGCGATTGAGACGCGCGCAGAAGCGCAGGTATTCGTCCACCGTCAGCTCGCGGTACAGCGGCGGCTGTTCCGGCAGGTAGCCGATCTCCGCCTTGGCGGCCTTGGGCCGGTCGAGGATGTCGAGGCCATTGATGGTCACCCGGCCGGCGCTGGGCGCGAGGTTGCCGGTGATCATGCGCATGGTGGTGGTCTTGCCGGCGCCGTTGGGGCCGAGAAAGCCCAGCACCTCGCCGCGATGCACCGCGAAGTCGACGCCGTCGACGGCCGTGTGCGCGCCGAACTGGCGCGTCAGTCGTTCAACCCTGACCAGGGTTTCCCCGGCCGATGCTTGTGGTGCTTGTTGCGACATCCAGTTAGACGGGCCTCGTGACGGTATGGCGTATGATATAGTCGATGATGGAAAGTTCAACGACAGAGCGTCCCCTTCATGGCCCTGCCCTATTGCGAAAAATTCGGCTTCGATGATGACAGAATTCACCAACGTCTGCGCTGGCTGGATTTTTCGGTTGAAGATCACGTCCTCGCGCGGCGTCTGCAGACGGAGGTCATTCGTCCCAACATCGCCGCCATCGTCGATGACTTCTACGACTGGATGGAGGACATCGAGGAAGTGCAGGAGATGCTCAGCAGCGGTTTCGACGTCGATCAGCTGAAGATCACCCAGACGCAATACCTGCGCTCCCTGGGCATGGAGTTCGACACCCCCGAATATTTCGAGACACGCCTGCGCGTCGGCCAGGCCCATGCCTGGATCGGCCTCAACCTGAGCCTCTACAACTGCGCCTACTACTGGCTCACCCAGTTCATCATCGCCCGCTTCCCGGGCAACCTGCGGACCGATGACGACGAGGGCCGGCAGATCGAGGCCTTCCTGCACAAGATCGTCTGCCTGGACATCTCGCTGGCCATCGAGACCTATCACGTGGCGCAGGTCACCTCGCTGGAGGAGACCCTGGCCCGCACCCAGCAACAGAAAGACCGCCTGCGCGTGGCCGCCAGCACCGACTCCCTCACCGGCCTGGCCAACCACGACGCCATCATCGCCGAACTGGAGCTGGCCCTGGGCGAGGTCGCCCAGGGCGATCACACAGTGGCGCTGGTGATGGCGGACCTGGACCACTTCAAGGACGTCAACGACACCTACGGCCACCTGGCCGGCGACAAGGTGCTGATGGAGGTCTCACGCCGCCTGCGCGCCGCCCTGCGTGGCCTCGACCGCGTCGGCCGATACGGCGGCGAGGAATTCCTGCTCATCCTGCACAACGCCACCCCCGCCTCCATGAAGAACATCGCCGAGCGCGTGCGCAAACGCGCGACCGAAAACCCGGTCAAGCTGCCGGAGCTGAGCCTCAAGGTCACCATGAGCATGGGCGTCACCATGATCCGCGCCGGCGAGAGCGCGGAAGACGCCATCGCCCGCGCCGATGCCGCGCTCTACGCCGCCAAGAAGGCGGGGCGCGACCGCATCGTGGTCGCCTGACAGCCCGCCACCTGCCCATGCCTGGTAGCATTCTCGGCGTCGATACCGGTGGTACCTTCACGGACTTCGTCCTCCTGCAAGACGGGCGGCTGCGGGTGCACAAGGTGCTGTCGACCCCGCACGCCCCCGAGCGCGCCATCCTGCAGGGCATCCGTGAGCTGGGACTGGAAGGCGACGAACTGTTACTGATCCACGGCTCCACCGTGGCCACCAACGCGGTGCTGGAGGGCAAGGGCGTGCGCACCGTCTACATCACCAACCGCGGCCTGCGCGACACCCTGACCCTCGGCCGCCAGGCGCGGCGTGACCTCTACGACCTCAATCCCCCCCTCAAGGCCCCGCCGGTGCCGCGCGAACTGTGCCTGGAGACGGGCGGGCGGCTGTCGGCCAGCGGCGAGGAACTGGAGCCCCTGACCGAGGCCGACATCGCGGCGCTGCGCGCCGAGGTCGAACGCCTCGAACCGCAGGCGGTGGCCATCAACCTGCTGTTCTCCTGGCTGCAGGCCGGGCGCGGGGACAGCGCCGAACGCCGCATCGAGGCCGCCATGCCCGAGGGCCTGTTCGTCTCGCGCTCGTCCCGGGTGCTGCCCGAAGTCCGCGAATACGAACGCGGCATCACCACCTGGCTCAACGCCGCCGTGGGGCCGCTGGTAACGGGCTACCTGCAACGCCTGCGCGACGGCGCGCCACAGGCGCACATCGCCGTGATGCAAAGCTCCGGCGGCACCATCGCCGCCGCGCAGGCCGGCGAACAGGCCGTGCACATGCTCCTCTCCGGCCCCGCCGGCGGCCTCGCCGGGGCGCAGTATGTCGGCGCGCAGGCCGGCTGTGAGCGCTTACTGACCTTCGACATGGGCGGCACCTCCACCGACGTCGCCCTGCTCGACGGCGGCGAACTGCGCCTCACCAGCGAGGGCCGCATCGGCGACTATCCCGTCGGCGTGCCGATGGTCGACATGCACACCATCGGCGCCGGCGGCGGCTCCATCGCCCGCGTCGACGCCGGCGGCATGTTGCAGGTCGGCCCCGAATCCGCCGGCGCCGCCCCCGGCCCCGCCTGCTACGGCCGTGGCGGCGACCAGCCCACCGTCACCGACGCCAACCTGGTGCTCGGCCGCCTGCGCGCCGACGCCTTCCTCGGCGGTCACATGCGCCTCGACATGGCCGCCGCCCGCGCCGCCGTCGGCCGCGTGGCGGAACCCCTGGGCCTGGACATCGAGACCGCCGCCGAAGGCATCATCTCGGTGGCCAACGAACACATGGCCCGCGCCCTGCGCGTGATGTCGGTGGCGCGCGGCATCGACCCGCGCGAACTGACCCTGGCCTGCTTCGGCGGCGCCGGCGGCCTGCACGTCTGCGCCCTCGCCGAGGCCCTGGGCATGCAGCGCGCACTGGTGCCGGTACACGCCGGCGTGCTGTCCGCCCTCGGCATGCTGGTCGCGCCGCGCGCCCGCCACCTGTCACACACCCAGACCGGCCTGCTGGACGACAACACCGACACGGCGCTCAACGCCGCCTTCGAGGCACTGGCCGCACAGGGCCGCACCGCGCTGCGCGCAGAAGGCGTCGACGAAAGCGACATCAAGAGCCTGCCCAGCATCGACCTGCGCTATCGCGGCCAGTCCTACGCCATCAACCTGCCATGGCGGGGCATCGAGGCAACCCGCGACGCCTTCCACCAACGCCACCAGGCCCTCTACGGCCACCGCCTCGACCTGCCCGTGGAACAAGTCACCCTGCGCGTCAAGGTACAGGGCGAGAGCCTGCGCATCCCGCTTGCCAGCGAATTGA
>JALSHB010000131.1 GCA_026982475.1 Chromatiales bacterium
CCATCTGTTCACGGAGCTGCCGAAGGCGGAAACGGTTGAGGCCATTGAAACGCTGCTGCCCGGAAACCTCAGCACGGATCAGATCAAGGTCGGGTGAGCAATACCGGCGTTTGTTAACCGCTTACGGTAGACAGACAGATTCGGGCCCTGGGATTATCCGGGTTGCTGCTTTTTGGCCTGCTCAGTATCGTCGCCTCCGGTGGTGGTGGCGGTACGGAAGAACCGGAGACCTTTGGCGCCACTTCTACGGGCGTCGCCGCCAAGGGCATCATCCAGTACGGTGCCATCACTGCGGAGGAACTGAACAGCAGTGGCAACGTGATCGCCACCGTCGGCACCGCCGAAACGGATGCCACGGGCGCCTATTCCCTCAGCATCGGCAGCAATTACACCGGCGGCCCCATTCTTCTCACCATCAGTGGCAAGTCCGACGGCAGCACGCAGATGAAATGCGATGTGTCCGCCGGCTGCGGCACCGGCGTCAGCTTCGGTCAAACAATGACCCTGGACACGACGTTCACCATGACCGCCATCGTGCCGCCGGTGGCCAGCGGGGCGAGCATCAGCGCCCAGATCACCCCTTACAGCCACATGGCCGCGCGGCGCGCCCTGGCCGCCGCCACGGTCGATGCCAATGCGGTGAACAACGCCATCTCCGAGGTCAACCAGATGGTGGGTGTCAACATCCTTGAAGTGCCGCCGGTGGATATCACCGATCCGGCGCAGATCGCGGGTGCTTCCTCCGAGGCCCTGACCTATGCGGCCTTCGTCGCCGGCGCCGGAGAAGTGGCCCTGGCCGGAGGCGATCTGCAGACAGGTCTGGATGATCTCGCCCAGTCATTCGAGGATGGCGAGCTGACCGATACCGATGCGGTCGATCCCGCCGCGCTGCTGGCGGCGGTCGAGAACGAGGCCGCGGCGGGCGGCATTGCTACCGACCAGGTGTTGTCGCAGGTGCTAGCGGCCCTGCAGGGCAACATCAGCGGTGATTGTGCGACCGGCAGTTGCAGCTACAATCCCGAACCTGCGGACACGGCCACCCAGACGGCCGTCGAAAAGGCCCGCGCCGTGGTCGCCCAGACGCGCGCTTGGGGAACCACCCTGGACGGGCTGGAAACCCCCATGGATGCCTTCGGCACCAACATGGATGTGGCGGGCAATGTGCTGGATGCCAATAGCCAGCAGCTGGGCGCCACGCTGGGCCTGGTCCTCGACGCGGTGGGGGCCGAGCTGGATGCGCAGGCTGCGGCAGGCTCCCTCGCCTTGACCACCTACACGGTGAACGTCATCGACAACGCCGTCGTGCCGCCCGCCAACCTGGGCACCGCGACCGTCACCCTCAGCGACAACAATGGGCTGAACATGGCCATCGCGGGGACCGATCTGGATGGAGTGGACGTGACCCTGACCGCCAGCAGCAACCTGCCGGCCGGTGACGCGCTGAATCTCATCAATACCGGCACTGCCACCATGACCCTGAGCGGCCTCGACCTCAGCTTCACCGGCTCGGTATCCAATGCCCAGGCGAGCATGAGCCTCGACCAGATGGTCTTCAGCTCCACCTTCGATGCGCCCATCACCCTCGATCCCACTGCACCCACGCCACCGGAGCCGGTGCTCACCAGCGCCAGCCTCGATGGTGGCCTGACGCTGCAGGCCGGTGGTGCCAGTTTCACCGGCGATGCCAGCTTCGAGTTCGTGTCCCTGACCAATGCGCCGAACGCAGTTGACGATGTCGTGCTGAGCAAGGTCAGCTTGAGGAAGGTCTCGCTCAATGGAACCATCACTGATGGCGACGGCAACAGCTTCGACACCAGCGCCAGCCTGACGGTGAACAATGCGGCGGACTTCGATACGCTGGGCGCTCTGGCCTGCGGCACGGATGAGTATGTGGGCGTCAATTACAACGGTGATGAGTTGAATGCCTCGGCCGCCGCCGCAGCGAACGGCATAGTGTCCTTGGACTACGCCTATTACGACGCATGGAGCGGCGAGACCACATTCGTCGGGCTGGATGCCAGCAGTCAGCAAGTCAGTGCATCGGCTCCAGGTGATGCGGTCGGCGTTACTGCCCGCCTCGAATCGCTGTCGTATTATTCGGATTGTCGCCTGACACCCACCGTACAGGATGCGAGTTTCTCCTACTGGGCTTACCCAACGCCGTTCACCATGATCAGTGGCACGCTCGTTTTCCCACCCCTCGAGAGCGCGAGCAACTTCGCCGATCTGACCCTCACCCTCACCATGGATCTGACCCTCACCGGCCATCCCGGCACCACCGCCGTGCTCACCGCCAATCGCACGGCCTACCAAGGTGGTGACCTCACGGCGACCTTCAGCCACGCCGGCCAGAACATCACCTTCGTGGTGAGCAAGGCCGATGGCGCCACCCCGGGCGAGGGCACCCTCACCGTCACCACCCCGGACGGCGTCAAGCTCGCGGTGACCGCCAGCGAGGGCGACACCAGCGGCACGCTGAAGGTGGGTAATACCACCGTCGGCACGGTGGAGGAGACCAGCAGCGGCCTGATCATCGTGCGTTACAGCGATGGCACCTTCGAGACCCTGCAATAGGGCGGCCATGCGCATCTCGTGCGCGGGAGAGGGGCGGCACGGGCCGCCCCTTTCTTTTGTGTTGCCGCACCTTGTGGCACTGCTTCTCGCCCTCGGCGGCGTGGCGCCGGCCTGGGGCGCGGCGGGCTTCTTCGCCCGCCTGGAGAGCTTCAACTACAGCGAACCCGTGAGCCTCGATGATGCGCTGAACGGCTGGCAGGGCCGCTTCCGGGGCGGCGAGCGCCAATGGAGCAGCCAGTGGCTGGAGGCCGGTTATCGCCGCCACGACTGGAGCCTGTCGGCCCTCTATCGCCGCGACTACTGGCTGGACTTCAGCCGCGACAGCGCCGAACTCTACTACCGCACCGGGCAGCGCCTGCCCCTGCAGGCCGGGCGCCGCTATGCCGTGGACATCAGGGCCTATGGCTTTTCCGCCCGCGGCGTGCGCGGCGGCTGGCGGCAGCGGCCCCTGCCCGGCCTGTCGCTCGCCTGGGGGCTGAGCCTGTTCAATGCCGGCGAGCTGCTGGATGGCCGCCTGCATGGCCAGGCCACGGCCCTGGCCGCCAACGACTACGCCTATGACGTGTCCGTCGACTACGCCTACGACCGGGACCGGCTGTTCGAGCGCCAGGCCGCGGCGCCCGGCGGCCAGGGCCTCAGCCTGGACCTGCGCGCGGTCTACTCACCCTCGCCGCGCCTGACCCTGCGCGCCAAGGTCATCGACCTGCTGGGCGCCATCCGCTGGCGGGATGCGCCCTATACGCGCGCCACGGCCGTCTCCGACCGGCAGGGCTTCGACGACGCGGGCTACATCATCGTCAAGCCGGCCATCAGCGGCGTCGAGGGCTACCATTCACGCTACCTGCAACGCCTCGAACCGCGCCTGCACCTGGCCCTCGAATCCGCCGTCAGCGACAGGCTCACGGCCAGCCTCCACTACCGCTACCAGTACGGCCAGAGTCTGCTGGGCCTCGGCGCCAGCACGCCATGGCGGCAAGGCGTCATGGCCGCGCGGGTCTGGCCGACCGTGTCCGCGCTGGGACTGTCCGTTCGCCGCGGCCGGTTCGATGTGGGCGTCACGTTGGACGGCGTCCGCCTCGGCGAGCTGCGCACGTTTTGGCTGAGTGTCGCCATCAATGCGCGTTGAGGCCACCCCTTGCCGTTTGCTGCCGCAGCGGGCAAGGTGTCCACTGAACCGCCTCCCCCTGTGCCCATGAAAACACGCCTCGCTTCCCTCCTTCTGCTTATCGTGGCCCTGCCGGTAATGGCGGGCAACGCGCCCTGGCGCGAGGGCGAACTGCTGGTGAAGTACCGCGACGCCGCCGGCCCGGCGAAGACGATGGTGGCCGGCGCGGTGATCCGCCCGGCGGCCGCCCCCGGCCTGCGGCGGGTGCAACTGCCCGCCGGAATGCCGGTGGCCGAGGCGGCGGCGCGTTACCGCCACGATCCGGCGGTGCTCTATGCCGAACCCAACTACATCGCGCGCAAGACCGTGGTGCCCGACGACACCCGCTATACCGAGCAATGGGCGCTGCCGCTGATGCAACTGCCGCGGGCCTGGGAGGCCACCACCACCGGCACCGACGTCATCATCGCCATCCTCGATACCGGCATCGACTACGGCCACCCCGACCTGGCCGCCAACATGTGGGTCAACCCCGGCGAAGTGCCGGACGACGGGCAGGACAACGACGGCAACGGCTATGTCGATGACATCCACGGCATCCTGCTCGATGGCGGCCGGACAAGCGGCGACCCCATGGATGACGAT
Source organism: Chromatiales bacterium (assembly GCA_026982475.1). Taxonomy (GTDB): domain Bacteria; phylum Pseudomonadota; class Gammaproteobacteria; order SZUA-152; family SZUA-152; genus DRQN01. The sequence continues at coordinate 4,325 of JALSHB010000131.1, forward strand.
ACCGCCGATTCCCACGGCACCCACGTCGCCGGCATCGCCGCCGCCGTCGGCAACAACAACACCGGCATCACCGGCATCAACTGGTCGGCGCGGCTGATGGCGGTGAAGGTGCTGCATGGCCCGCAGGGCGAAGGCACCGCCCTCGACATCGCCACCGGCATCCGCTACGCGGTGGACAGGGGCGCCGCCGTGATCAACCTCAGTCTCGGCTTCATCGGCTACAGCCAGACCCTTGCCGACGCCATTGCCTATGCGGACGACAAGGGCGTGCTGGTGATCTCCGCCGCCGGCAACGACGGCATCGACCTCAGCGGTCAGACGGAAATGCCCGCCACCCTGCGTCTGCCCAACAACATTGCCGTGGCCGCCACCACCCGCTATGAACGCCTGGCGGGCTATTCCAACTACGGGCGCGCCGTCATCGACGTGGCCGCCCCCGGTGGCAGCTACCTCACCGCCAACGGTGCCATCCTCAGCACCATGAGCCCCATCGCCGGCCAGGGGCTGTACGCCACCGCCGCCGGCACCTCCATGGCCGCGCCGCAGGTGGCCGGGCTGGCGGCGCTGGTGTGGGCCGCCTTCCCCGGCCTCGACCACCACGCGGTGAAGGCGCGCATCCTCAATGGCGTCACCGCGCTGGCGGAACTCGACGACCGCATCGCCAGCGGCGGGCGTGTCGATGCCTACGAGACACTGAGTCTCCCCGACCTGCCGGCCATCTTCGACGTCACGCCGGCCACGCTGCCCGCCGGCGGCACCGTGACCCTTCGCGGCCTCAACTTCGGCGCCACCACGGGCAGCGTGACCCTGGGCGACACCCTGCTGACGGTGGTGCCCCGCTGGGACCCCGACGGCCGCCTGATCGAGGTCGAGACGCCACGCTGTGGCGTCAGCGGGCGGCTGCGGGTCAATGGCGCCGGCAGTGGCTTTCCCCTCCAGCTGCAACAACAGCCGACGGTCAGCATCGCACCGCCCGTCGGCGTCGCCGGCGCGCCCTACGCGGTGCGCCTGACCGCACAGGCCTCCGACCCCGGTGGCGAGGTGGTGCAGTACGAGTGGGACACGGATGGCGGCGGCTACGGCGCCCCGCAGGCCGACAGCAGCATCGTCGTCGACTTTGCCATGCCCGGAAGTTATCGGGTGCGCGTGCGCGTGACCGACAATTGTGGTTATACCGCCAGCGCCGAGCGTCTGGTCGACCTCACCGTGCCGCCGTCGTCCTCCGCCGACAGCCGCTGTTTCATCGCCACCGCCGCCTGGGGCTCCAGCCTGCACCCGCGCGTGCGGGTGCTGCGCGAGTTCCGCGACCGCTATCTGATGGGCAACCCGCTGGGTCGTGCGCTGGTGGCTCTCTACTACCGCTACAGTCCGCCGCTGGCCGACCTCATTCGTCGCAGCCCCGGCCTGCGCGCCGTGGCCGTCAGTGTGCTGACGCCCGTGGTGGCCTCCGCCGAATGGCTGCTGGCGCTGTCGGGGCAGCCGGGCGACGCCGATACGTCAGCCCCCGTCCCGCCACCGGCGACCACGGCGGACTTCGTGGCGGGCGAACTGTTACTGAAATTCCGCGCCGGCGTCAGCCAGGCGCGCCGCCAGGCCCTGCTCGCCGAACGCCAGGCCGAGATCATCCGCCACAGCGCCTCCGACCTCTATTACCTGCGCCTGCCCGAGGACGCCGACACCCTGCGTGTCATCGAATGGTACGCGGCGCAACCGGAGGTGGAATTCGCCGAGCCCAATTACCGGGTGCGGAAAATGAAAAACCCCTAGGGGTGTGGAGCAGGCGCCGCGCCGGCCGGCCTTGCACAGGAATATCCAACGCAAAGGCGCAAAGGCGCGAAGATCGCAAAGGAAGATCGCAAAGAAAGTTAGCAAGACGTCATTCCTGCCTGTTTTTGGCCGGAATCCATGTGTTTTTGTAACTATTCAGCTCACCACAGAGACATGGAGGCACAGAGAAAGGCTCTTCAGGTTCATGCCGGAAATGGAATGAAACGCAGAGGCCGCAAAGGCGCAGAGGGCGCAAAGGAAATCCTGTCAGAAAACCTTTGCGCCCTTTGCGCTGGATATCGTGGCCCGGCCTCCGGTGTCAACGTCCCCTGATTCACCACAGAGACACGGTGTTCACTAAGAAATGAAATGCCAGGTCGTCGGGGCAGGCCACATCGCCACCCGAGGCATTGCCTCCCACTGATGCATTCTCTGTGTTCTCTGTGCCTCTGTGGTGAATAGATACGTGTTTTTTATGTCTGTATCCTGGCTTCTATCGGGGTATCGGTTTCCTTTATCGTGACACCGCTCCGCGGTGTCACGCATTGCGTGGCGCTCTGCGCCACACATGGTCGGGATGAGCATGGGGTTTGCCGTGTTGCGCCACGGGGCGTCGCCGAGGTGTTTTCCTGGCGCTTGCGGCGAGCGGCGGGGAATCAAGCCAACGAAAGATCCAACAAATACACTTGTGGAAGTGGCTTCAGCCGCGAATAGAGGGGGGCTTTTGTTCGCGGCTGAAGCCGCTCCTACAATTTCAGTTTCAATGGCCCTGCGTTTGAGGAACGGCACAACATATCGTGGGCGTGGCCCGCCCCTGCCGCGTGAGGCTTTGCGGCCTTTGTGTCTTTGCGTTGGATTTACCCGGACTCGATCATGTCTTCACTGCCACCAGGCAGCTGGGCGAGGAGTTGTTGCAGGAGTTGGTCGGCTATCTGCGCCGGGTCGATGTCGGGACGAAGTTCGCGGAGTTGGGTGGTCTCCAGTCCCCGGTAGCCGCAGGGGTTGATGCGCGAGAAGGGCTCCAGGTCCATGTCGACGTTGAGGCTGAGGCCGTGGTAGCTGCAGCCGCGTTTTATGCGCAGGCCGAGGGCGGCGATCTTTTTGCCGTCGACGTAGATGCCGGGCGCGCCCGCGCGGCGTTCGCCGTCGATGCCGTGTGCGGCCAGCAGGTCGATCACCGTTTGCTCCATGCGTCGTACCATTTCCTTTACGCCCAGTCCGCGGCGCTTCAGGTCTAACATCAAGTAGGCGATGATCTGGCCGGGGCCGTGATAGGTGACCTGGCCACCGCGGTCGCAGGCGACCACGGGGATGTCGCCGGGGGCCAGCAGGTGTTCACGCTTGCCGTTGAGGCCGAGGGTGAAGACCGGCGGGTGTTCCAGCAGCCAGATTTCGTCGGTGCTGTCCGCCGTGCGCGTGGCGGTGAAGGCCTGCATCTCGCGCCACACGCGTTGGTAGTCGCGCAGGCCGAGGCGGCGGATGACGGGGCTGTCCATTGGGTGGTTACAGGGCCATCAGTATTTGTTCGTGGGCGCTGAGTTCGGTATAGATGGCGTCCAGCTGCGCCTGGCTGGTGGCGTGCACGACGACGGTGATGGAGAGGTATTTGCCGCCGCTGCTGGGGCGGCTCTTGATGGCCTCGTCGCGGGTGTCCGGGGCGTGCCGGCGGATGATCTCCAATACCGTGGCGTGCAGCTCGTCGCCGGCCAGGCCCATGGCCTTGATGGGGAAGTCGCAGGGGAAGTCGATGATGCTGTCTTGAGGGGTGGTTGGCGTTTTCATGGTGTGGTTATGGAGGCTGTGGTGGTGTTTTCAAGTCGTCGGGGGGAGGACAGGCCATGGATCTGTAGGAGCGACTTCAGGCGCGAATAACGGTTGGCGCTATTCGCGACTGACGTCTCCCACAATACGGGCAAAACCCTGCCATGCACGCAATACCTTGGCTGTTCAGCCTGCGCGCAGCGCCGCCTTGTTGGCCTGATACAGCGCGTACATTTTTTTGAATACGGGGCCGGGCTTGCCATTGCCCACGGCAGCGTCGTCCAGTGTTGTCACTGGCAGGATCTCCTTTGTCGAGCTGGTGACCCAGATCTCGTCGGCTGCGGCCAGATCCTCGCGCCGGACATCGGCCTCGCGGTGGGGGATGCCGTGGGCCGCGGCCAGTTCGAGGATCACGTCGCGGGTGATGCCGGGCAGCAGGCGCGGGCCCTTGGGGGGGGTGGTCAGTTGGCCGTCGAGCACCACGAACAGGTTGCTGGCGGCGCCCTCGGTGGCGTAGCCGTCGCGGATCAGGATGGCCTCGGCGGCGCCGGCGTCCAGCGCGGTCTGGCGCAGCAGGATGTTGGGCAGCAGGCTGGTGGCCTTGATGTGGCAGCGGGTCCAGCGGATGTCGTCGAGGGTGATGGCCTTGATGCCCTGTTCGAGGATCTCGTCCGCTGGCGGCTTGAGCGGGTTGCTCATGGCGAATACGGTGGGGGCGGGGTTTTCCGGCAGGGCGTGGTCGCGCGGGGCCTGGCCGCGGGTGACCTGCAGGTACAGGGACTGGTCGCCGCCGCCGTTGGCGTCGATCAGGTCCTGGATCAGCGCCGCCCATTGTGCGCGGCTGTGCGGGTTGGGGATGCGCACCTCGTCGAGGCTGTTTTCCAGCCTTTGCAGGTGCTCACTGAGGCGGAAGGGGCGGCCGCCGAACACCGGGATCACTTCGTAGACGCCGTCACCGAAGATGAAGCCGCGGTCGAGCACCGGCACGCAGGCCTCCTCGGCGGGCAGGTTTTTGCCGTTGAGATGGACGATGGGCATGGGCCTGTCCGTGGCGCTATTCGAACATCAGGCGCACTTCGTCCACCAGGTTGCCGAACAGCCCGCCTTCGGCGACCTCGGTGAGCGAGACCAGGTCACGTTGCGCGTACTGGGTGCCGTCGAGGCTGACGTTGACGGTGCCGAAGGCCTGCCCCGCGTGCACGGGGGCGATGATGCGTTTGTCGATGCTCATGTTGGCCTTGAGCTTCTTGTACTGGCCACGGGGGATGGTGATGTAGAGGTCCTCGGCCAGGCCCAGGGGCAGCTCCTCGGTCTCGCCCTTCCAGATGCGCGCGGTGGTCAGCGGTTCGTTGGCGGCGTACAGGCGGTGGGTCTCGAAGAAGCGGAAGCCGTAGGTGAGCAGTTTCTGGGTCTCGGCGGTACGCGCTTCTTCACTGCGGGCGCCGAGCACCACCGAGATCAGGCGCATGCCGTCACGCGCCATGGAGGCCACCAGGCAGTAGCCGGCGGCCTCGGTGTGGCCGGTCTTGATGCCGTCGACGTATTTGTTGCGCCACAGCAGTTTGTTGCGGTTGTATTGCTTGATGCCGTTGAAGGTGAATTCCTTCTCCCCATGCAGGGCATAGTTACCGGGAAAGTCTCGGATCAGTGCCTGGGCCAGGGTGGCGAGGTCGCGCGCGGTGGTGTAGTGCTCCTTGTGCGGCAGGCCGGTGGCGTTGACGAAGTGGCTGTTGGTCATGCCCAGCTTGGCGGCGTGCTGGTTCATCAGCGAGGCGAAGGCCTCTTCACTGCCGGCCACGTGTTCGGCCAGCGCCACGGTGGCGTCGTTGCCGGACTGGATGATGACGCCCTTGAGCAGATCCTCGACGCTGACCTTCTTGCCCACCTCCACGAACATGCGCGAGCCGGGCATGCGCCAGGCTTTCTTGCTGATGACGACTTCGTCGTCGAGATGGATGTTGCCCTGCGCCAGTTCGTAGTCGACCACGTAGGCGCTGAGTATCTTGGTCAGGCTGGCGGGCTCCAGGCGCATGTCGGCGTTTTTCTCCGCCAGCACCTGGCCGCTGTGGAAGTCGATCAGCAGATAGCCCTTGGCCTGGACCTTGGGCACCGCGGGAATCAGCGTGGCACTGTGGACGGCGCTGGTGAGTGGAAGGAAAAACAGGCAGAGGAAAGCGGAAATCAGTCGACGCATGGTGGTGGTGTTCTTCACGGTGGCTATTGAATTCGGGGACGGGAAAATGGCCGCCAGAATAGCCGCTTTCGCGCACAATGACTAGCGCCGGCGGCGATTCAGCGGCCTTGCGGGCGGTCTATTCCGTGACCACGTGGGCAGCGTCGATGCCGTGTGGCGACAGCCGCGCGGCGAGTTGCCGGGCGTCCTGTTCGGAGGCCAGTGGGCCGATGCGCACGCGGTAGATTTGCTGCCGGCTGTTGATGAGCACGTTCTTTTCGGTCAGGCCGATGAGGCGTGAAAGCATCTGCTCGGCGTTGAGGCGGTCGCTGAAGGCGCCTACTTGCAGATAGATCCGGCCGCCGGCGCTGACACCGTCGTCTGCGGGCCGGGTTGAGGCGGGTTTGAGCACATCGATGGCGCGCACCTCCACCCGCGCGGTGCCGGTGTCGTACACCCCCAGTTTCTTCGCCGCCGCGTAGGACAGGTCGATGATGCGGCCGTCGATGAAGGGGCCGCGGTCGTTGACCCGCAGGATGGCCTTGCGGTCATTGTCCAGGTTGGTGACTTCCACATAGGAGGGGATGGGCAGGGTCTTGTGCGCGGCGGTCATGGCGTACATGTCATAGGGCTCGCCGCTGGAGGTGCGCCGGCCGTGGAATTTGGTGCCGTACCAGGAGGCCAGGCCGCGTTCGTGATAGCCGCTGTGATCGTCCAGCACATAGTAGGTCTTGCCGCCCACCTGATAGGAGCGCGGATTGCCATACTTGCTGTAGGGCTCGTGCTTGGGCACCGCGTCGCGGAGGGTGCTGGGGTCGATGTGGCGGTCCGGCGCGCCGTCACGCGGCTCGAAGCTGCCACAGGCGCTGAGCAGCAGGGCGACGGCGAGGCCGAGCAGCAGGCGGGCCGGGGAGGTGCCGCCACGGGCGATGGCGCGTGGGTCAGCCATTGCGTTGCTTGCTGATGGCCTGACTCAATTGATAGACCGCCATGGCGTACAGCGGGCTGTGGTTGTAGCGGGTGATGGTGTAGAAGTTGTTCAGCCCCAGCCAGTAGTCGGGGCGGCCGACCTTTTGCTCGAAGGCGATGAGCGCGGCCAGGGCCTCGGGGGGCAAGGGGGTCAGCGCGGTGACGCCCTGCTTGCGGAATTCCTGCACCGGCAGATGCGGCTTGATGCCAGCCTTGAGCAGGCGCGAGATGCGGTTGCTGCCGACCATGGCGTAGCTGCCCACGGGCTCGCCCGGCTGCCACTTGTGGCGCTTGAAGTAGTTGGCCACGCTGCCGATGGCGTCCGTGGTGTTGTTCCACAGGTCGCGTTTGCCGTCGCCGTCGAAATCCACCGCGTAGTGGCGGTAACTGCTGGAGATGAATTGCGGCTTGCCCATGGCGCCGGCGTAGGAGCCCTTGATGGTCAGCGGGTCGAGGGCTTCCTCGCGCGTAAGCAGCAGGTACTGCTCCAACTCGCTGCGGAAGAATTTGGCGCGTTTGGGATAGGCGAAGGCCAGGGTGCTGAGGGAGTCCATTACCCGCCAGCTGCCCTTGTGGCGGCCGTAGCGTGTCTCCACGCCAATGATGGCAACGATGATTTCCGCGGGCACGCCATAGACCTCCTCGGCGCGCCTCAGGTCGGCCTCGTTTGCGTTCCAGAAGTCCACCCCCTCGCTGATGCGTGTCTTGGTGACGAAGATGGGCCGGTACTGGTGCCAGGGCTTGCTCTCCGCCGGACGGGTAATGGCGTCGATGATCTTCTGCTTCATGCGCACCTGTTCGAAGACGGCGCCCAGCTCGTCGCGGTCGAAGCCGTGCTTGTCGGCCATTTCCGTGATGAATGCCTGCACCTCGGGGCGCTGGGTGGGGATCTCGTCATCGAGGGCGGCGAGGCTGGCGCCGTTGGCGAATAGCCCGGCGGCCAGCGTGACGGATTGCAGGGTGGCGCGGAGTGATCGTTTCAGCATGGCTTGAAGTAGGGTTCCTGTTGGGTTTCTCGTGCTTATTTCAGGTAGCGGTCGAAGTCCATCTCAGCGTTGCCATGAGTGGATGCGTTTTTTCATGTTTTCGTTGTCGATGGTGCGGCCGTTCCGCGCATCCCTCAGTCCCCGGTTGACCATGCGCCCGAAGGCGAGTTCCCGCATGATCTCCTCGCGGGAGGAATCCGCCGGTTGCTGGCGGATGATTTCCAGCATGGTGTCTTTCGCGCTTGCCATCTTGGACGTCCTCTAGCCTGTGCTACCTCGGCAGCAGCTTGCGATGGGTATGGATGGACATGAGGATACCGAAAGCGGCCATCAGGGTCACCATGGAGGTGCTGTTGCAGTTGAAAACGGGCGGGGGGGTGGATGTCAGCCTCTAGGGTGGCCGCTGGCCATTTTTGTTGAATATTACCGCTTTCCCCCTGTCGATAACCCTGAGTCTGTTCTGTATTCTATGGGGTATTAACGCAGTTAATGACCCGTGTGGGCACGGGATGTCCGGGTATTTGGAATACTAGTCATTCGCAGGGAGCGACAGTCACATCATGCCTCACTCGGCCACGCAAGACGCCGATATGGATACTGGCCTGGCCTGTACCGTCATTCTCGCCGGGGTGCATGGCATTCCCGCCGATCCCCAGCAGTTACGCCACGAATTCGCCGTCTCCGGCGAAGCCTTTGAAAACCGTGAGATTCTCCGCGCCGCCAAATTGCTGGGCCTTAAGGCGCGGGCGGTGACCAGCCGCTGGGATCGTCTGTCCAGACTGACGCTGCCCGCCATCGCCCGCCACAAGGATGGTCACTATTTCGTGCTGGGCAAGGTGGACGACGACCACGTGCTCATCCAGGATCCGCAGGAACAGCGCCCCCTGTCCCTGCCGCGCGAACTCTTCGAGCAGGCCTGGTCCGGTGAACTGATCCTGTTCACCCGCCGCGCCGGGCTGCTCGACGAGCTGCGCAAGTTCGATTTCAGCTGGTTCATCCCGGAAATCCTCAAGCACAAGAAGCTGATCGGCGAGGTCCTGCTGGCCTCCTTCTTCATCCAGTTGCTGGCCCTGGCCACGCCGCTGTTCTTTCAGGTCATCATCGACAAGGTGCTGGTGCACAAGGGGCTCAATACGCTCGATGTGCTGGTGTTCGGCCTCATCGTGGTGGCGGTGTTCGAGGTCGTGCTCGGCGGCCTGCGCACCTATTTGTTCTCCCACACCACCCACCGCATCGACGTCAAGCTGGGTGCCAACCTGTTCCGGCACCTGCTGGCCCTGCCCATCGGCTACTTCGAGGCGCGCCAGGTGGGGCAGACCGTGGCCCGGGTGCGCGAGCTGGAGAGCATCCGCCAGTTCATTACCGGTTCGGCCCTCACCCTGACGGTGGACCTGCTGTTCACCTTCGTGTTCTTCGCCGTGATGTACACCCTCAGCCCGACCCTGACCTGGATCGTCCTTGGCGCGCTGCCACTCTATATTCTGTTGTCCGTCATCGTCACACCCATCCTGCGCGCGCGTCTCGACGAGAAATTCAACCGCGGCGCGGAGAACCAGGCCTTTCTGGTGGAATCCGTCAACGGCGTGGAAACCCTCAAGTCCATGGCCGTGGAGCCGCAGATGCGCCGCCAGTGGGAGGAACAGCTCGCCGGCTACGTGCGCGCCGCTTTCCGCGCCGACAACCCGGTACTCCGTCCAGGCATTATTGGCGAATGCAGCGGACCGGAAAGGGGTTAGCCACAAGGCGCATCTCGCAGGTAATGGTGGTTCCATTGCCAAGAGATGCAACGCCGTGGATGACCCCTTTCCGGCCCGCCCGGAGGGAGCCCCCCAAACGCACCCATGCGGTGTTGCCGTTCTTGCCAATGGAACCACCATTTGCTGCGAACGGCGCCTTGCCTGGGCGCGTTTGGGGGGCTCTGCATCCGCCAATAATGCCTGGACGGAGTACGAGCAACATCGCCAGCCAGACTGCCGGCTTGATCAACAAGATCACCTACGCGCTGTTGCTGTGGTTCGGCGCACGGCTGGTCATCGAGGGCGGCCTCAGCGTCGGCCAGCTGGTCGCCTTCACCATGCTGGCCGGCCGGGTCAGCGGGCCGATCCTGCGCCTGGTGCAGCTGTGGCAGGACTTCCAGCAGGCCGGCATCTCCGTGCAGCGCCTGGGCGACATCCTCAATGCCAAGCCCGAGCCGGGCTACAACCCCAACCGCGCCTCCCTGCCGAGCCTGCAGGGCCGGGTCACCTTCGACCAGGTCACCTTCCGCTACCAGCCGGACGCCCCGGAAGTCCTGCGCCGTGTCTCCCTGGATGTGGCGCCCGGCCAGGTGATCGGCATCGTCGGCCGCTCCGGCTCCGGCAAGAGCACCCTCACCAAACTCATCCAGCGCATGCACGTCCCCGAGAGCGGCCGCGTGCTCATCGACGGCGTCGATCTGGCGCTGGTCGAGCCCGCCTGGCTGCGGCGCAGCATCGGTGTGGTGATGCAGGAAAACTTCCTCTTCAACCGCAGCATCCGCGACAACATCGCCCTCGGTGATCCGGCGGCCAGCATGGATGCCGTGGTGCGGGCCTCCAGATTGGCTGGCGCGCACGAATTCATCGTCGAACTCAAGGAAGGCTACGACACCCTCGTGGGCGAGCGCGGCAGCAATCTCTCCGGCGGCCAGCGCCAGCGCATCGCCATCGCCCGCACCCTGCTCACCAACCCCCGCATCCTCATCCTCGACGAGGCCACCAGCGCCCTGGACTACGAGTCCGAGCGCATCATCCAGCAGAACATGCGCGCCATCTGCAAAGATCGCACCGTGTTTATCATCGCCCACCGCCTCAGCACCGTGCGCGGCTGCGACAAGATCATCGTCATGGACAAGGGGCAGATCGTCGAAACGGGCAGTCATCAGCAATTGCTCGCACAGCAAGGTATTTACGCCAGACTTCACAGTTATCAAAGCGCCGAATCAGCCGAGCTATCTCCCTCTGGAAAAGAAGGACAGAGCGAGGGGGCGATATGAAACACCGCCACGAATACGAATTCCTCCCCGCCGCCCTGGAAGTGCAGGAGACCCCGCCGTCGCCCATCGGCCGGCTCATCATCTGGTCGCTGCTGGCGCTCACCGTCATCGCCATCGCCTGGGCCATCCTCGGCCAGGTGGACATCGTCGCCACCGCCCAGGGCAAGATCATCCCCGGCGGCCGCGACAAGACCATCCAGCCACTGGAGATCGGCGTGGTGCGCAAGATCCACGTGCAAGAAGGCCAGTACGTCGAAAAAGGTGACCTGCTGGTGGAGCTGGACACCACCGCCAGCGGCGCAGACGAGGCACGCATGCGCCACGAGTTCATCCTCACCCGATTCGAAGCGGCCCGACTGCGCACCCTGCTGGAAGAGCCCACCCGCCCGGACGATGCCGGCGAACTGACGGCCCTGAAGCCAACCGACCCGGACCTGTACGTCATGCAGTACCGCCTGCTGCAGAGCGAACGGCGCGAGCACGCCGCCCGCCAGGCGGCCATGGAACACGAGATCCGCAAGCTGGAAGCCGAGCGGTCCGTCACGCAAGGCATCCTCGCCAAGCTGCAGGCCACCCTGCCCCTGGTCAGCGAGCGTGCCGAGGCCCTGAAGGAAATGGCCGAGGCCAACCTCGGCCCCCGGCAGCAATACCTGGAAATCGAACAGCAACGGCTGGAACAACAACACGACATCGCCACCCAGCAAACCCGTCTGCAAGAAATTGCTGCCACCATCGATGCCGCCCGGCAACAGCTCGCCAGCTACCAGGCCGAACATGCGCGCGACACCCTCACTCAGCTCGCCGAACGCGAAAGCCGCATCAACGCCCTGGTGAACGAACTCAAGAAGGCCGAACAACGCCGCCGCCAGCAACGCCTGCGCTCACCCATCGCCGGTACCGTGCAGCAACTGGCGATCCACACCGAAGGCGGCGTGGTCACACCCGCCCAGGCCCTCATGGTCATCGTGCCGCAGGAAGATACCCTGGAAGTCGAAGCCTGGATCGCCAACAAGGACATCGGCTTCGTCAACCCGGGCCAGACCGCCGAGGTCAAGATCGAGGCCTTCCCCTTCACCAAGTACGGTGTCATCGACGCCGAGCTGACCGCCATCTCCCCCAACGCCATCAGCGACGAGAAAATGGGCCTCGTCTACCGCGCCCAGGTGCTGCTGAAGGCATCGAAGATCCTGGTCAGGGACAAGTGGGTCGATCTCTCCCCCGGCATGGCCGTCACCGTCGAGGTCAAGACCGGCAAGCGGCGGCTGATCGAATACTTCCTCAGTCCGCTGTTGAAATATACCGATGAAAGCATCAGGGAGCGGTGAGCATGATGTACCTGTGCGCTGAATCATCCGCCGACTCACGCTCAGCCACACGGCGTACTGGCAACATCGTCAATGAGCCAGTAAGACTCGGGGACGCCGCAAAGGAACGCGTATTGACGGTCATTGAGGAAGCCCGGAACGTACACGACGAAGAAGGCCTCAAGGCTCTGCTTCGTGGAAGGGTGAATGAACTCATACCACACCAAATG
>JALSHB010000132.1 GCA_026982475.1 Chromatiales bacterium
GCCCCAAGTCGCTGGTCGATGAAATGAAGGGCCACGAATACAGCCGCATCCTTGCGGTGCTGAAGGCCGATCACGGCAACCGCAAGACCGCCGCCGAGAAGCTGGGTATCAGCCAGCGCACCCTGCGCTACAAGCTGGCGCGGATGCGCGAGATGGGCATGCAGGTGCCGGGCCGCTACGGCGCGGAGATGTCATGAGTGGTTGTTTGCCGATGGGTAACGGTTTGCCACAGAGGCACAGAGTACGCAGAGGATGTGTAGGAGCGGGCCATGCCCGCGATGTGGCGGGTGATCAGAGTGGCTGAAAATTAACCGCAAAGGTTCGCGTATTTGATGCCCATAGATTTGAGAATCTCCGTGTGCTCTGCGTCTCTGTGGCGCAATGAATGCTTACGGTTATTACAAGGTTTTACAGGAGGACTCCACCATGAATGAAATCGATACCAGCCAGCTGCTGGTGCAGATGCGCGCCATGGCCGCCGCCGCCCAGGGGCAGCCGGCCAATGCCCCGCAACAGGCCAGCGGTCCCGCCGACTTCGGTGCCCTGCTGAAACAGAGCATCGACGGCGTCAACAAGCTGCAGAAGGCCTCGGGCGATCTGGGCAACGCCTTCGTCATGGGCGATCCCAATGTGAGCCTGGCGGAGGTGATGATCGCCAAACAGAAATCCGGCATCGCCTTCCAGGCCACGGTGCAGGTGCGTAACAAGCTGCTGGAAGCCTACAAGCAGATAATGTCGATGCAGGTCTGAGGTGGCGCGTCCTTGCGCAGTGATTCAACGAGGGGCAACGAGCTGAAATGGCACTGGTAAAAGCAGAAGAAATGTCGGCCTCGTTTTCGGGGCTGAGCGGGCTGGACGCATTGCGTCAGATCGGCCTCATGATCGGGCTGGCGGCCAGCGTGGCGATCGGCGTCACGGTGGTGCTGTGGTCATGGACGCCCAACTACGGGGTGCTGTACGGCGCCCTGGCGGAACAGGACGTGGCCACGGTGCTGGACGCACTGCGGCAGAACGGCATCGACGCCAAGCTGGATGAGACCTCCGGCGCGGTGCTGGTGCCGGCGGCCGATATTCATTCGGCGCGCATTAAGCTGGCGGCCATGGGGCTGCCCAAGGGCGTCAGCGGCGGCTTCGAGGAGCTGGACAAGAAAAACACCTTCGGCATCAGCCAGTTCATGGAAAAGGCGCGCCACCAGCGGGCGCTGGAGATCGAGCTGGCGCGTACCGTACAGAGCCTGCGCAGCGTGCAGTCCGCGCGTGTGCACCTGGCGGTGCCGCGGCAGTCCGTGTTCGTGCGCAACCGGCAGAAGGCGCGCGCCTCGGTGGTGGTGAGCCTGTATCCGGGGCGGGTGCTGGAACCGGGGCAGGTTTCGGCCATCGTGCACATGGTGTCCTCCAGCGTGCCGAATCTGGAGACGGACCAGGTCACGGTGGTGGATCAGAAGGGCAACCTGCTCACCAAGGGAGACATGGACAGGCAGCTGGCCCTGAGCAATTCCCAGTTTGAATACACCCGGCGTCTGGAGGCGAGCTACATCGAGCGCATCGAGGGCATCCTCGGACCGCTGCTGGGCAGTGACGCGCTGCGCGCCCAGGTGACGGCGGACCTGGATTTCACCGCCACCGAGCAGACCCAGGAGATGTACAACCCCGAGACCGCCATACTGCGCAGCAGCCAGACCACCGAGGAATCCTCCAGCGCCGCCGCCGATGGCGGCATTCCCGGCGCCCTCAGCAACCAGCCGCCGGGCGTCGCGCAGGCGCCGGAAACCCTGCCACAGGGCGAGGGTGGCGCGGCAGCACCGGCGCCGACGCACAGCCGCCGCCGCGAGATCCGCAACTTCGAGCTGGACAAGACCATCAGCCACACCCGCTATGCCATGGGCAAGCTGCAGCGCCTGTCGGTGGCGGTGGTGGTGGACGACCGGGTCAGCGTCGACGAGAACGGCGAGGTGACGCGTCAGCCGCGCAGCCCGGAAGAGCTGCAGCGCATGACCGAGCTGGTGAAGAAGGCCGTCGGCTTCAATGCCGAGCGCGGCGACAGCGTCAACGTGATCAACGCCGCCTTCACGCCGTCGGAGGCGCCCGAGCCCTTGCCGGAGCTGCCCATCTGGGAACAGCCCTGGTTGCAGGACCTGGTGAAGAAGGGCGTGGGCGGCCTGCTGGTGCTGCTGCTGGTCTTCGGTGTGCTGAAACCGGTGATGAAGTCGCTGGCGGCGCCGCGGGGGCAGGAAATGATCGCCGCCCCAGAGGGCGGGGAGGGCGCCGCCGAAGGTATCGCCGAAGATACCGTGAGCCTGAGCCAGGATGCCGTGCAACCGGCGCTGGGCGGGCCGCCCGGCTCCTACGAACAGAACCTGGCCACCGCCAACGCGGCCATCGAGCAGGACCCGAAACTGGTGGCGCAAGTGGTAAAGAACTGGGTCAAGCAAGATGGCTGAGGAAGCGCAAAAGACAAAGGAACTCAACGGCGTCGAGCGCGCCGCGATCCTGCTGATGACGTTGGGGGAAAAGGCGGCGGCCGAGGTGCTCAAGCACATGGACCCGAAAGAGGTGCAGAAGGTGGGCGCGGCGATGGCGCAGATCGACAATGTCACCCGCCATCAGGTCGATGAGGTGCTGCGGCATTTCTGCCAGACGGTGCAGGACGAGACCGGCCTGGGCCTGGGCTCCGACGAATATGTGCGCAAGGTGCTGATCAATGCCCTCGGGCAGGACAAGGCGGAGGGCCTCATCGACCGCATCATCCAGGGCGGCAACACCAAGGGCCTGGAGACCCTGAAGTGGATGGACCCGCGCGCGGTGGCGGAGATCATCCGCCTGGAGCATCCGCAGATCATGGCCATCGTGCTGTCCTACCTGGAGCCGGACCAGGCCGCCGAGGTGCTGGCGCTGTTCCCGGAACGGGTGCGGGTGGACGTGACCCTGCGCATCGCCAGCCTCGACGGCATCCAGCCCAACGCCCTCAATGAACTCAACGATATCCTCGAAAAGCAGTTTTCCGGCAATTCCAACGTCAAGTCGTCCAGTGTCGGCGGCATCAAGGCCGCCGCCAACATCCTCAACTTCATGGACAGCTCCATCGAGGCCGAGATCATGGACAGCATCAAGGAGGTGGATGCCGACCTGGGGCAGAACATCCAGGACCTGATGTTCGTCTTCGACAACCTGCTGGACGTGGACGACCGCGACATCCAGACCATCCTGCGCGAGATCTCCTCCGAGTCGCTGGTGCTGGCGCTGAAGGGCGCCGACGATGCGCTGAAGGAGAAGATCTTCAAGAACATGTCCAAGCGCGCCGCCGAAATGCTGCGCGACGACCTGGAGGCCAAGGGCCCGGTAAAGCTGTCCGACGTGGAAGGCGCGCAGAAGGAAATCCTCGCCGTGGCCCGTCGCCTGGCCGACGCCGGCGACATTTCGCTGGGCGGCGGTGGCGGCGAAGAGTATGTCTAAGCTGATCGACAAGGAAGCGGTCGATGGCGGCTATCAGCGCTGGGAACCGCCACAGGTGGCGGAGCTGCCCGCCGAGGGTGTGGATGCGCCGACACCGGCCAGCCTGCTTACCGCCGAGCAGCTGGAGGACATCCAGGCCCAGGCCTGGAAGGAGGCCTGGGACGAGGGCTTCAGCAAGGGCCGCGAGGAGGGCCTGGCGTCGGGACAGGCCGAGATCGCCCGGCGCGCCGCCCTGCTGGACCGCCTGGCGCAGGCCCTCGACCAGCCCTTTGAAGACATGGACGCGGCGGTGGAGCAGGCCCTGGTGGACCTCGCCGTGACCCTTGCCCAGGCCCTGGTGCGCCGCGAACTGCGCACGGACCCGGGGCAGGTGGTGGCGGTGGTGCAGGAGGCCCTGGCCGCCCTGCCGGTGGCCTCTCGCCAGGTGCGCGTGTGCCTGCACCCGGATGACGTGGCCATCGTCGCCGAGGCCCTGCCGGCCCGCCAGGCCGACGGCGAGGCCGGCCGCGACTGGCAGCTGCAGGAAGACCCCGGCCTGAAGCGCGGCGACTGCCGCATCCTGAGCGAAAACTCGCAGATCGATGCCACCATGGAAAAACGCCTGGCGGCGGTGGTGGCACAGCTGAGTGGTGGCGAGCGCGAGCAGGATACACCGCCCGTTGTGTCCACTCGCGATGACGGCGGCGGGATACGCGGCAATGACGCCGCGGAAAAGCCCGCGCCATGACCACCGGCGGCGTCCCGCACCTGCCGCGCAGCCCGCGCTGGCTGCGCCATCTCCATGCCGCCCGGCAACGGGTGCAAAAGCCCCGCTTCATCGTCGAGGGCCGGCTCACGCGCATGGTCGGCCTGACCCTGGAAGCGGTGGGCTGCCACGCCCCGGTGGGCGCGCGCTGCCTGGTGGAGGGGCCGGACGGACAGGACATCGAGGCCGAAGTGGTGGGCTTCGCCGGCGAAAAGCTGTTCCTGATGCCCATCGGCCGGGTGCAGGGTATCGTGCCCAATGCCCGCGTCACACCCACCGGTGAGGCCTATGACGTGCCCGTCGGCCCGGCGCTGCTGGGGCGCATCCTCGACGGTGGCGGCAACCCCCTCGATGGCAAGGGCCCCATCACCCACACCCAACGCACCCCGCTCACCGGCCGCAGCATCAACCCCATGGCGCGCCAGCCTATCCGCGAGCCGCTGGACGTGGGCATTCGCAGCATCAACGCCCTGCTCAGCGTCGGCCGCGGCCAGCGCATGGGCCTGTTCGCCGGTTCCGGCGTCGGCAAGAGCGTGTTGCTGGGGATGATGACCAAGTACACCACCGCGGACGTGATCGTGGTGGGCCTGATCGGCGAGCGCGGCCGCGAGGTGAAGGAGTTCATCGAGAACATCCTCGGCGAGGAGGGCATGGCGCGTGCGGTGGTGATCGCCTCGCCGGCGGACGATTCGCCGGTGATGCGCCTGCACGGCGCGGCCCTGGCCACCAGCGTGGCCGAGTATTTCCGCGACCAGGGCCAGAACGTGCTGCTGCTGATGGACTCCCTGACCCGCTACGCCCAGGCCCAGCGCGAGGTGGCCCTGGCCATCGGCGAGCCGCCCGCCACCAAGGGCTATCCGCCCTCGGTGTTCGCCAAGATCCCGCAGCTGGTGGAGCGCGCCGGCAACGGCGACACCGGCGGCGGCTCCATCACCGCCTTCTACACCGTGCTCACCGAGGGCGACGACCAGCAGGATCCCATCGCCGACGCCGCGCGCGCCATCCTCGACGGCCACGTGGTGCTGTCGCGCGAGCTGGCCGAGGCCGGCCATTACCCCGCCATCGACATCGAGGCCTCCATCAGCCGCGCCATGACGGAGATCGTCGATGAAGCGCATCTGGCCGCCGCGCTGCGTTTCAAGCGCATCTACGCCACCTACCGCCAGCACCGCGACCTGATCAGCGTCGGCGCCTACCAGGCCGGCAGTGATCCGCAGGTGGATGAGGCCATCGCACTCTATCCCCAGCTCACCCGCTTCCTGCAGCAGGGCATGAATGAACCCGTGTCGCTGGCGGACAGCCTTTCGGCGCTACAGGGATTGCATCCCCCCGAGGCGGCGCCCGAAGCGGCGCCGGCCACGCCCGTGGCGCCGGTCGTACCGCCCGGGGTAAACCCTTATGCAAGCAGGGGGTAATGCCGGTGGTGGTGATGGGAATTCCGGGAAATAATTTCCGTCTCAGTCAGCTGGCGTTCAGTTTCGGGCTTTAGACTGACCGGCCGTGTCCGATTTAGTAGGGACCCATTGACGAGCCGGATGTGAACGGCCCCAACCCGAGAGCCCGATTGCAAGATGCCCAGAAAAATGCCCTTTCGAAGACTGCTACTGCCGACCTTTCTGATGATGCTCAGCGCGCCGCTGCTGGCCCAGGACTGTAATTCCAAGACCTATGCCTCGACCCCCAGCGATCAATTCCGGGAACATGCCGATGGCACCGTGACCGACAACAAGAGCAAACTGACCTGGATGCGTTGCGCCCTGGGCATGCAGTGGCAAGGGGGTACTTGCGTGGGGGTGGCGGCCCGTTACGAATGGCAGGAGGCCGGGCGCTATGTCAAACGGATGAATGCCGACGGCGGCTTTGCCGGCCACAGTGACTGGCGCCTGCCGAGTCTGGAGGAACTCGAAGGCATTGTCGAACACCGCTGCATCAATCCGGCCATCAATCTCGACATCTTCCCCGCCACCCAGCCCACCGGATTCTGGTCGTCCACCCTGGAAGAAGGCTATGACAAGGGCGCCTGGCTGGTGTATTTCCTGCACGGCAAGCGCTACATGGGCAACATCGTGCAGGAATGGAAGGTGCGACTGGTGCGCGACGCGCGTTGACCAGCCTTTCTTGCCCCTCCGCTGGAGGGGACATTACTGTCAGGGGCACGAGAACCCACCCGCAAGAATAGTGGAAATCCCTGTTATCCCTTTGCTATTATATGGCTACTGTGGTGGCACAAGCTGCCGCCGGGTCTGGGGTGCGGCTCAACCCCAAGGTTGGCAAGCGGGTCTGAGTTAGGGGGGATTATGGCTGTAAGGTGGGCAAGAAGCGGGGCATGGGTGTTGGTTCTGCTGGCCACGGCCAGTTTGGCCGATGGCTGGGATCCCGGCTCCAGGGCAACGGCACAGGGCAGCATCACCAATACCCGCCACAACATGACCATGAGTTACCTTGGCGCCAGCGCCATCTTCATGAGCGGCGTTCGCAACGACTATGGTGCGGTTTGCGTCTATTGCCATACGCCACATGGCGCCAACAGTCAGATCGATGCCCCGCTGTGGAACCGCACCATCAACAATGGCACCTACATCATTTATGACCGGCCCACGACGCTGATGCGTCCCATCGGCCAGCCCGGTCCCAGTTCACTGACCTGTCTCTCCTGTCACGACGGCACCATTGCCATCGATTCCGTGCTCAACATGCCCGGCTCCGGCTGGGAGCCCACCCTCAGTGGGGCGACCAACAATGAAACCGGTATTTCCAACCAGTCCTTCCTGGGTCTTTGGAAGGCTGCCGGCGGCATCGGGCCGCCGAACACCGGCCCGCCCTTGGGAACCCACCGTACCCTCGGCCCTGAGCTGGGCAATGGAACGACCACCGAAACCTGCGCCCAGTGTCACAATGGCGCCTTTACAAACGGTCCGGGCAGTTTTCGCGCCTTCATGCTGGGCACGGATCTTCGCAACGACCACCCGGTCGGCGTTCTTTATCCAGACACCTATACGCCCGCCGCCGATTTCTATGAGCCCACCGTGAGGCAGCCGGGGAGGATGGCGATCTTCGATACCAATGGCAATGGCCGCGCCGACCCTGACGAGGTACGACTTTACGACGTTGGTGGTGGTTACCAGGTCGAGTGTGCCTCCTGCCATGATCCGCACGGCGTGCCTTCCGGAGGCGCTGGCAGCCGTTTCAATCCCTCCTTCCTGCGCGTCAACAACGGCATTGGCGGCAACCATGCCGGCACAGCAGGCATCACCAGCGATGGCGCCAGCGCCCTCTGCCTGACTTGCCATGTCAAGTAGCTTCCCACACTCCTTGACCCTTGCTTGAAGCCCGGGATCCGCCTGCCCCTGGTGGCGGATCCCGCGTTTTATAGCTTCCTCCTCTTGTCGGTTGACGCCATCAAAACAGCTTTTGTGAGTCAGTCAGCTGACATTCAGTTTTAGCCTATAGACTGACGCGAGCCGTCCGATAAATCGCTAGGGCATGCAGGGATGTGGGCGTGCGAAATTCCACGATGCGCGCGAGGCAACGATCCAGGATGGTCGGTTGAACAACGAACAACAATCCGAGGCGCCTGTCGAATGCATTCTCGAAAACTCTTTCTCGCGGCCTTGCTGGTAGTCCCCGGCAGTCCGTTGATGGCTCAGGACTGCCATCCCAAGACCTATCCATCGACGCCTGCCGAGCAATTCAAGGCACATGCCAACGGCACTGTCACCGACACCAAGACCAAGCTCACCTGGATGCGCTGCAGCATTGGCATGCACTGGAAGGAGGAGACCTGTGTCGATGTGGCAGCCAAGTACGAATGGAAGGATGCCGCTCGCTTCATCAAGCGGCTGAATGGCGACGGAGGCTACGCAGGCTACAGTGATTGGCGACTGCCGACCCTTAAGGAGCTTGAGAGCATTGTCGAACATCGGTGCATCAATCCTGCCATCAATCAGGAGATATTTCCCGCCACGCCGCCGACGGGTTTCTGGTCATCCACCCGTGATGAGGACTATGAAAAGGGCGCCTGGTTGGTGTTCTTCCTGCACGGCAAAAGCTACATGGGTAATGCACAGCAAGCGTGGAAGCTGCGCCTGGTGCGTGATGCGCGCTAGTCTTTGATCGCTGGGGATTGAACTCCCGCAGCATGCTGCGAATGCTGTCATTCCGGCCTGTTTTCAGCTGGAATCCATAGGCTGAAACCCCTGCACCCCGCCATCGTCATCAACAGGGTTTCCAATGAGTCTTGAACATCGTCGGCGGGTTGCGGCCTGCATCGAAGATATCGGTACGGATATCAATCGGCTTTCCCAAAACTTCTATCGGCATCTGTTGCAGGACGATCCCGCCCTGAGCCGGGTATTCTCCGGCAATACGGCCGCCCTCAATCGCAAGTTCTTCAACATGCTGGCGGCGTTGAAGAATGTCAAACACCTGGAGAAGATCGAGGCCTCCATCCAGCAGCTGGGTGAGCGCCACGGGTGCCAGTATGCCGTTCTCGCCGAGCATTTTACGCCCACGAAAAAGGCGCTGGTGACGGCGCTTGAAGAGCATCTTGGTGATGGCTTTTCAGCCGAGCTGCGACAGGCCTGGGACGCCGTCTTCGATGAGGTGGCCGATCTGATGAAGGTGGCGATCTCCGCTGCCCCGCCTGCGGAGGATGATTCAGCGCCGGTGACCGGGTACGACGGTGATCTCCTGCAGGCCATCGGTGGCGAGGAGGTGGTGCTGCGAATTCACCGGCGCTTCTACGACGTCATCTTCGAGGAGCCCTGGCTGGGAAAATTCTTTCGTGGCAAGCACGAAACGACGCTGGCGCGCAAACAGACCGAGTTCATGGTGGCGGCCTTTGGCGGTGAAAACCGCTATCGCGGCGATACGCCGGCCTTCGTGCACATGCACATGCTGATCACCCGGGAACAGCTGGAGGTCCGCGAGGCGCTGCTGCGCGACGCCATCCGCGCCGAGGGTCTGAGCGAAGAGATCGTCGAACGCTGGCTGAGGGTCGATCGCGGCTTCTGGGCCGGGCTGGTCAAGACATCGGAAGAGGAATGCGTGCTGAAATGCTTTGGTCAGTATCCGGTGGTGGCGAAAATGCCGCAGGGCTATGTCTCTGTAGCGAACACGTCAACGGCGGTGGACGACGGCTGAGGCGGGAAAGACGCCGCGCGGGCCGGGAAGCGGCCCGCCCTGTCGATGCGGGCCGTTTTCGCTTCGGCGCCGTGCCATTTGACATGGCCGAGGGATGTGGGCAAGGTGACGCCTTCTTTCCGCCACCCTGTTTCCCCACTGGATTGCGCACTGCATGTTTAGGCCGCTGGAACTCTATATTGGCTTGCGCTACCTGCGCGCCAAGCGACGCAATCAGTTCATCTCCTTCATATCCATGACCTCCATGCTGGGCATCGTGCTCGGCGTGACGGCCTTGATCACCGTGCTGTCGGTCATGAACGGTTTCGAAAAAGAGGTCCGCGAGCGCATCCTCGGCATGGCCTCGCATATCACCATTTCGGGTTACAGCGGTCCACTGCGGGACTGGCGCGCGCTGGACGAAAGGGTGCGCAAGCTGGAGCCGCGGGTGATCGGCGCTGCGCCCTACATCCGCAAGGAGGTCATGCTCAGCGCCGGGCGTGCGGTCACCGGCGCGCTGGTGCGCGGTATCCTGCCAGAGCTGGACCCGGAAGTGTCCGATGTCTGGGAGCACATGCTGGCGGGTGAGCTGGCCGACCTGCGCCCCGGCGAGTTCAACATCATCCTCGGCCGCGGCCTGGCGCGTAGCCTCGGCGTGATGCCCGGCGACAGGGTGACCATGGTGACGCCACAGGCCAGCAGCACGCCGGCGGGCATCCTGCCGCGCATGAAGCGCTTCACCGTGTCCGGCATCTTCGAGGTGGGCATGCACGAGTACGACAGCGCCCTGGCGCTGGTGCACATCGACGATGCGGCCAAACTGTTCCGCACCGAGGGAGGCGTCACCGGCCTGCGCCTGAAGCTGGACGATCTCTTCCAGGCGATGCCGGTGCGCGCCGAGCTGGCCCGCGAGCTGCCCGGCGGCTACTGGATCAGCGACTGGACCCAGCGCCACGCCAACCTGTTCCGCGCGGTGAAGATCGAGAAGACCATGATGTTCCTGATCCTGTCGCTGATCGTCGCGGTGGCGGCCTTCAACATCGTCTCCACCCTGGTGATGGTGGTCACGGACAAGCAGGCGGACATCGCCATCCTGCGCACCCTCGGTAGCACCCCAGGCTCCATCACGATGATTTTCGTCATCCAGGGCACGGTGATCGGCCTGGTGGGCGTGTTGTTGGGCGCGGTGGGCGGCGTCAGCCTGGCGCTCAACGTGGACTCGGTGGTGGCCTGGCTGGAAGGGGTGCTGGGGATGGAGTTCATGCCCGCCGATGTCTACTACATCAGCACCTTCCCCTCGGAGCTGCACTGGGACGACGTGATCAAGATCGTTACCATCTCCTTCGGCCTCAGCGTGCTGGCGACCCTGTATCCGGCCTGGCGCGCCTCGCGCACCCAGCCGGCGGAGGCGCTGCGCTATGAGTGACACCGTCAACGACGGCGCGGTGCTGGAATGCCGCCATCTGGCCAAGCGCTTCAGCGAGGGCGGGCTGGAGGTGGAGGTGCTGCGCGACGTGAGCCTGCGTGTGCGGCGCGGCGAGAAGATCGCCATCGTCGGCGCCTCCGGCTCCGGCAAGTCCACCCTGCTGCACCTGCTGGGCGGTCTGGACCGGCCCAGTGGCGGCGAGATCTTCATCGGCGGTGAAGACCTGGCGCGCCTCGGTGAGGCGGCGCGCGGGCGCCTGCGCAACCGCCTGCTGGGTTTCGTCTACCAGTTTCACCACCTGCTGCCGGAATTCACCGCCCTGGAGAACGTCGCCATGCCACTGCTGATCCGCGGCGACAGCGTTGCCAGCGCACGCGAGCGGGCGGCGGCGCTGCTGGAAAAGGTGGGGCTCGGCCCGCGTCTGCGCCACAAGCCCGGCGAGCTGTCCGGCGGCGAGCGCCAGCGCACCGCCATCGCCCGCGCGCTGATCAGCCAGCCCCTGTGCGTGCTCGCCGATGAGCCCACGGGCAACCTCGATACCCATACCGCGGCACAGGTGTTCGATCTGATGCTCGCCCTCAACGACGACATGGGCACCGGCATCGTCATGGTGACCCACGACCTGCAGCTGGCGCAGCGCATGGATACGGTGCTGACCTTGCGTGAGGGACGGCTGGTCGAGGGATGACGGTAGGCGAGGCGCCGCTTATTTCTTTTCGGTGTTCTCTGTTCCGGCCTGAAAGGCGGCGGTGAGTTCTGCCTCACGCGCCTCGCGCCGCTTCCGGCAGCGCTGCTTCCAACTGCGCCGCACCAGCCACCGCCAGATGATCTGAATGGCGAGATAGCCCGTGGTGGCGCTGACCACGCCGCAGACGAAGCTGCCCAGCAGCAGCGGCTTCCAGATCTCCGACAATTCCTGCCCGATCCGTTCCGCGGTAAATTCGAATTCCCCGCCCACCGGCGGCGTGCCGAGGATCCACGTCCCCACCAGATAGGCAAAATAGAACATGGGCGGTATGGTGAGCGGATTGGTGATCCACACCAGGGCCACGGAAATGGGCAGGTTGACGCGCGCAATGATGGCGCCGATGGCCGCCAGCAGCATCTGGAACGGCATTGGCATGAAGGCGAAGAACAGGCCCACGGCAAAGGCGCCGGACACGGAGTGGCGGTTCAGGTGCAGGATGTTGGGGTCGTGCAACAGGGAGCCCAGACAGCGCAGATGCTTGTGATCGCGGATCTTGTGCGGATCGGGCAGATAGCGTTTGATAAGGCGTCTGGGCATTGATGGGGGATGATGCCTGGTTGGGAATACGGATAATAGCGTCAGTCCATTATCCATCTTTTAGGGAGAAGCGGAAACATGCGCGCCGCGGCGCCGGGTTTTCTGGCTGGAACATGGATGTTGCAGCAGCTGGCCAGTCTGCCGGATTGGCGCTGGTCGCTGTTGCTGCCGCTGGTGGCGCTGCTGGGCTGGCGGACGTCGCTGCTGCGCCCGGCATGGGGGCGTGTCGTCGTGTTCGCCGTGCTGGGCTTCCTCTGCGCCAGCGCCGTGGGTCACGCCCTGTCCCGCGGTGGTCTGGACCCCCGGCTGGAGGGGCGCGATGTGCGGGTGGAGGGGACGATCGTCTCCCTGCCCGATACGCGGGGCGACCGCAGCCGCTTCCACTTCCGGGCTGAGCGGCTGTGGCTCGAAGACACGCCTTTCCCGCCCCCCGGCAAGCTGCTCCTGAGCTGGTACCGTGATGCGCCGCCCCTGCGGGCGGGCGAGCGCTGGCGCCTGCGGCTGCGCCTCAAGCGGCCCAATGGCTTCATGAACCCCGGCGGCTTCGATTATGAAGGCTGGCTGTTCGCGCAGGGCATTCGCGCCACGGGTTACGTGCGCAAGGCGCAGGCCGGGGACGAGAATGTGCGCCTGTCGCCGGCCAGCGGCCGCCAGATCGACCGCCTCCGCCAGCACCTGCGTGACGGTATTCGCGCAAGCCTGGCCGGCCATCCGCAGACGGCGCTGGTGACGGCGCTGGCGGTGGGTGACCGCACGGCCATGGAGGAGGCGCAGTGGGACCTGCTGATCCGCACCGGCACCAATCACCTGCTGGCCATCTCCGGCCTGCACGTGGGCCTGGTGGCGGGGATGGTGTTCTTTCTCATGCGCTGGCTGTGGAGCCGCTCCGCCGCGGCCTGCCTGCGCTGGCCCGCGCCCAAGGCGGGGGCGCTGGCGGCCCTGCTGGCGGCGGGTGTGTACGCCGCCCTGGCCGGCTTCGCCGTGCCCACCCAGCGCGCGCTGGTGATGGTGGCGGTGGTGATGGTGGCGCTGATCGTGCAGCGTCAGACCCGGCCTTCGTCGCTGCTGGCGATGGCCCTGTTGGTGGTGCTGGTGATCGATCCGCTGGCGGTGCTGGCGCCGGGCTTCTGGCTGTCCTTCGCCGCCGTGGCGGCGATTCTGCTCGGGGTGTCCGGCCGGGTCGGCGCCGCGCGCGGCTGGCGTAGCTGGGGGCGGGTGCAGTGGGTGGTGGCGCTGGGCCTGCTGCCGCTGCTGATCCTGTTGTTTCAGCGTGCCTCGCTGGTGGCGCCGCTGGCCAATCTGCTGGCGGTGCCCTGGGTGAGCCTGCTGACGGTGCCGCTGACCCTGTTGGGGAGTCTGCTGTGGCTGCTGTTTCCGGTGTTGGGCGGCTGGCTGCTGAGCGCCGCGGCGTGGAGTCTGTCGGCCCTGTGGTGGCTGCTGGAGTGGCTGGGGGCATGGTCTCTGGCGCAATGGACGCAGCCGGCGCCGCCGGCCTGGGCGGTGGCCAGTGCGTTGGTCGGGGTGGTGCTGCTGATCCTGCCGCGTGGCTTTCCGGCCCGCTGGCTGGGCGGGGTGTGGCTGTTGCCGCTGCTGCTGGCGCGGCCCGCGATGCTTCCGCACGGCGAGGCCGAATTCACCCTGCTGGACGTGGGCCAGGGCCTGGCGGCGGTGGTGCGCACCCGTCATCACACCCTGGTGTTCGACACCGGGCCGCGCTTTCCCAGCGGTTTCAATACCGGCGAGGCGGTGCTCGCGCCCTTTCTGCGCGAGCGGGGCGTGGTGCGTCTGGACCGGCTGATCGTCAGCCATGGCGATAACGACCACCTCGGCGGCGCCCGCGCCCTGGCCGCCGAGTTCCCGCCCGTGCTCGTCACCAGCAGCGTGCCGCAACGGCTTGTTGAACTGGGTGCGCAGGCCTGCCGCGGCGGCGAGCGCTGGCGCTGGGACGGCGTGGCGTTCGAAATCCTGCATCCCGCGCCGGACTATGCCGTCCGCGGCCGTTCGGGCAACAACCGCTCCTGCGTGCTGCGCGTGGCGGCGGGCGGGGCGGCGGTGCTGCTTCCCGGCGACATCGAGCGCCCCGCCGAGCATCATCTGCTGAGCAGCCGGCCCGGCTCGCTGCGTGCCGAGGTGCTGGTGGCGCCCCATCATGGCAGCCGCACCTCGTCGAGCGCCGCCTTCATCGACGCCGTGGCACCTCGTTACGTGTTGTTCCCCGTCGGCTACCGCAACCGTTACGGCTTCCCGAAGGATGACGTGGTGGCCCGCTACCGCACGCGCGGCGTCGAGGTGCTCGACAGCGCTCGACACGGCGCCATCCGCTTCCGCCTCACCCCGGCTGGTGCGCAGCTGCGGGATACCTGGCGTCAGTCGGCGCGGCGCTACTGGCATCGCCGAGGGGAATGAAGGGTTTTTCCTGGGGAAAATCTGAAAAAATCCGTCAGCCGTGTCTTTCGGGCAGGCCGCTCAGGTGTTTCTTCGCCACGCCCGGTCCCAGGCATCGCTCGATGTCTTCACGTTTCAGGGTCTCCCGTTTCTTCAGTTCGTCGACCAGCCGCTCCAGTGCACGGCGATGCCGCTCGATGGTCTTGCTGGCGACGGCCTCCGCCTGCAGCAGCAATTGTTGCACCGCATGATCGACGACCTCGGCGGAATGCTCGCTGTAGTGCCGTGGCTGGGCGATCTCGCGGCCGAGGAAGGGGTGTTCCTCGCTCTCGCGCAGGTCCACCGGACCCACCTCCTCGGACATCCCCCAGCGGGCGACCATGGCGCGCGCCAGGCTGGTGGCCTGGTGGATGTCGTCGTCGGCGCCGGAGCTGACGCTGCCGAGGAGGATCTTTTCCGCCGCGCGGCCGGCGAGCATCACCGCCAGGCGGTCGCGCAGGTAGTCCTCCGGCAGGGTGTGGCGCTCGTGTTCCGGCAGTTGCTGGGTGGCGCCCAGGGCCCGGCCACGGGGGATGATGCTGACCTTGTACAGGGGGTCGGCGTGGGGCAGGAAGTAGGCCACCAGGGTATGCCCGGACTCGTGTACCGCCAGCCGGTGACGCTCCTCCGGCTCGATGGCCAGGTTGCGCTCGGTCCCCATCATCACCTTGTCGCGGGCGCGGTCGAAGTCCTCCATGGTGACGCGTTTCCTGTTGGCGCCGGCGGCCAGGATGGCGGCCTCGTTGACCAGGTTCTTCAGGTCGGCGCCGGAAAAGCCCGGCGTGCCCGCGGCGATCTTGGCCAGCTCGACATCCCTTGCCAGCGGCAGCTTCTTCACGTGCACGGCGAGTATCGCCTGGCGGTCGTTGATGTCCGGCAGGTCCAGGGTGACATGGCGGTCGAAGCGGCCGGGGCGCAGCAGCGCGGGGTCGAGCACGTCGGGCCGGTTGGTGGCGGCCAGCACCAGCACCGCCTCGTGGCCGCTGAAACCGTCCATTTCGGCGAGGATCTGGTTCAGGGTCTGTTCCCGCTCGTCGTGGCCGCCGCCGAGGCCGGTGCCGCGGGTGCGGCCGATGCTGTCCAATTCGTCGATGAAGATGATGCTGGGGGTGTTCTTCTTTGCCGTCTCGAACAGGTTGCGCACCCGCGAGGCGCCGACCCCCACGAAGACCTCGATGAATTCCGAGGCCGAGATGGAATAGAAGGGCACCCCGGCCTCACCCGCCAGGGCCCGGGCCATCAGCGTCTTGCCGGTGCCCGGCGGTCCCATCAGCAGCACGCCGCGGGGGATCTCCGCGCCCAACTGCTCGTATTTCTGCGGCTGCTTGAGGTAGTCCACCAGCTCGCTGACCTCGCGCTTGGCGTTCTCCTGTCCAGCGACATCGTCGAAGGTGACCTCGGGGATCTCGCTGGCCTTGCTCGGGGTTGCCTCCAGGAAGCGCTTGAGTTCGTTGGGGCCGCCCAGCCCGCCGCCGAGGTTGCGCGAGGCGCGGCGCATGATCCACAGAAAGACGAGAAAGAACAGCAGCCAGGGAAGCATGGCCAGCAGGAAGGCGACGAGGCTGTCTTCCCCCGCGGCGGCGCCGGCGCTGACCTCCACTCCCCGGCGCTCCAGTTCCGCCAGCAGGGCGTCGTCGCCAATGTCGGGGATGCGGGTGCGGAAGCGCCGGGAGGTGGCGTCCTGCGGGCCGATGGGGGCGGGGTC
>JALSHB010000133.1 GCA_026982475.1 Chromatiales bacterium
TGCGCTTTTCCTGATCGTTTAAGGGGCGTTGCGTTCCCTGTCGCCTTTACCGACAATCGCGGGCATGGCCCGCTCCCACGGTCAGGCACATTCGGCTCCACACCACAAGCCAGCATCCGCTTGCAGCCAGAAGTTGAAAAACCCTTGGAAATCCTGTCCAAAAAACTGGACAGAAGCAAAAATTACCTGATCAATCAGGCGATCAAGGAATTCCTGAGCCGGCGCGCCATTGAAGAGAAGCGCTGGAGCGAGACGCTGGCGGCGTTGGGTTCCGTGAAAAACGGGGATATTATCGAAGAAGATGACGTTGTCACTTGGCTTGAAAGCTGGGGCGCAGAAAATGAACAATCACCGCTGAAGCCGTGAAAATCGTCTACACGCCGGAGCCCATTGAGGATCTGGTTCGATTAAGGGCGTTTATCGAAAGAAACAATCCGCATGCGGCCGGGAAGATTGCCAGCTCACTCCTGGAGGGCATCAGGAAACTGAAGCGACTTCCGCAGATGGGTATGCAAGTAAGCAAGGCGCCAAATCCGGAATTGATGAGGGATTTGATCCTGGGGGATTACGTTGTCCGTTAGTAACTATTCAGCTCACCACAGAGACACGGAGGCACAGAGAAAGGCTCTTCAGGTTCATGCCGGGAATGGAATGAAACGCAGAGGCCGCAAAGACGCAGAGGGCGCAAAAGGAAATCCTTTCAGAAAACCTTTGCGCCCTTTGCGGTGGATAGGGTGGTCCGGCCTCCGGTGTCAACGTCCCCTGATTCACCACAGAGACACGGCGTTCACGGAGAAATGAAATGCCAGGTCGTCGGGGCGGGCCACATCGCCACCCGGGGCATTGCCTCCCACTGATGCATTCTCTGTGTTCTCTGTGCCTCTGTGGTGAATAGATACGTCCGTTATTTGATTCTCGATAAAACCATCAATGTTCTAAGGGCCTGGCACCAGAAAGGAGAAGAGAGACAGGTGTTATAGGTAGGCGTGTTCTGCGGCTGTTTTTCGTGGCTCTACACCGGCGTGGCCTTTATGTCTCCCCAGGCGGGAAGAGGAAAATTGTGGGGCAGTCGTGACGGGCACGTATAATGGGCCTTTTCAGCCGCCTGCCGC
Organism: Chromatiales bacterium; assembly: GCA_026982475.1. Classification (GTDB taxonomy): domain Bacteria; phylum Pseudomonadota; class Gammaproteobacteria; order SZUA-152; family SZUA-152; genus DRQN01. Next base: position 1,113 of record JALSHB010000133.1, read on the forward strand.
GCAGGCCCGCACGAGTCCCGGCCCGCCATGAGCGATTCCCTTTCCGACGCCCTTCCCACTCCCCTTGCCACTGAGGCCACCGGCGTGCCGCGCATCCAGCGGCTGTCCACCCGTCTGGCGAACCAGATCGCCGCCGGCGAGGTGGTGGAGCGTCCCTCGGCGGTGGTCAAGGAACTGCTGGAGAACAGCCTCGACGCCGGCGCCCGCAACATCGACATCGACGTGGAGCAGGGCGGACGCAAGCTGATCCGCCTGCGCGACGACGGTTGCGGCATCCTCAAGGAGGACTTCCCACTGGCCCTCAGCCGCCATGCGACGAGCAAGATCCACTCCTTCGACGACCTGTCGCGCGTGGCCAGCCTGGGCTTTCGCGGCGAGGCCCTGCCCAGCATCAGCTCCGTGTCGCGGCTGGAGCTGTGCTCGCGGGCGCGCGGCTGTGACAGCGGCTGGCGGGTGAGCGGTGACGGCGGCGATACCATCAGCGAGCCGCGGCCGGTGGCGCACCCCGAGGGTACCACCATCGAGGTGCGCGACCTGTTCTTCAACACCCCCGCGCGGCGCAAGTTTCTGCGCACCGACAAGACCGAGTTCTCTCATCTCGAAACGGTGGTCAGGCGCATCGCCCTGAGCCGCTTCGATGTCGCCTTCACCCTGCGCCACAACCAGCGCACGGTGCTCAAGCTGCGTCCGGCGCAGAGCGAGCCGGAACAGCGCCAGCGGGTGGCGCAGGTGTGCGGTTCGGCCTTTGTCGAGCAGGCCCTGTGGGTGGACTATCAGGTCGCCGGCATGCGCCTGTGGGGCTGGGTGGCGCAGCCGACCTTTTCCCGCTCGCAGGCGGATCTGCAGTATTTCTACGTCAATGGCCGCATGATCCGCGACAAGCTGGTGGCGCATGCCATCCGCCAGGCCTATCAGGACGTGCTCTATCACGGCCGGCATCCGGCCTACGTGCTCTATTTGTCGTTGGACCCGACGGCGGTGGATGTCAACGTGCATCCCACCAAGCACGAGGTGCGTTTCCGCGAGGGCCGCACGGTGCACGATTTCCTCTTCCGCAGCCTGCACCAGGCCCTGGCCGATGTGCGGCCGGGCGCGACGGTGGACGAGGAGAGTGGCGAGATCACCGGGCCGCCGGCCGCGCAGACCGTCACGGAACAGTCCATGCACGTCGGTGGTGGCGCTACTGGCAGTTGTGCCGGCGGCCCGGGGGGCGGCCACTACCGCCAGCAGGCCAGCATGGCCTTCGCCGTGCGCGAGCAGCAGCCAGGCCTGCAGGCGCTGTACCAGGGGGCGCGGACGCTGCCGGGCGAGGATGCCGCGCAGGATACGGAAGCCGGCGAGACGCCGCCGCTGGGCTACGCCATCGCCCAACTGCACGGCATCTACATCCTCGCCGAGAATGCCCAGGGACTGATCGTGGTGGACATGCACGCCGCCCACGAGCGAATCACCTACGAACGCATGAAGGCCGCGCTGGCCGGCGAGGGCGTGCGCTCGCAGCCCTTGCTGGTGCCCATCAGCATCGCCGTCAGCGAGGGCGAGGCGCGACTGGCCACGGAGTTTGCCGAGGTCTTCGCCGAGCTGGGCTTCGTCGTCGAGGCCATGGGTCCCGAGACCCTGGTGGTGCGCCAGGTGCCCAGCCTGCTGCGCGATGCCGATGTGGAAACGCTGGTGCGCGACGTGCTCTCGGACCTGGCCACCTACGGCACCACGCAACGCGTGCGCGAGGCCATCAACGAGCTGCTGGGCACCATGGCCTGCCACGGCTCCGTGCGCGCCAACCGCAAGTTGACGATCCCGGAGATGAACGCCCTGTTGCGCGACATGGAACGCACCGAGCGCAGCGGCCAGTGCAATCACGGCCGGCCGACCTGGGTGCAGATGGACATGGCGGCGCTGGACGGCCTGTTTATGCGTGGGCAATGACGGCCAGCCCGATGAACAAAACCTCTCCCGCGTCCCGCGATCAGGCGGCCATTCCCGCCAACGGCTACAGCTGGCGATACATCGTCGACATTGCCCTGGAGCATCGCCACACCCTGGTGGGCGCCAGCGGTGGCGGCGAGTCGATTCAGACCCTGGCCTGAATCCGTACCTTTATGACGGCGCATAGCACAAGCTCTTGATTCCACAGCGCTTCCAAAAATGCCCGCTTAACCTATGGGTGAAACTAAGGTTTTTGAAAACACTGTGAAACCAATATCTTGCACTCTGCATCCGCCCTGAAGATACGGATTCAGGCCTGGTACAGGTGATCCTCGGCATGTATGCTCCGCAATCCCGCGGAGCGTTATTTCGTCGTTGCCCTGCATGCGTTTCTCGAAGGCCGCACCACGCTGATCATCGCCCATCGCCTGAGCGCGGTGAAGCAGGCGGACCGGGTGTATGTCTTCGACGGCGGGCGGATTATCGAAGAAGGCGCGCATGACGAATTGATTCAGGGCGACGGGCTTTACAGTCGCCTGTATGGAAAATTGCTGCACTGATGAACCGTGGGAGCGGCTTCAGCCGCGAAGCCCTTTGCACGGCTTCGCGGCTGAAGCCGCTCCCGCAATGTTACGCTGTACTTCACCCCTGAGGGTTTTTGTGGGTGGTGAAAAATCAACCGGAACAGACTAACAGGAGATAGTAATGCCAAAGGCCGCTGACCTGAAACGCGGAATGATCGTCGAGATCAATGGCGAGCCCCATGTAGTGAAGAACGTCGATGTGAAGAGCCCCTCTTCGCGCGGCGCCAACACCCTCTACAAGGTGCGTTTCAACAACGTGCAGAGCAAGCAGAAGCTGGAGCAGACCTACAAGGGCGAGGACATGGTCAAGGATATGGACTTCAGCCGTCGCGCGGTGCAGTACCTGTTTCAGGATGGCGACATGTACACCTTCATGGACGTGGAGGATTACAGCCAGTACACCCTCAGCGCGGATGATCTCGACGACCAGCTGGGCTACCTGGTGGACGGCCTGGAGGGCCTGTCCGCGCTGCTGGTGGATGGCAATGTGATCGGTGTCGAGCTGCCGCAGTCGGTGAATCTGGCGGTGGTGGACACGGCGCCGGCGATGAAGGGCGCCAGCGCCACCAGCCGCACCAAGCCCGCCACCCTGGCCAGCGGCATCGAGGTGCAGGTGCCGGAATACATCGCCGTCGGCGATGTGCTGAAGATCAATACCGGCACCGGCAAGTTCATGTCGCGTATCTGAGCCGCTTCAGTATCGATCCTCAATCACTTATTTTCACCACAGAGGCACGGAGACACAGTGAAAAAGGCTTTTTGTTCTCGCAAGGTCCGCAGAGTCCGCCAGGAAAATCATCGATTATCTTTTCGTTGTGCCTCTGCAGGCTTTTCGAGAAATACAATTCTCTTTGTCTCCGTGCCTCTGTGGTGAATTTTCTTTAGCAAGCCGCAAGTAACAGACCCGTGACTGACGACAACAACAAACCCGACCAAGAAGGCGCCGAGGCCGGCGCACAGGAACCCATGGCCAGCGTGACCATCGGCGACAGCCGCGTCACCCTGCTGGGCACCGCGCACGTATCGCAGAGCAGCGCCGACAAGGTGCGCGAGCTGCTGGCCAGCGGCGACTACGACGCCGTGGCCGTGGAGCTATGTCCCAGCCGCTACAATGCCATCGTCGATCCCGATGCGCTGGCGAAGATGGATCTGTTTCAGGTGATCCGCGAGGGCAAGGCCTCGATGGTGGCGGCCAGCCTGGCGCTGGGCGCCTTTCAGCAGCGCGCCGCGGAACAGATGGGTATCCAGCCCGGCGCGGAAATGCGCGTCGCCATCGAAGATGCCAAAGCGGCCAGGCTGCCGGTGCTGCTCATCGACCGCGAGGTCGGCACCACCCTGAAGCGCATCTATCGCAACGTGCCCTGGTGGCAGCGCTTCAACCTTATCGCCGGTCTGCTGGGCAGTGTGGTGACCAAGGAAAAAGTCAGTGAGGAAGAGATCGAGCGCCTCAAGGAAGGCGACGTGCTCGAATCCACCTTTGCCCAGTTTGCCGAGGAGGAAAAGGAACTGTTCAAGCCGCTGATCGACGAACGTGACCGCTACATGGTGGCGCGTCTGCGCGAGGAGATCGAAAAGCATCCCCATGAAAACATATTGGCGGTGGTGGGTGCCGGCCACCTCGCCGGCATGTTGCGCTACTTCGAGCAGGGCGTGGAAAAACCGCCGGCGGAGGAAATCGCCGAACTGGAGCATGTGCCGCCGGGCAGTGGCTGGGGAAAACGCATTCCCTGGCTGATCGTGCTGCTGGTGCTGATCGGTTTCGGCATCGGCTTTTCGCGCAGTCCCGAACTCGGCTGGCAGATGGTGCTGGACTGGGTGCTGATCAACGGCGGCCTGTCGGCGCTCGGCGCATTGATCGCCGGCGGGCATCCGCTGACGGTGATCGGCGCCTTCGTTGCCGCGCCGCTGACCTCGCTCAATCCCACCGTCGGCGCAGGGATGGTGACGGCGGCCATCGAGGTCTATTTCCGCAAGCCCAAGGTGAGCGACTTCGGTCGTCTGCGCACCGACGCCACCACCCTCAAGGGCTGGTGGCGCAACCGCGTCACGCGGGTGCTGCTGGTGTTTCTGTTCAGCACCCTGGGCTCCGCCATCGGCACCTATGTGGCGGGTTTCCGCATCTTCGATCGCCTCACGGGCTGAGGCCGCGGATCCGGGTTACCCGTTAGTTGCAAAAAAACAGATCAAAAAATCGCGCATATCCCGGTATTTCCGGGCGTTACTGTATGTGACGCCCGTTCTGCGATTCAGCGACATAGGCCGGAATAAGACGACATGAAATCCGAGCTTGTCGCCGGGAACGGCATGAAGCGCAGAGGTCGCCAAGGCGCAGAGGACGCAAAGGTTTATTGAAAGGGCTTCCTTTGCGTCCTCTGCGTCTCTGCGTTCTTTGCGTTGATTTTCTCGCTACGACCCCGTACCCCGGGTTCCGCATGGCATCATTCGGGCTGGCCGCTGTTTGCGCACGAATTTACCCACTGATTGGGCCTACTCAGTCGTGCACCAGCACGGTTCTCAGGTAGGCGACGACGTCTTCGATTTCCTGCTCCGAGAGCTGCTCGCCCCAGATGGGCATGAATTCGGAACGGCCCATGGCGGCGCCACCCAGGGTGATGATCATGCGCTTGTAATCGTCGTTCTTGTCGCTCCTGGTGAGGTTGGCCGGCGGCGGATCATACAGCTTGGCGGCGCGCCCCTTGCCGTCGGCCTTGATGCCGTGACAGAGGATGCAGTTGGTCTTGAATACCACCTCGCCACGGCGCACGCTGTCGGTGGCTATTTGAAGATAGGCGACGACATCTCTGATCTGTTCTTCCGACAGTTCGTGTTGCCACGGGGGCATGAATTCCGATTTTCCAACCGCGAGGCCGCCGCCACGGATTATCTTGAAGTAGTAGTCAGGGTCCGCGGGCTTGATGGTCAGGTTGTCGACGCCATACAGTTTTGCCGCCCGTGCAATGCCATCGGCCCGCTCGCCGTGACACAGCTTGCAGTAATTCTTGAACACGATACCACCACGAATAACGGGTTTCGAAAGCTCCTTCTTGACTGCCTTGCGGCTGTCCGCCTGCGCCACAGGGCTCAGCAGGGTGGCGCTGAAAAGGCACAGCGCCACCGTGATGCTCATGGAGAGCGTCGTTTTCATTTCACCGTGACCTCCATGTACATCTCCGGGTGAATGGCGCATTCCACTTCCACCGTTCCGGCCTTGTCGAAGGTGACCGTCTTGGACTGTCCCTGGGGGAAGGAGCCCAGGTCAAAGGTCTTCAGGTCCGACAGTGAAAAGATGTTGTGAAAGAACGGGTCGTCGTTTCGAAAACGCAGGGTATCGCCGACATTTATGCTGATTGCTTCGACCTTGTTGCCCTCGATGACGAAGGTCTTGTTGAGTTGGTCGACCACGACCTCGGCGGCCTGCGCGACGCTGGCGGCGAGCAAGGCGGTAGCGATGGCGGCGATGCGAAGCAGTTTCTGTCTGGACGATTTGTGCATGGTTGTCTCCTTGAATTCGCGGTTATTCGGTGGGCAGGCGGGGCAGGCTGACCGGTGCGGGTTCACCCGTCAGTGCCTTCATGAAGGCCACCAGGCTGGCCTTTTCGCTGGCGCTCAAGTGCAGTGGCTGCATGTTGGGGGAAAGATTGTCCTTGGTATCGCCACCCCGGTCGTAGTGGTCGACCACTTCCTCCAGCGTCTTGTAGGCGCCGTTGTGCATATAGGGTGCGGTCAATGCGACATCACGCAGGGTGGGTGTCTTGAAGGCGCCCTTGAGGATCTTGATCTTGCGAATTCCATAGCGCCCCGGGTCGTCGTCGTTCTTCAGGCCCAGGTTGTGGAAGCCGTTGTCGGTAAAGTTGAATCCGCTGTGACACAACACGCAGCGGCCCTTGCCGAGAAATACCTCGAAGCCTTCTTGCGCCTCCTTGCTCATGGCGTGGGTCTCACCCTTCACCCAGCGGTCGAAGGGTGACTCGGTGGAAACGATGGTGCGCTCGTAGGTGGCCAGGGCCTTGGCGATGGTGTTCTCGGTGATGCCCTCGCCGGGATAGGCATCTTCGAAGGCGTCGCGGTAGCCCTTGAGGGCGGAGAGTTCCTTGATCAGTTCATCCATGTCCTGGTTCATTTCACCGGCGGCCTTGATCGGTCCGATGGCCTGTTCTTCCAGCGTACGCGCACGGCCATCCCAGAACTGCAGGGGCTGATAGGCGGTGTTGAGAATGGTGGGGGTGGCGCGTTTCAAGACCTGCATGTCGTGGCCGATGGCGGTGGGCAGGCCATCGGACCAGCCGAGGGTGGGGTTGTGGCAAGTGCCGCAGCTGATCCAGTTGGAGCCGGAGAGGCGGGGATCGAAGAACAGCATCTTGCCCAGCTCGACGCGCGCGCTGGTAATGCGGTTGTTGTCCGGCTGGGGAATTTCGGCAGGCCTCAGAAAACTGCTGTAGTCTTCCGCCGCCTGCGCGCCTGTGGCGCTGGCCCCCAGGCAGGCAATCAGCAGCAGTTTGCGGGTCAATGTGGAATGTGTTTTCATGAGGTCTCCTCTCTCTTTCTGATCATTTTCCAGCCTGCAATCGTTGCAGGATCGAGCCATTTTATGGCCTAACGGATAATAGGCCATCAAGATAAGTTTGTCCGGGTCTTTTGTGTTGGCAGCCCGATATCACAGGTTGAATCTGTCGACTACCTTGTTGAGGTCCGCGGCGGCGGCATCCAGATTGCCCGACAGTTCGCTGAGTTCGACGGTTTGCTGGTTGGCATTGGATGAAACGCCGACCAGTGTCGAGACGGTGGTCGTGATGCGTTGCACGGCCTGACCCTGCGATTCCATCAGGCTGTCCACTTCCATCATGCTGCTGCGCATTTCCTGTACCCGCTGGCTGCTGAGGGTGGTCTCCTCGGCCAGGCTGGTGAGGCGGTCGATGTTGGACTTGGCATTGCCGACGCTGTTTTCCAGCGCCTCGACGGTGGTGCTGACGCTGCCGGAAATACCCTCGACCAGGCCGGAGATTTCCGATGTCGCCTCCTCGGTGCGCTTGGCCAGCTGGCGCACCTCGTCGGCGACGACGGCGAAGCCGCGCCCGTGTTCTCCGGCGCGCGCCGCCTCGATGGCGGCATTGAGGGCCAGCAGGTTGGTCTGCGAGGAGATGTCGCGGATGGTGTCGGTGATGCTGGTGACCTCATCGGCCGCCGTCGACAGTTCTCGTGTGGCCTTGGCGGTGCTCTCCATGTCGGCCTGGAATCGTTCGAACTCCCTGACCGTGGCCAACAGCTGCTCGGAGGCCTCGCGGGTCGCCCTGGAGGTCTGTTGCGCCGCCTCGGCGGTCTCTCCCAGCCGGCTGGCGACGTCGTTGGTCACCGAGGTGACCAGGGCCGTGTCATCCTGGATTTCCACCACGCTGTCGTGCAGCTTGGTGGAGACTTCATTGACCACTTCGGCGGCCTGGCCCACTTGGTTCGACTGTTCACTCAGCTGCATGGCACCGCTGCGGATCTTGGAAATGATCTCGTGCAGGTTGTGCACGGTGCGGCTGATGGCGTTGACGGTGCGGCCGATCTCGTCGCTGCCGGCGTCATCGATATTCACCCGCAGGTCACCGTCGGCGACCGCGGTCATGGTTTTCTCGATCATCCCCAGGGGCTTGGTGACCAGGTAGGCCGCGAGCAGGCTGGCGAGTATGCCGATGACCACGCCGACGCCGATGATCGCCGCCATGGCGGCGATCACGGTGCGGCTGTTTTCACTGGAGATACGCTGCATCTCGAACAGCTTGCCGCGTTCCTTTTCGACCAGCTGTTGGGAAAGTTCGTCGATCCTTTGCGAGTCTTCAGTGATGCTCCGCATCTGTTCCATGGCCTCGCTGTCATGATTTTTCTTTGCCGCCCTGATCACCTGCATTTGGGTCGGGCGCAGTTTCTCGATCAGCGGCGTCAGCTGTTTGACCTCCTGGCTGTCGGGAAGATTGGCGGCCAGGGTCTGCACCTGCTCGTCGAGGACGGAAAGGGCGCGAATCGCCGCCACCGATTCATGGCGGATTTCCTCCTTCTGTTCGGCGGCGATGACGTTGGCCAGGGCACGGCCCAGATCCACGACCGCGAGACGCGCGTTGGTGGCGAGGTCGACCCGCGGCTGCGCCTCCTTGACCATGCTTTCCATATTCAGGTTTTTTTGGTGGATGGTGTAGGTGCCAAACAGGCCGACCGCCAGAATCAGCAGGATGTACAGGCCCGACAGGCCGAGTATCTTGGTGCGCCAGCCAATATGGGACAAAGCTTTTACGAGAGTCTCTAACACGACGGGTTCCTCTGAAATGCGCAGTCGCTGGAGTCTGTCGGGTTTGGGAACAATCTACTGCGCTGGTGGGAGAGCGGCCAAAATGTTCCCGATTTTTCGTTAAATAGAATCACTATTCGCCTCAAAATCGGTAACATTTTGACTCGCTCTCCCACCATGCTCGCTACGATTGCCCAAATCCGACAGACTCCAATCTTTTTCATGAGCAGGTTCTACACCGGATCCGTCTATGGATCGGTGCGACGGGCGTATGTTTCCGGCGCCTTCTTGACGAAGTGCACCAGGTCATCGATGTTTTCGGCGGACAATTCCTCGCCGAAGGGCGGCATGTACTTGCTCATGGAATGGTTTTCGCCGCCATTGGCAATGATTTTGCGCAGGTATTCCGCCGGGCGGTCCGCATAGATGCCGAGGGTGAAATTGCTCGGCAGTTGGGTCTTCAGTCTGCGGTACAGCCGCTTGACCATGCGCCCCTCGCCGTCGGCGTTCTCGCCGTGACAGCGGGAGCAGTAGGTGGTGAACAGTTTTTGTCCGCGCTCGAAGCGGGCCTCCGCCTCAGGCTGGGTCGAGGCAATGGTCGGTGTGGCAGTGAGCAGCAGGGCCACTATCAAGATGCGGGGGTTGGGCATCACTCGTTCACTTTCTTTCCGGGGATGGACTGGAAGCACATCGGCGTCAGTCCATCGCGTGGGGTATGTCTGGCCATCCGTATTGGTAGGGCTGCCCCTCCTATCGGCGCCTTTGGGGTCAGATTTAGTTTTTTTTGCAGCCCGCCGTGCAATTGGCGGACGCCGGATCTATAGTGACGCCCCGCCCGCAGGCGGCGAATGGCACGAGAAAAACGGGGATATTGCATGTCCGCACACTATCGCTACACGGCGGCGCCCAGCGCCGATCGCAACGACTGGGCCAACATCCGCGCCCTGCTGCCCTATCTGTGGGAATACCGCGGTCGGGTGCTGCTGGCGCTGGGCTGTCTGGTGCTGGCCAAGGTGGCCAACGTGGGCGTGCCGCTGGCCCTCAAGGGGCTGGTGGACCGCCTCGACGTGAGCGTGGACCAGGTCCTCGCCGCCCTGCCCGTGGGTCTGCTGCTGGCCTATGGCCTGGCCAAGCTGGGCAGTTCCGCGTTCAGCGAGCTGCGCGACGTGCTGTTCACCCGCGTGCGCTACCGCGCCATGCGCCGCCTGACCCTGCGCACCCTGGAACACCTGCACCGCCTGTCGCTGCGCTTTCACCTGGAGCGCAAGACCGGCGCCATCTCCCGCGACCTCGCGCGCGGCGCCGCCAGCCTCAGCACCATCCTCAATTACATGGCCTTCAGCATCCTGCCGGTGCTGGTGGAGTTCACCCTGGTGGGGGCCATCCTGCTCAGCAAGTACGACGCCGTGTTCGCCGTGGTGATCTTCGCCAGCGTGGCGGCCTATATCGCCTTCACCTTCGCCGTGATCAACTGGCGCATGGAATACCGCCTGGCCATGAACCGCTTCGAGTCCGAGGCCAGCAACCAGGCCATCGAAAGCCTGATGAATTACGAGACGGTGAAATACTTCGGCAACGAAAGGCTGGAGATCGAGCGCAACGACCGCACCCTCGACCAGTGGGAAGCCAACGCGGTGAAGAGCCAGGCCTCCATCTCTGTGCTCAATTTCGGCCAGGCCGCGATCATCGCCGTGGGCGTGACGGTGGTGATGTTCTTCGCCGCCAGCGAGGTCATCGATGGCGACATGAGCATCGGCGACTTCGTGCTGGTCAACGCCTTCCTGCTGCAACTGTTCATGCCGTTGGGCTTTCTCGGCATGGTCTACCGGCAGATGCGCCACTCGCTCACCGACATGGACCAGTTGGTGAAGCTGCTCGACGAAAAGCCGGAAATCACCGACAAGCCGGACGCCCGCGAACTGCGGGTCGAGCGCGGCGAGGTGCGCTTCGAACACGTCGACTTCGCCTATCAGCCGGAGCGGCCCATCCTGCACGACGTGGATTTCACCATCCCGCCGGGGCGCAAGGTGGCGGTGGTGGGCCACAGCGGGGCCGGCAAGTCCACCCTGGCGCGGCTGCTGTTCCGCTTCTACGACGTCAGTGGCGGACGCATCCTCATCGACGGCCAGGACATCCGCGACGTCACCCAGACCAGCCTGCGCGCTGCCATCGGCATCGTGCCGCAGGACACGGTGTTGTTCAACGAGAGCATCGAATACAACCTGCGCTACGCGCGCCCGGATGCCCGTTTCGAAGAGGTGGTCGAGGCGGCGAAGCTGGCCCAGCTGCACGACTTCGTCGAGAGCCTGCCCGAGGGCTACGAGACCCGCGTCGGCGAGCGCGGCCTGAAGCTCTCCGGCGGCGAGAAACAGCGCGTCGCCATTGCCCGCGCGATCCTCAAGCGGCCGCAGATCCTCATCTTCGACGAGGCCACCTCGGCCCTGGACAGCCACGCCGAGCAGGCCATCCTCGGCGCCCTGAAGCAGGCCAGCCGCGGCCACACCACCCTGGTCATCGCCCACCGCCTGTCCACCATCGTCGACGCCGACCAGATCCTGGTGATGGATGCCGGGCGCATCATCGAGCGCGGCAGCCACCAGGAACTGCTGGCGGCGCAGGGGCGTTATGCGGAGATGTGGGCCCTGCAGCAAAAGGCGCGGGCGGCGGAAGATGGCGATGCCGGGTAGATGGATGCTGCTGATGGTCTGCGCGCTGTGCGCGCCGGCCCTGGCCGCGCAGGAGACATTCACCCTCACACCCTTCGTCGGCTGGGTCTTCGGCGGCACGGTGGAGACCCGCGACGGCCGGCTGCGCATCCGCGAAGCGGCCGATTACGGCGTCAACCTGGACCTCCCCTACCGCGGCAGCCGCAGCACCCGGCTGCGGCTCTCCTTTACCACCTACGACACCACGGTAGAGGAAAAGGCCGACCTCGGCGACACAAGCCGGGCGCTGTTCGACATGCGCGTGGACCACTACCAGCTCGGTGGCACCAAGGTGATCAGCGAGGGGAGGCTACAGACCTACGGCCTGGGCACCTTCGGCGTGACCCATTTTTCACCGCGCGATGCGAACTATTCCCGCGAAACCCGCCTCTCCATGCACTTCGGCCTGGGCATGCAGACGATGCTCGGCAAACACCTCGGCCTGAACCTGCAGGGCCGGCTGTTGCTGCCCTTCAACGATTACAGCGGCAGCCTGTTCTGCGGCAGCGGGGGGTGCACGGCCGCCATCAGTGGCGCCAGCTCGCTGCTGCAGGCGGACATCACCGCCGGAGTGGTGATGCGTTTCTGAGGCCTCGGGCTTCAGGCTTGAGTGCACCTGTAGGAGCGCCTTCAGGCGCGAAGGTTTTTCACGTCCGGCTTTCGCGCCTGAAGGCG
>JALSHB010000134.1 GCA_026982475.1 Chromatiales bacterium
TTCGCGCCTGAAGGCGTTCCTACCACTCAGTCCTCCTCCCCCACCAACTCCTCCACCACCCGCGCAATGGCCTGGCGTTGCTGCCGTGGCAGCTTCATCCACTTCAGTCCCAGCTCCAGCGCCTCCTTGCTGAGTTTTTCCTTGCCCGTCGCCGGCGCCAACTTGCCCGCGCCGCGTGGGTGCCTGCCGGGCTCATAGGGGGCGCCGTGGCCGGACAGCAGCCAGTTGGAGCGGGTTTGGGTCAGTTCGGCCAGCTTGACCAGCGCCGAGGTGGGCGGGAAGGCAACGCCCTTCAGCCAGCGGTCCGTTTCCTGCTGGCTGCTGCCGATGATCTCGGCCAGGCGGCTCAGCCGGCCCTTGCCCAGCGCGGGGAAGCGGATATTGTCCAGGGCGTCGTTGAGACGTTCGGCGAATGCCTGTTTCGGTGTGCTCATGGGTTTTCTCTGTCGGGGCCAGCGCGTGGAATCTTACACCGTCCTGAATCCGTGGGTTCAGGGCGGATACAGAGTGCATGACATTGATTTCACAGTGGAATCGAAAAACTTGGCTTCACCCATCGGTTAAGCGGGCATTTATTGAGCCGCTGTGGAACCAAGAGCGTGTGCCGTGCGCCGTCATGAATCCACGGATTCAGGACCGTGTCAACCAATGGCGTCCTGCCGCGTTAATCGGGATAAGTGGATGCCGTAGACAGTCCTTGCCCCTCGCGGTCAGAATGGGCGGCGGCACGATTCGAAGGGGAACTGGGGCTGGAATCAACACAGGCAATGGATCGTTTTCTCGCCGGGGTGGAGCGCCGCGCCTATCGCATGGCCTGGATCGCCACCAGCAGCCGTGAGGATGCCCTGGATATCGTGCAGGACGCCATGCTGCGCCTGGTGAAGACCTACGCGGGCCGTCCCGAGGCCGAGTGGGGGCCACTGTTTCAGCGCATCGTGCAGAGCGTGATCCGCGATTGGTACCGGCGCACCCAAGTGCGCAATCGCTGGCGGCAATGGCTGGGCCTTGCCCGCGAGTCGGCGGACGACGCGCCGGGCGGCGACCCGCTGGAGACCACCATCGCCAGCCCGGACCCCGGGCCGGACGGGCGGCTGGCCTCGCGCCATGCCATCGACGCCCTGGACGCCGCCCTGCAGGCGCTGCCCCTGCGCCAGCATCAGGCCTTTCTGTTGCGCCAGTGGGAAGGCCTGAGTGTGGCGGAAACCGCCGCCGCCATGGGCATCAGCGCCGGCAGCGTCAAGACACATTATTCCCGCGCGGTGCAGACGCTGCGCGACAAACTGGAGGATCACTGGCCATGAGTGAACGGCAGGATGACTTTCTGCGACGCACCCGCCTCGTCCTGGACGAGGCCGAGCAAGGCGTCGACGGCGCCACGCGGACGCGCCTGGCCGCCGCCCGCCGCGAGGCCCTGGCCGCTGCCGGCCGCCGCCGGCCGCTGTGGCTGCTGCCGGCCGGCGGCCTGGCCGTGGCCGCCGCGGTGGCGGTGCTGAGCGTCGGCCTGTGGCGGACGCCGCCCCTCGCCGGCAGCCTCGACGCGCTGGAGGATATCGCCCTGCTCAGCGACGAGGCCGACCCGGCGTTCTACGCCGATCTGGAATTCTACGCCTGGATCGCGGCCGGCGCGCCGCCGCTGGAAGACGACAATGGCTAGCCGCGGTGCTTGCCTGTTGGCGCTGGGGCTGCTGTCCCTGTCGCCGGCGGTGATGGCGGCGGATGAAGACCGCGAGGCGCCGGATCTGGCGCTGCTGGAATTCCTCGGCAGCTGGGAAGACGCCGATGGCGAATGGATCGACCCCGTGCAGATGCTCGAGGCGCTGGAGGCCGAAGAGCCGCCCGCAGCGCCGGCCGGGGCGAAGGACACAGAGGTAGACAATAATGATGACTAGAGCCATCGTAATGGTACTGATCCTGCTGGCGCCGCTGGCCGCCAGCGCCGGCGATGGTGCCGCCGCCATCGGTTGGAACGACCTGAGCCGGCAGGAGCGCAAGCTGCTGGCGCCACTGGCGGACAGCTGGGACACCTTGCCCGCCGAGCGCCGGCAGAAACTGCGCAAGGGCGCGGCGCGCTGGACGCAGCTGGACGCGGCGCAGCGGGCACGGCTCAAGCAGCGCTTCGAGCACTGGAAGAAACTGCCGCCGCAACAACGCGCCCGCGTGCGCCAGCGCTTCGAACGTTTCATGACCCTGCCACCGGCCGAGCGCCGCCACCTGCGCGAGCAGTACCGCGAGTTCCGCCGCCTGCCCGCCGCGCAGCGCCAGCGGCTGCGTGAACGCTGGCGCAGCCTGACGCCGCAGCAACGCCGTCACTTCATCGAGCGCCGTGAGCACAATCGCCACCTGACCCCCCGTCAGCGTCGGGAGCTGCGCCAGCAGATGCGCCGCTGAGGCGTCGCGCCGGGAGTACGGGGGTACATCGGGGTACAATCTTCCCGCTGATCGCTGTCAGGGGGAAGCCTTGTCGTTTGCATGTGTCCGTTTGAAAAGGGCCGCCTGCCGCGCACTGTGCGGCCTGGCGCTGCTGTGCGCCGGCGCGCCGCTGGCGGCGTCGGACGAGCTGCCCTCGCAGCTGAGCGTGGAGGGAAGCGCCGGCGACGACGGCCGCCGTGACCTGTATCTCGATCTCGACCTCGCCATCGGCGGCCCGCGACTGCTGTTTTCCGCCGCGCAGGCGCACATCGACAACGAATTCTCGAACTACACCACCCAGTCCTTCCTCGTCGGCATGGTCAACGACCCGTTGCGCGTGCTGAACTACGGCGTCGAACTGGAGCAGTGGGGCAGGGCGG
>JALSHB010000135.1 GCA_026982475.1 Chromatiales bacterium
CCCCTCAGTGCCGGAAGTGGCGCATGCCGGTGAACACCATGGCGATGCCGTGTTCGTCGGCGGCCGCGATCACTTCCTCGTCGCGCATGGAGCCGCCGGGCTGGATGACGGCGGTGACGCCTACCTCGGCGGCGGAGTCGAGGCCGTCGCGGAAGGGGAAGAAGGCGTCGGAGGCCATGACCGAGCCCTTTACTTCCAGGCCGGCGTCGGCGGCCTTGATGGCGGCGATGCGGGCGGAGTAGACGCGGCTCATCTGCCCGGCGCCGACGCCGATGGTCATGCCGTCGCGGCCGTAGACGATGGCGTTGGATTTGACGAACTTGGCCACTTGCCAGGTGAACAGCAGGTCGCGCAGCTCCTGTGCCGTGGGCGCGCGCTGGGTCACTACTTTTAGTTGGTCCTTGGTGACCATGCCCAGATCGCGGTCCTGCACCAGCAGGCCGCCGTTGACGCGTTTGTAGTCCCAGCCCGGGGCGCGCTCGGGCAGCCAGTCGCCGCAGGCCAGTACGCGCACGTTCTTCTTCTCCGCCAGCACCTGGCGGGCGTCGTCGTCGATGCTGGGGGCGATGATCACTTCCACGAACTGCTGTTCGATGATGTCGCGCGCGGTGAAGGCGTCCAGCGGGCGGTTGAAGGCGATGATGCCGCCGAAGGCGGAGGTGGGGTCGGTGCGGTAGGCTCGGTCGTAGGCGGCGTGGATGCTGTCGGCCACGGCCACGCCGCAGGGGTTGGCGTGTTTGACGATGACGCAGGCGGGCTGCTCGAACTGCTTGACGCATTCCAGCGCGGCGTCGGTGTCGGCGATGTTGTTGAAGCTCAGTGCCTTGCCCTGCAGCTGCTCGGCGGTGGCGACGCCCGGCTCGGCGGGCTGGTGCTCGACGTAGAAGGCGGCCTTCTGGTGCGGGTTCTCGCCGTAGCGCATGTCCTGCTTCTTGCGGAACTGGGTATTCCAGGTGCGCGGGAAGTCGGCCTTGTGGCCGTCGAGGTCGATGGCGCCCAGGTAGTTGGCGATGGCGCCGTCGTAGTGGGCGGTGTGCTCGAAGGTCTTCACCGCCAGGCTGTAGCGGGTGGCGTCGGAGACCGCGCCGTCGTAGGCCGTCATCTCCGCCAGCACGGTGGCGTAGTCGGCGGCGTCCACCACCACGGTGACGGCGGCGTGGTTCTTGGCCGCGGCGCGCAGCATGGTGGGGCCGCCGATGTCGATGTTCTCGGTGGCCAGGGCGAGGTCGCAGTCTTCGCGCGCCACGGTCTGCTCGAAGGGGTAGAGGTTGACCACCACCAGGTCGATGGGGGCGATGCCGTGTTCGGCCATCACTTGCTCGTCGGTGCCGCGCCGGCCCAGCAGGCCGCCGTGGATCTTTGGATGCAGGGTCTTGACGCGGCCGTCCATCATCTCGGGGAAGCCGGTGTAGTCGGATACCTCGACCACCGGCACGCCGTTGTCGGCGAGCAGTTTCGCGGTGCCGCCGGTGCTGAGGATCTCCACGCCGCGCCCGTGCAGTTCGCGGGCGAAGTCGAGGATGCCGGTCTTGTCGGAGACGCTGATGAGGGCGCGGGTGATGGCGTTCATGGTGTGGTTCTCGAGGTGATGGTTCCGGGTTTGGCGATGGGCCGGGTCAGGGTCCGAAAATGCACGCCAATGGGTGCAACTTGTTGTTGAAACAGGTGTTCGGGGGCATTGCCCGGCGCCATTCGCGTGTATTTGCGTTCATTCGCGGACGCAAGACCGGCGCTTCACGATACCTCCACAGCCGCCGTTGCCGACGCGGAGGTCGTGCGCCGCTCAGTTGATGTCGTACTGCTTGAGTTTCTTGCGCAGGGTGCCGCGGTTGAGGCCCAGCAGGCTGGCGGCCTTGCTCTGGTTGCCGCGGGTGTGCTGCAGGACGGCCTCCAGCATCGGCTGCTCGACCGCGCTCAGCACCATCTGGTAGAGGTCGGTGGGCGCGTGGCCGTCGAGTTCGCGGAAGTAGTCTTCCAGCATGCGCTTGACGTGCTGGCCGAGCGGCCGCGGGGCGGCGACGGGTCTGTCGCCGATGTCGTCGTCCGGCGACTCGCTGGCGAGGGGCGCCGGATCCTCTGTCTCCTGCAAGGTGTTCTGCAATCCTTCGGTGATCATGCTGTCGGTTGCCGGCCCCTCGGCGGTCAGGGTCTGGATGTGTGTCATGCGGCTAGTTCCTCCCGAACCAAGCATTCGCCGAAGAAGTCTTTTGTGATCTGGAATTGTTCTTCGACGGTTTCTACTTTGTTGACTGCCTGGCGGAAGGCAGCGCCGTGCCGTTGTCCCTTGCTGTACCACGAGATGTGTTTGCGGGCGATGCGCACGCCGGCATGTTCGCCATAGAAGGCGTAGAGGTTTTCGAGGTGTTCGAGCAGGATGTCCCGCACTTCCGCGAGTGTGGGTTCCGGCAATCTTTCACCCGTCTGCAGGTAGTGGTCGACCTCGCGGAAGATCCAGGGGCGCCCCTGGGCCGCGCGGCCGATCATTACGGCATCCGCCCGGGTGTAGTCCAGCACCATCTTGGCCTTTTCCGGCGTGGTGATGTCGCCGTTGGCGATCACCGGGATGCCGATGGCGGCCTTGATGGCGGCGATGGTGTCGTATTCCGCTTCCCCCCGGTAGGCGCAGGCGCGGGTGCGGCCGTGCACCGCCAGGGCCTGGATGCCGGCGCTCTCGGCGATGCGTGCGATGGCCACGCCATTGCGATGGTGGGTGTCCCAGCCGGTGCGGATCTTCAGCGTTACCGGCACCTCTACGGCGGCCACCACGGCGTCGAGGATCTGTCCGACCAGCGTTTCGTCGCGCAGCAGCGCGGAGCCGGCGGCGACGTTGCATACCTTTTTCGCCGGGCAGCCCATGTTGATGTCGATGATCTGCGCGCCGTTGTCGGCGTTGTAGCGCGCCGCTTCGGCCATCAGTTTGGGGTCGGCGCCCATGATCTGCACCGAGCGCGGATCGGTCTCGCCGTCGTGATTGGCGCGTCGTTTGGTCTTTTCCGAGCCCCACAGCAGGGAGTTGGAGGAGACCATCTCGGACACCGCCATGCCGGCGCCGAGACGCTTGCACAGCTGGCGGAAGGGGCGGTCGGTGACGCCCGCCATGGGGGCCAGCAGCAGTGGGTTGGACAGCTTGTAGGGGCCGATCTGCATCGAGAGGTGTGTCGCCTTTTGCCGGTTTCGATCACTGTGGGCAGTGGTCAAAACGGGGTGTTTTTGTCGGGATCCCCGGGGGAAATCGGGTCGACAATACTACTCCCTGGCAAGGCGGAGAGACAAGGTGATAAGGCGTAAATCTGGCGATTTTTTAGACAATTTTTCTGTCCGCGCCTCATCCGCCGGGGCGGACGGCGGCACGGCAATTATTGCGCCAGATCGACCGGTTCGGTATGAAATTCAAAGTTGACCGCCCGTTTGCCGGGATCTACCAGGGCCAGTTCTACGGGCACCGGGGTGTCCGGGGGCATGCCGGCCTGGATGTCGGTGCCGGCGGGCAGGTATTCGCGGGGCAGGAAGCGGCGCTGCGCCACCGGGGCGCCGTTCATGTCGGAGAAGCGCAGGGTCAGCAGCGGGTAGGGCTGCGGCCGCGGGGTCTTGTTGACCAGGGTGGTGCTGGCGAGCAGCGCCTGCGGGGCGTCGGGCAGGGAGCGCACGTCCCAGCCGAGGATGTCGATGTGCGCGCGGGCCGGCGGTGGGCGCAGGCTGCAGTTCAGGTAGGCGCAGGCCTGTTCCAGCCAGGGGCGCAGCTCGGGTTTGCGCAGGGCCAGTTCGTCGCGATAGAAGTAGCTGGCTTGGGCGAGGAACACCAGCACCAGCAGCAGGCTGCCGAGCACCCAGGGCGTTGCCGGCGGGCGCAGGCTGGCGGCCTTCTCTTCCTGCAGCTGACGCCGCAGGGGGGCGGGGAGGTTCGCCGTGGGGTCGCGCTCGGCATTGGTCGGCTCGGCTTCGGCGATCAGCGGCTCGGCGATGGTTTCGCCCGGCGGCTTTTCCTCGCCGTGTTGCTGGACGGGTTCGGCCGGTGTGGGGGTGTGTGTTGAGGTGTCTGCGGGCGCGGTGTTGGTGTCGCTTTGTCGTGACGCCTTGGTGGGCAGGGTGTCGGCCAGTATCTTTTCCGGCGGTTCGTCCAGCCAGTCGTCGGGGAGTTCGATGGCCTCGATCTGCTGGCTGGTGAATTCGTCGACGCGCTCAAGGCCGGCGCGGCGCGGCGGCGCGCCGATGTGCGGGTCCAGGTCGGCGGCCACGGCGTCGATGTCGCCCAGCGTCGGCCCGGGGCCGCTGGTGGGTGAGGGTTCCACCGCTGCCGTGTCCGGTTCCGTCGCCGTGTGTGGCGGGGCGGTGTCGCTGTTTTCCTCGGGCGCCGGCTCGCTGGCGGGTGGGGGATTGCCCTTTGCCCAGTCGCTATATTGGCTGGCGTCTTCCTCTTTCCAGTCGGGCAGTTGTTCGCTGAGATACAGCAGGGCATTGAAGATGGACAGGCACTGTCCGCAGCGGACGTCCCCTTCGCCCACCTTGAGCTGGTCGGCGGTGACCTCGAAGTAGGCCTGGCAATGGGGGCATTGGGTGTACATGAGGTGCGGGTATCCGTCTTTGTGCTGCTTCACGGGCCGCCATTATAGCGCGACGCGGGGTGTGTCGCTGTACTCCCCGTTCCTCGGATTGGCGGGCGTGCCGTGGACGAAGGGGGCTCAGTCTCTGTGCGGCAGGCCCTGCACCCGCGCCTTTTCCTGCGGTGGCATTTCGATGTTCTTGAAGGCGAACAGGGTGAAGGCGCTGGTGGTCTCGATAATGTGCGTGAGGCGCACGTATTGCATGTCGGTCTTCAGGTTCAGCACCAGCAGGGTGCCGATGTCATAGATGCTGACGGGCGCCAGCAGGCCCTTGCCGGTATGGCCTTGGGTGTCGCTGAAGTCGATCAGCAGGCTGCGAAAGTATTCGCCGCCACTGCCGGCGCCGCCGATGGCGCGTACCGCCACGGCGGCCATGTGATTGCCCAGTGACTTGATGCCCAGCTCCAGCCGGCCCTGCCGGTCGATCTGCTGCCAGCGCACGGTGCCGATGTGCCAGTGGCTTGGTTCGTGTTCGTGCCGATAGGCCGTCAGCACCCCCACCCGCGTGCGGGCGCGGTTGTCGGGCATGCGCTGCAGGGCGATGCCGCCGTCGCTGCGGTTGATGCACAGCCAGGGCTCGACGGCGTAACCGGCCATGGCGGATTCGCGCAGCACGCGTGCATGGAGCTGGGTGTCGTGCACGGCGTCCCAGACGTCCGCATCGGTGGTGAATCGGGACACGCGGGTGGCCTCGCGGCCATCGGCGGTCTTGGTCGTGATCCGCGCGGGTGAATCGTCCCTGGCCTGCAATGACAGGCGATTGTCCCTTTTTCGGGGGCGGTGGTAGTCGTCCTCGTCCTCTTCCGGGGTGAAGTCGGCCTCGTTGCTGACCTGGTGGTGGGCGGCGCCGAGGCCGATGCACATCATGTAGGTCTGCTGGCCATCGGCCTGGCGCTCGCTCTGGCGCTCGCCCCGGCCCTGCCAGACATGGCACAGCTGGATCAGCAGGTCGCGGCGCAGGCGCTCGGCCAGCGACGGTGTGCTGCCGCCGGCCGTTTGCCGGCTGATCTCCTCCACCCGCTTGCGCAGGGCGCTGATGTCGAGGAAGCGGCCGTCGACGGGGCGGAAGCGGGTCTGCTGGGTGGCCATTTCCGGCGGCTGGCTGCCGGCCAGGTCCACCACGCAGTCGCCGGCCTCGGCGAGGGTGCCCTTTTTCTCTACCATGCGGCAGCCGATGGTCCACTGGCGCAGGAAGCCGTAGAGGATGTCGGCCTGTCCGGGCAGCAGCCGGTAGGGCTGTGCCAGTCCCAGCAGGACGATGCGCAGGTAGGCGTGCTGGATGGTGGTCAGGGGCTGGCCGTTGGCGTCGCTGGCATTGATGGCCATGGTGTTGAGGCCGTTGCGCTCGGCGAGGGCGTAGAGGCGATGCAGTTCGCCCCACAGGCCGGCGGGTGCGCTGCGGTACTGGGCGTAGGCCTCCAGCATCAGCAGGCCGTTCTGTTCGATGGTCTGGCGCAGGGCCAGCAGGAAGTCGTCGGGGCTGAGGTCGTCGGCGTCGGCATCGCTGATGGCGTCGCTGATGACCTGCTTGTAGCCCTGCGCCAGGTTGTCGAGCAGGTCGAAGACCTCGTCGGCCAGGGTTTGCAATTTGGCTGTCAGGGGCAGGGACTGGTCGCGGTACTTCTGCTGCAGGGCGGGGAGCTGCTGCATGATCCAGGGTTGCAGGACCTGCATGGCCTCGAAGCGTTGTGAGGTCGGCAGGGTGTGCTGGTTGTAGCGCACCAGCAGGGCCGCGACCTGGATCAGGTTGGCGGCGGGGTCATGGGCGGGAAGGCTGGCCAGCCAGTCGCGGATCTCCTCGGGACGGGGTGCCCGTTGTGCGATATCGGCGTGCGCCGGGATGGGCAGGCGCAGTTTTAGCGGATTCATCGGTCTTTCTTGTGGCTCGTGGGGCGTTGCCTACTCTTTTCGGCAGCGGAGGGGGAAAGTTGAGGGTTGAGGACGTGGTGGGGTCAGGGTCTGCGCCGACCGCTGAGGCGGATCCATTCTTCCTGCTGCGCGGCGGGATCCATGTCGAACCACTGGGCGTAGTGGCGGCTGATGCCTGCGGCCTGGTGCTCGAGGATGCCGGAGAGGACGATGTGGCCGCCGGGCTCGACCCGGCGGGCAAATTCTTCCGCCAGCGCCAGCAGCGGCTGGGCGAGGATGTTGGCGAGCAGCAAGTCTGTGCGCAGGCCGTCCGGCAGGCCGCCGGGGGCGACGGCGTCGAGGTGCTTGCCGAGCGCGTTGTTGGCGGCGTTGTCGCGGCTGGCGATGAGCGCCTGCGGGTCGTTGTCCACTGCCCACACGTGGCCGGCGCCCAGCTTCAGGGCCGCCACGGCGAGGATGCCGGAGCCGCAGCCGTAGTCGATGACCTCGGCGTGGTCGGCGCCGTGCTCATCCAGCCATTGCAGACACAGGGCAGTGGTGGGGTGGGTGCCGGTGCCGAAGGCGAGGCCCGGGTCTAACAGGATATTGATGGCGTCATGGTCGGGCGCGGTGTGCCAGCTGGGTACGATCCACAGGCGCTGGCCGAAGCGCATGGGCTGGAAGCTGTCCATCCATTCGCGCTCCCAGTCCTTGTCCTCCAGTGGTGACACGCGCCATGGCGGCAGGTCGTCCATTTCCAGTTGGGCGCGGAGGCGCGCGGTGATGTCCGCCATCTCGGTGTCCGCCGCGAACAGTCCGACTACCCGCGTCGCCGACCACAGTGGCGTCTCCCCCGGCGGTGGCTCGTAGAGCGGCTGATCGGCGCCGTCCTGCAGGGTCACCGCCGCCGCGCCGAGACCGCTCAAGGCGTCACTGATGCGCTCGGCATCGGCGGGGGAGGTTTCGAGGGTGAGTTGGAGCCAGGACATAAATTCAGTGCTTGGTGTTGAGTGTTGAATGTTTAGTGATTCAAGACCAAGCACTCGACACTAAACATTGCTTTTCAAAGTCCCAGCTTCTTTTCCAGGTAGTGGATGTTGGTGCCGCCGGCCTGGAAGGCGGCGTCGCTGAAGATGTCCTGGTGCAGCGGGATGTTGGTCTTGATTCCTTCGATGACGCACTCGCCGAGGGCGGTGCGCATGCGTGCCATGGCGGTTTCGCGGCTGTCGCCGTGGACGATGAGCTTGCCGATCATGGAGTCGTAATAGGGCGGCACGCGGTAGCCATTGTAGATGTGTGAATCGACGCGCACGCCGAGGCCACCCGGCGAATGAAACTGGCTGATGGTGCCGGGGCTGGGCATGAAGGTCTCCGGATCCTCGGCGTTGAGGCGGCATTCGAAGGCGTGGCCACGGACGATGATGTCGTCCTGGGTGTAGCTGAGCTTTTCGTTGGCGGCGACGCGGATCTGTTCCTTGATCAGGTCGACGCCGGTGATCATCTCCGTCACCGGGTGTTCCACCTGCACGCGGGTGTTCATCTCGATGAAGTAGAACTCGCCGTTCTCGTAGAGGAATTCGAAGGTGCCGGCGCCGCGGTAGCCGATCTTGCGGCAGGCCTCGGCGCAGCGGCCACCGATCTCGGCGCGCAATTCCGGGGTGATGCCGGGGGCGGGGGCCTCTTCCACCACCTTCTGGTGGCGGCGCTGCATGGAGCAGTCACGCTCGGCCAGGTGGATGGCGTTGCCGTGCTGGTCGGCCAGTACCTGGATCTCGATGTGGCGCGGGTTTTCGAGGTATTTCTCCATGTACACCACGTCGCTGCCGAAGGCCGCCTGGGCCTCGGCGCGGGTCAGGGAGATGGCGTTGAGCAGGGCCGCCTCGCTGTGCACCACGCGCATGCCGCGCCCGCCGCCGCCGGCCGCGGCCTTGATGATGATGGGGTAGCCGATCTTGCGCGCCAGCTTGACGTTGGTCTCCGGGTCGTCGCCCAGGGGGCCATCGGAGCCGGGCACGCAGGGCACGCCGGAGGCCTTCATGGATTCGATGGCGGAGACCTTGTCGCCCATCAGGCGGATGGTCTCCGGGCGCGGACCGATGAAGGCGAAGCCGCTTTGTTCGACGCGCTCGGCGAAATCGGCGTTTTCCGCCAGAAAGCCGTAGCCGGGATGGATGGCCATGGCGTCGGTGACCTCGGCGGCGCTGATGATGGCGGGGATGTTGAGGTAGCTGTCGGCGGAGGGGGGCGGGCCGATGCAGACGGATTCGTCGGCCAGGCGCACGTGCTTCAGGTCGCGGTCGGCGCTGGAGTGCACGGCCACGGTGGCGATGCCCATTTCCTTGCAGGTGCGAAGGATTCGTAATGCGATCTCGCCGCGGTTGGCGATGACTATCTTGTCAAACATGGCTGGGTAAACGCTCTCGTAGGTATCGGTGCAGCGACATCACGGTGTCTTCATGCGCCGCGCGGTGCGCGGGGCCGGCTGCCGGGTTGTATGACTGATTGCAGTTGGGCCTGCGATTATTCGATGACGAACATGGGTTCGCCGTATTCCACCGGCTGGCCGTTCTCGACCAGGATGGCGGTGACCACGCCGGCCTTGTCGGCCTCGATCTGGTTCAGCAGCTTCATTGCCTCGATGATGCAGAGGGTGTCGCCGACCTTGACCGTCTGGCCTTCCTCGACGAAGGGCGCGGCGCCCGGCGAGGCGGCGCGGTAGAAGGTGCCGACCATCGGTGCGTTGACGGTGTGACCCTTAATGGCGGCGGGTTCCGCTTCGGCTTCCGCCGGCGCCGGCGCTGCCGCGGGTGCAGGCGCGGCGACCGCTACCGGTGCGGGTGCAGGCGCGGCGCTGCCGTAGCGGCTGATGCGCACGGACTCCTCGCCTTCGTGAATTTCCAGCTCGGCAATGTCGGACTCTTCCAACAGCTCGATGAGTTTCTTTATTTTTCGGATATCCATGATCTTGTTGCTCGATGTAGGTTGAATTCAGTGGCTTGATAATTTTTGCATAACGGCGTCTAACGCCAATTCGTAACCCTGTGCGCCCAGTCCGCTGATCACGCCCATGGCCAGATCCGAAAAATAGGAATGCTGGCGAAAGGCCTCGCGGGCGTGGATATTGGACAGGTGGACTTCGATGAAGGGGATCGCCACCGCCGACAGCGCATCGCGCAGGGCGACGCTGGTATGGGTGAAGGCGGCCGGGTTGATGATGATGAAGGCGACGTCTTCGTCGCGCGCCCGGTGCACGCGCTCCACCAACTCACTCTCCGCGTTGCTTTGCAGGCAGCTCAGGTTGTGGCCGGCCTGCCGGGCTTGTTGTTGCAGGCGTTGGTCGATATCGGCCAGCGTGGTGCGACCGTAGTGTTCCGGCTCGCGACTGCCGAGCAGATTGAGGTTGGGACCGTTGAGAACCAGGATGTTCGCCATGTCTGCTTCGCGGTGAGAAGAATGAACCTGCCAACAGGTGAATCGGTGTTTCGAACGCCGGAAATCTGGCGGGGCTCTGATGCGCTGTCCCCATTTGGCGCGATTATGGCCAATTCATGGTGAATTGTCCATGAGCCGGCACGTTTCCGGCTGATCCGCGCCGTTATTTGCATGATCGCCGCAAAGTGTGGCGATTTGCCGGGGGCTCTAGAGTAGCTTGCGGAACACGTTTTCGGCAGTTTCCTGCGTGAGTTCGCCGCGTTGTACATGACGAATCTGCCCCTGGCGGTCGATGATGACCGTGTAGGGCAGGGCGCCGAAGCGGTTGCCGTATTGCTTGGCCACCTCGATGGCGTTGGCGTCGCCGATCAGCATCGGGTAGTTGATGCCGTAGGTGTCCATGAAGTCCTGCACCTTGTCGGCGTCGTCGATGGCGATGCCGATGAATTGCAGGCCGGCGGCGCCGTATTTTTCCTGCATCTCGACGAACATGGGCGTCTCGCTGCGGCAGGGCGGGCACCAGGTGGCCCAGAAGTTGACGACCCGCACCTTGCCGTCCCATTCCCCGGCGTTGCGCACCCTGCCGTCGATGTCGGGCAGGCTGAAGTCCGGTGCGGGCTGGTTGAGCATGGCCTCGGCGGCCTCCTGGCCGGCGGCGTTGCCGCTGAGTTTCTGGATCAGCAGGTTGCCACCCCACATGCCGACGACAAAGGTCAGTGCATAGGCGGCGAGACGAAGGGGGTTTTTCATGATGGCTACGGCGTGTGGATCAGCGGAAGGCCTGGGTGGCGTGGTCGCGGAATTCCGCCGCCGGCATGAAGCCGACCATGCGCCAGGCGCGATGTTCTTCGCCATCGGCACCGAAGAACAGGATGGCGGGCGGGCCGATGAGGCCGAAGTGTTTCAGCAGGGCCTTGTCCGTGGCGTCGTTGAGGGTGACGTCGGCCTTCAGCAAGACCACGCCCTGCAGGGCCTGTTGCACGCCGGGGTCGGAGAAGGTGTATTTCTCCATTTCCTTGCAGGAGACGCACCAGTCGGCATAGAAGTCGAGCATCACCGGCTTGCCGGCGGCGTTGGCGGCGGCGATTTCCTGTTCCAGTTGTTGCAGGCCCTTGACCTTTTTGAACTGCAGTTCGCTGCTTTGTGTGGTGCCCGTGGCGCTGCCCATGCCGGCGCTCATGGCCATGCCGTGCAGGGGTTGCAGGGTGTCCTTGCCGCCGGTGGCGACGCCGGCCAGCATCAGGGCGCCGTATATGAGCAGGATGACGCCGGTGCCCTTCCACAGTTTGCGCCAGCCGGAGCCGTCACCCACCGGCTCCAGTGCGCCCATGTACACGGCGGAGACGATCAGCAGCGCCGCCCACAGCAGCATGGCGACGGAGACGGGGATGATGCGCTCCAGCATCCAGATGGCCACTGCCAGCAGCATCACGCCGAACACGGCCTTGATGACGTTCATCCACGGCCCGGCCTTGGGCAGCAGCTTGCCGGCGGAGGTGCCGATGGCCAGCAGCGGCGCGCCCATGCCCATGCTGAGGGCGAACAGGGCCATGCCGCCGAGCACCGCGTCGCCGGTCTGGCCGATGTAGATCAAGGCGCCTGCCAGTGGCGCGGCGACGCAGGGGCCGACGATGAGGGCGGAGAGGAAGCCCATCACGGCGACGCCGGTGAGGGTGCCGCCCCGCTGCTTGTTGCTCACCTCGGTGAGGCGGCTCTGCAGGAAGCTGGGCATCTGCAGGTCGTAGAAGCCGAACATGGAGAAGGCCAGGGCGACGAACACGGCGCTGAAGGTGCCCAGTATCCAAGGGTTCTGGAACGCGGCCTGGAGGTTTTCGCCGAACAGGCCGGCCACCACGCCGGCCACGGTATAGGTGACGGCCATGGCCAGTACATAGATCAGCGACATGATGAAGGCGCGGCGGGTGGTGAGCCCGTCCCCCTGACCCACGATGATGCTGGAGAGGATGGGAATCATGGGGAACACGCAGGGGGTGAAGGCCAGCAGCAGGCCGAAGCCGAAGAAGGTGAGGATGGTGAGGATGGTGCTGCCGCTGGCCAGGGAGTCGGCGATGCGGTCCTGTTCGGATCTGGCCGGGCCGTCACTGGCGCCTGCCGCCGGCGGGGTGGTATCGGCGCTGGCGGTGCTGGCGGCGGCGACGGCGGGCAGCATGACCGGGATCTCGGTGCTGGTGGGCGGGTAGCAGAAGCCGGCGTCGGCGCAGCCCTGGTAGTCGACGATCACGGTGATCTCGGTGGCGTCGAGGTTGCTGCGGATCACCGGCACGTCGAGGTCCACGCCGTTGTGGTATACCACCATCTCGCCGAAGGACTCGTCCACCTTGACGTCGCCCGCCGGCATCTGCGGCTTGCCGAGAGCGATGCCCGGAGGGGCGTCCTTGAGGCGGAAGGCGATCTTGTCGCGATACAGATACACGCCGTCGGCGACCTCGAAGCGGGCGCGCAGGGTATTGCCGTCGATGGCCTCGATGCTGGGCGTGAAGGCCTGTTCGGCCGTCAGAAATTCGTCGTCGCTGCCGCCCAGGCCCAGGCTGGCGCCGAGCTTTTTCAGTGCACCCAGGGGGTTGAAGCCGCCGCCGTCACTGGCGGTGGCGCCGGCGGCGGGGATGTCGAGGGTGACGGTCTTGGTCTGCGGCGGGTAGCAGATGCCCATGTCCGCGCAGCCCTGCGAGGTGATGTCGAGGGTCAGGCTGCCGCTGGCGCCGCTGACCGGGATGTCGATGGCGACGTGCTTGCGGTAGGTCTCCACACGGCCGAAGAATTCATCGTCCTTGACCTTGCCCTTGGGGTAGTCGGCCTCGCCCAGGGTGACCTTGCTGTCCTGGGGCTCGAACTTGAATTTTCCGCGGTAGAGGTAGTAGCCGTCGGCAATGTCCCATTCGGCGCGCAGGGTGTTGGCGTCGAGCATGCGGGCCTTGAGCTTGAAGGCCTCATCCGGCATCAGGGGCTCTTCGTCGCCGGCGCCGCCGTAGGCGGCATGGGTGGTGGGTGCAATAAACGTCGCGGCCAGCAGCAGCCAGGCAAGGTGTTTGATGAGGGTCATTTATTGGTTCTCGTTGGTGACGTTATCATCGATCCAGGCGAGATAACCCGCCAGCCCGTGAGTTATGGGGACAGCGATTATTTCCGGAAGTTCATAAGGGTGAAGGTCAACAATCGCCTGTTCCAGCCGCCCGTAGGCGTCGTGCCGGGCCTTGATCGCCAGCAGGTGCTCCTGTGCGCTTTCACGCTTTCCCTGCCAACGATACACGGATTGTACGCCGGGCAGGATGTTGACGCAGGCGGCCAGGCCCTTGTCCACCAGGTGGTTGGCGATGGACTGGGCGCAGTCCGCGTCGGGGCAGGTGCAGTAGATCAGCAGGTGATTGGACATGGTTCTGTTTCCTGCAGGTGTTGCGAAAGTTAGCGGTTGCTCATGGCGAAAGCTATAGCATTGACGTTGCGGGGGGTGGATATATTTACACGCTTGTGTGAAGGCGTCGATGCAATCGGCGCAAATGGCCCCATATCCCAGTATTTCGCAGCCGGCGCCTGTCCCCTGGATGCACCGGTACACGCCTTGTTGCAGCACGGGCCGATGGTAATGCTTCCCGGCTGCGAATAAAATGAGGAACCGCCCCTCCGGACCCTGGTTATGCGCCCCTTACAAATCCTGTTTCTGTTGTTTCTGCTGATCCCGCTGCTGGAGATCTACCTGTTGATAAAGGTCGGCGGCATCATCGGTGCCCTGCCGACGGTGTTCATGGTGGTGTTCACCGCCGTGCTGGGCGCCTGGTTGCTGCGTATCCAGGGTTTGTCGACATTGATGCGGGTGCGCTCGACCCTGGAGCAGGGCGGCATTCCGGCCATGGAAATGCTGGAGGGGGCGGTGCTGCTGGTTGCCGGAGCCCTGTTGCTGACCCCCGGTTTCTTCACCGATGCCATTGGTTTTGCCTGCCTGATTCCCAGCTTGCGCCGGGCGGTGATCCGCCGCGTATTGCGCAACGTCATCGAGAAGGGCTTCGGCGGACCGCAGGGTCCGGCCGCCGGGTCGCGGGGCCCGCGCACCATCGATGGTGAATTCCGCCGCGAGGATGACTGACGGCGACCCTGAAACCCGACGCCGCAAAAAAAGCTCCGCCAGAACTGGCGGGGCTCGTGCGGGCACGCACTTGGGGCGGGAGGGAACGGGCTTAGTTGATGGAAACCGGGTTTGCGGAATAGGCGCTGGTCTCGGTTGCCGCAGATTTCACCGGCTTGCTGGCTGCCTGGGCGGCCAGCATCAGCGCCACATATTTGCTACCCCAGTTGGCCGGGGCGAAGATGTCCCACAGGGGGGCGCCGGATTCGTTGGCGATCGTGTGCACGACTTCACTCTGACCCTTGTCGAAGCCTCGCTCGAAGCTGGCCAGCAGCTGCGCGGTGTCGTCGCGACCGTAGAGGGCGACATTGATCATGTGCTGCAGCGGGTCATAGTTACGGGCGCCGGTGGTGATGGCGATCCCGGAGACGCCCTTGTCGAAGCCGCGCTCGAAGCTGGCGTTGAGGGCGTCACTGTTGTCGATGGCGAAGGCGACAACGGGCAGCGTGGGGCGGGCGCATTGCGCCATCGTGCTCAAGAACCGCACCCTGGAGCGACAGCTGGAGGAACAGGTGATCGAGCGCCTGCGCCTCGGCGGCCTGATCGGCCACAGCGCGCCCATGCAGGAACTTTATAAACAGATAGTGCGCGCCGCGGTCAGCGAGGCCAGCGTGCTTATCGAGGGTGAAAGCGGGGTGGGCAAGGAGTTGGTTTCCCGCGCCCTGCATGAGAACTCGAACCGTGACAAGGGGCCGTACGTGCGTGTTCACTGCGCCGCGCTGGCGGAAAACCTGCTCGAGTCGGAGTTGTTCGGCCATGCGCGCGGCGCCTTCACCGGTGCCGAGACGGCCCGCGCCGGGCGTTTCGAGGCCGCCGATGGCGGTACCCTGCTGCTGGACGAGATCGGAGAAATCTCTCCCCAGATACAGGTGAAGCTGTTGCGCGTGCTGCAGGAGCGCGAGGTGGAGCGTCTGGGTGAAAACAAGCCACGCAAGGTGGATGTGCGCATCATCGCCGCCACCAACCAGGATCTGGCCGCCATGGTCAGGGCCGGCAAGTTCCGCGAGGATCTCTACTATCGGCTGCGTGTCCTGCCCCTGCGGGTCCCCCCCTGCGCGAGCGGCGGGAGGACATCTCTCTGCTCGCGTCTCATCTGTTGAGTACCATTGTCCAGCGTGGTCATGGCGGAGAGGTGCGCTTTTCCCCACAGGCCATGCAGGCCCTGGAGACCTATCACTGGCCGGGCAATGTACGCGAGCTTCCCAATGTCATTGAATATGCCATGGTGCATGTTAGTGGCACGGAAATACTGCCGCATCACCTACCCCAGGAGGTGCTGGCTCCCTCGCAGGCGCAGCAGGTGCCGGTTGGGGGCGCGCCCCACGAGATCCGCGTCAGTGGTCCCAAGGCCATGCCAAGGATTCCCAATGAGCCCCTGAATCTCGGTTTGACGCGTTACTACCAGCGCCCCTCGCCAGAGGAGGAAAAGGCCGCGATCGTGAAGGCGCTGCAAGAGACCGGCGGCAACAAGACGGCTGCCGCGGAAAGGCTGGAGATGTCCCGCACCACCTTGTGGAAGCGTCTCAAGGCGTATGAACTGCTGTAATGGCGCTGGGTTTGGCGGGATTGTGATCGTAACGTTTCAGGTGTTTGCGGCCAGCGGGAGAGGGGGGAAGGGGTAGCGCCTCCTCTTCCTTTTTTCCTCTTGGAGGGGAGGTCATTCGTCGCCGTCAGCGCCTGCCGCGCAAATCCCAACAATGGTATTGGGTAGCGTCCCCTTTTTCCCGCAACAGGGTAGCGTCCCCTTTTTCCCTTTTTCCGCCTTTTTCCCGGCCTGCCAGCCACTATCCGTTTTCTGTCTATCGAGCCCCTGCTCGAAGACATCGGAACCATCGACCTGCAGGGTATTCACTGGGCGATCGTGGGCGGAGAGTCGGGATCGAAGGCGCGACCGATGCGCAAGGAATGGGTCGCCGGAATCAAGGTGCAGTGCGACAGCGCAGGGGTGGCCTTCTTCTTCAAGCAGTGGGGCGGCTGGGGCGCCGATGGCGTGAAGCGGCGCAAGTCACAGAACGGACGCCTGTTCGAGGGACGTACCTGGGATGGCCGGCCATCCCTGGTCGTCGCATGAATGATGGGCGCACGCATGACGCAGATCCCATGTTAA
>JALSHB010000136.1 GCA_026982475.1 Chromatiales bacterium
ATTGCTTGATGACAGCATCCGTGATGGGGGCCTTGTTCATGATGGCGTCCACCGCCGACATATCAAAATCGTCGGCGGTGCGCTTCACATTGGACAACGCGCCCTGGGTACCCACATCAATGACAAAGGTACGGGGCGGTACCAGGTGGCCGGACTGGATCAACTCGCCCAGGGTGATCTGGTCGGCCACGTTGCTGAACACCGGCCGCAGTCCCTTGCGGTCTCCCCGATTGGGCGTGGCAGTCACGCCAAAGACGGCCAGATCCGGATTGCGCTCCCGGGCGTGGTCGATGATGCGCCGGTAACTGGGCGCGGCAACGTGGTGCGCCTCATCGACTACCAGCAGGTCCAGCTTGGGCATGCGCTTGAGGTTGACCTCACGCGTTAGGGTCTGGACCATGGCGAAGGTGGCCTGGCCGGACCAGGATTTTTCCCGGGCATCGAATACGGACGTCTCAATGCCGGGATTCACCTTGCGGAATTTGGCCTCGTTCTGGCTCGTCAGTTCGTCCCGGTGGGCCAGCACGCAGGCCTTGGCGTCGGTATCGTCCAGCCACTCTCCGGCAACGCCGGAAAGCATGATGGTCTTGCCTGCGCCGGTCGGGGCAACGCCGAGTGTGTTGCCGTGCTCATCGAGCGCTTTGACGCTGCGCTCGACGAACACTTTCTGGCGGGGTCTCAGTATCATTGTCGCCCCTCCTTACTGCGCCCAGCTGGGTCGGCCGGTGGGTGCCGCTGCTGGCTGCTGATGGGCCGGGGCCTGCTGCTGCACCGGTTGCGGGGCGACGCCGCCCATCACTGCGGCGTACTCCTTGCGGTCCGGTGTAATCGCCATCTTGATGACGTTCTTGTCCTCGCCGTGCTGGTCCTTCTCCATCTCCACCTTGCCGACAAACTCGATGCCGTCGAGATCGCCAAAGCCGCTGATGCGCCGGGCCTGCTGGGCCTGGGGCGAGTTGTCCTGCGGATGCAGGCCATGGGCGGAATTAAGGATGCCCTTGATAAAGGCGCGTCCCATGTTGGCCCACTCGGGTCCCTTGTTGCTGTGCAGGCCAATCAGGCTCCACATCTTGCGCCGGGCGTAGGGGCCTTCCAGCACCACAAATTCGCAGTTGAGATAGACCGAGCCGGTGGTCTGGCTCTGGGTGGCGTAGCCGCCGGTCCAGCCCTGGGCCGGGTCATCGTAGCCACCCGGCTTGATGGTCATGCGCACTTTCACCAGGGTGCCCTTGGGGATCAGGTCGAAGCTGTTCTGGTCGTCGGCTGAGTTAAAGTCATTCCAAGCAGTCATTATTGGACTCCTTCTTCAGATGGGTTGGATTCGGTAAAAACGTTATTGGGCGGTTGCTGCACCGTGGTGTGGTCAGCACCACCAAAGGTCAGGCGTTCTGATGCCGGTTTGACGGGGGTGTGGATCTTCGCCATCAGGCGGCCGAGGTGGGGTTCCTCAATCATCTCCAGACGGCCGCTACGGTCCTTGGCCGGGTAGCCCCAGGGATTCAGGGTGTGGTTGATGAAGGCGCGATAGCCGTTGCCGTCATCGTCGGTAACCTCCACCATGGAGATCACCTGGTCGACGATCCCGGGCAGCTCCAGGCCGGTCTTGGAGCCCTCGATCTGCGGCGCGAACACCTTGCGGTTGAAGTCGTCGATCCGCTCATCGAGGATCCCGACGAACCAGATGTTCTTGTTGCGGGTGTGCTGCAGATGGGTGAGCCAGGCGATCATCTCCTGGCCGTGCAGACCATAAGCCCCGCGCATGTCCGGCTTGCCGCTGCGCTCGCTGAAGGCCTGCGGCTGGCCTTTGCACCACTGAAAGCAGAGGCGGCCCGCGACCGTGATCGAGTCGATGAACACCGTCTCGTACTTCGCTAGCACCTCCGGAGCTCCGAAGCGCTCACACACGGCGTCGA
Organism: Chromatiales bacterium; assembly: GCA_026982475.1. GTDB lineage: Bacteria > Pseudomonadota > Gammaproteobacteria > SZUA-152 > SZUA-152 > DRQN01. The sequence goes on from JALSHB010000136.1 coordinate 1,914, forward strand.
AATGGGCCTGGCTGTAGGGCTGGTCCTCGCGCAGCGCCGGGTTGGGCCCGCCGATGAAGACCGCGAAGTCGCGGCACTCCTGCCAGGTCTTGGGGCGGATGCTGTCGCCGGACCAGCCTTCGATGGCGAGGTCCCCGGCCTCCAGATCGAAGAATAGGGTGCTCTCCGGTTCCAGGGTCCACAGCAGACTGGTCTTGCCGATGCCCGACTTGCCGAAGATGCAACCTTTGATGCCGCGTTTCTCGGCCAGCCGCTGATCGGCGCTGATGATGGGAAGTCCGTTGCGAGCCCCGTCCATGGGGCTCGCCGCTATGCGGCCCGCAGAGCGGTCCAAATTAGTTCCAGACAAATTTGTCATGCCGCACCTCCCTCAGCCTCGGTCAACTTGAAGGCGGGCTTGCCGGTCTTGAGGGTGCGGGCAGGCGCAAATACCTCGCGCAAGCTCTCCGGCCAGGCGGTGTATTTGCGCTCGGCGACCTTGTAGGTGATATCCAGAAATTCGGACGGGTTGTCACCG
>JALSHB010000137.1 GCA_026982475.1 Chromatiales bacterium
CCAGCAGGTCCTGCATCAACTCGGCATAGGCCAGGGAGCCGCGATCCCGTGGCGCCTTGATGGTCAGCGGCACGCCGAGGCGGCTGGCCTCGCGGAACAGGGTGTCGACGGGAATCACCGCGCGCCACAGGTGTTCGGCGAAGCGCTCGCGCAGCAGGCGCAGGGTGCCGGTGGAGGCGCGGGTGCGCGGGTCGTACATGGTGGGAAGAATGGTGTAGGCCGGCACCCGGTGGCGCGCGCGCTGGATCATCTCCAGGGTACGCAGCATGCGCTCCAGACCCTTTACGGCGAGAAACTCCGTCTGCACCGGGATGATCAAATGCTGGCAGGCGGCGAGGGCGTTGATCATCAGCACCCCCAGCTGCGGCGGGCAGTCGATGAGCACGAATTCGTAGCGATCGGCCAGTCCCTGCAGGGCCTGGGCGATCACCAGCCCCATGCCGTCGGACGCGCCCAGTTGGCGATCCAGGGTCGCCATCGCCGTGGCGGCGGGAATCATGTCCAGGTTGTCGAAGCCGGTGGAACACACCACGCCGGCGGGTGACAGCGCCTGGCCCGCCTTCCTGGCCTGGAACAGCTGGTACAGGCTGTGTTCCTGGGTATCGGGATCGAGACCGAAATAGGCCGACATGGAGCCGTGCGGATCCATGTCCAGCAACAGGGTGCGGCGCCCTTCGCGCGCCAGCACACCCCCCAGGTTGACCGCCGTGGTGGTCTTGCCGACCCCGCCCTTCTGGTTGGCCACCGCCCAGACCTTCATGATCCTAGATTAATCCGTTGAACGGCCTGTCCAGTGGTTCTGAGTGTTCGTCTGGCGTAGCAAAAAAATGAGTTAATGGCCTTACTCCTTAACGAGTTTTTTTGCATAGTCAGGCGGGCACTCAGAGCTGCTGGGCAGGTCGTAGCGTCCTCACCCGGCAGGTAAAGTTTGGCTTTTAGATGAATTCGTTTATTACTACACATTTAGATTTACCTCGAAGCGGTCAACTGATTAACCTAGGATTATTGCCCTCCCCCCGTCGGCGCCGTGCGCGTGGGCGGCAGCAGGTTTATCGGCGGCGCGAAACCGATGCCGCGGGTGGTCGTCTGCCGCTCGGGATTGCGTGCCGCGGCCGCCTTGCGCTTGCCGGCCAGGGACTCCTCCAGCTGTTCGGTGCGGTTGGTGCGGCGGGCGATGGCATCGGACTGGACAATGATGTTGATGCGGCGGTTCTTCTGCCGGCCCTCGGCGGTCTTGTTGCTGGCAATGGGCTTGAACTCGGCATAGCCGATGGCCGACAGATGCTTGGGCGGGATGCCTGACTGGGTGAACAGGTGCACCACGCTGGCGGCGCGCGCGGCCGACAATTCCCAGTTAGAGGGGTAGGTCGGGGTGCGGATGGGAATATTGTCGGTAAAACCCTCCACCTGAATATGATTGGGGAACTTCGCCAGTATCCTGGCGATCTTTTTCAGCACCGTGCGCGCCTGCCGCGACAGCCGCGCACTGCCGCTCTTGAACAGGATGCTGGATTTGATTTCGATCTCCACCCACAGGTCATTGTTTATTACCCGGATCAGGTCCTGATCGATGAGCGGCGCAAGGCTGCGCTTGATCTGGCTCGATATCCTGCTGAGGTTGAGGCGGTCCTCGCGGGTCGGCTGCGGCCCGGTGTCCACATTGGGGTACTGGTTCTCGGGGCTGGCGGGGCTCACCCGGTTGGTGAGCATGTCGCGCTCCACCACTGGCGGACGCAGGGGGCTGCTGAGTTTTATCGGCAGGCCGTCACGGGTGGGATCGAAGGCGGCGGAAATGGAATCCGACAACACCCGGTACTTGCCCTCGTTGACCGCGGAAATGGAATACATGACGACGAAGAAGGCGAACAAAAGGGTGATGAAGTCGGCATAGGAAACCAGCCAACGCTCATGGTTCTCGTGTTCTTCCTGTTTTTTTCTGCGCGCCATGGCATCAGCCGCCTAGTCGATGAAACCCTGCAACTTGGTTTCGATATTGCGCGGGTTTTCGCCCTCGGCAATGGAGATCACGCCCTCGATCATCATCTCGTGCATCTGCGACTGGGCGTGCACCTGGGCCTTGAGCTTGCCGGCAATGGGCAGGAACAGCAGGTTGGCGAGGCCAACGCCATAGATGGTGGCGACGAAGGCGGTGGCGATGCCGCTGCCCAGCTTGGAGGGATCGGCGAGGTTCTGCATGACGTGAATCAGGCCCATCACCGCGCCGATGATGCCGATGGTCGGGCTGTAGCCGCCCATGCCCTCGAACACCTTGGCCGCCTGTATGCCGAGGTGTTCCTTGGCGTCCAGCTCCACCTCCATGACGCGCCGGATCACCTCCGGCTCGCTGCCGTCGACCAGCAGTTGCAGGCCCTTCTGGGCAAAGGTATCGGTCTCGTTTTCGGCGATGTCCTCCAGCCCCAGCAGGCCTTCCTTGCGGGCGATGTTGCTCCATTCGAGGATCTTGGCGATGGCCTCCTGACCCTCCAGTTTGGGCGGAACGAACACCCACAGGGCCATCTTCAGGGAATGCATGAACACCCGCATCCGGGTTTGAACCAGCACCGCGCCCACGGTGCCGCCCATGACGATGATGATGGCCGGACCGTTGATCAGCGAGGTGACGTGACCACCCTCCAGCACCTGGCCGCCGAGTATGGCGCCGAAGCCGATGAGCAAGCCAAGCAGCGTGAGGATATCCATGAACCGTTATTTCATCCGCGCCAATGCATGGCCAATCTGTTCCAGTGGCAACACCTGTTCGGCAATGCCGGCCTCGACCACCGCCGCCGGCATGCCGTAGACCACCGAGCTGGCCTCGTCCTGGGCCCACACCCGTGAGCCCCCCTGTTTCAGGAGCCTGGCGCCCTCGCGGCCGTCGGCGCCCATGCCGGTCAGCACCACCGCCAAGGACTGCCCCGCCATCTGCCGGGCAATGGAACTGAAGGTTATATCAACACTGGGTTTGTAATTCTGTCCCGGTTCGGGATCACTGATTCGAATCCGCATCTGCCCGGCCCTTCCTTCTAACGTCATTTGTTTTCCCCCTGGCGCCAGCAGCGCCAGCCCCGGCTCCAGCCGGTCGCCATCCACCGCCTCGCGGACACGGATGGCGCAGCTCCTGTCGAGGCGCTGCGCAAAGGCGGTGGTAAAACTGCCCGGCATGTGCTGGATCAACAGCAGTGGCGCCGGGAAATCCGCCGGCAATTGCGTCAACACCTTTTGCAGCGCCACCGGGCCGCCAGTGGAAGTACCTATGGCAACCAATTTGATACGGCCCGCGGGCAGTTCGACACTGGCCGTCGGGCGCCGCTCCGGCGCCTTGGCGGCGGGCCTGGTGGCGACCGGCGCGGCCGGGGGTACGCTCGGCGCCGCTGTTGGCGTCGGCCGC
>JALSHB010000138.1 GCA_026982475.1 Chromatiales bacterium
GCCGCCGGCTGCCCACCGCCCGAACCCGCTCGCAGAGGACGCGGCGCGCCTCTTCGCGGTCGCGGGAAATGTCCTCGAAGCGTTTGGGCAGAAAATCGGCGGCGCCCGCCTCCAGCGCGTCCAGCGTGGCCTGGGCGCCCTCGGTGGTCAGGGAGGAAAACATCAGAATGCCCGTGGGCCGGCTGGCCATGATCTTGCGTGTCGCGGTGATGCCATCCATGATCGGCATCTCCACATCCATGGTGATGATGTCGGGGCGCAGGCGCTGCGCCATCTGCACCGCCTGCTCGCCGTTCTCCGCGCTGCCGATCACCTTGATCTGCGGATCGGACTCCAGCATTTCGGTGACGCGGCGACGAAAGAATCGCGAATCGTCCACCACCAGGACACGGATGGACATGTCGCGCGCCTACATCCGGCGGGCGTAGCTCTGCATCAACCCCGGAATATCGAGTATCAGCGAGATGCGCCCGTCACCGGTAATGGTCGCGCCGGCCAGTCCCTTCATGCCGTGTAGCAGGGCCCCGAGGGGCTTGATCACCACTTCTTCCTGGCCGATCAGCTGGTCGACGACGAAGCCGACGCGCTGGGCGCCGATACTCACCACCACCACATGCCCTTCCTTCGGCAGCTCTTCATAGCCGGCGCCGGCCACCAGCCAGCGGCGCAGATAGAACAGCGGCAGGGCCTTGTCGCGCACCACCACCACCAGCTGGCCATCGACCACGTTGGTGCGGGTCAGGTCGAGATGGAAGATCTCGTTGACGCTGGCCAGCGGCAGGGCGAATATCTGATCCTCCAACATAACCATGAGTGTGGGCATGATGGCCAGGGTCAGCGGCACCTGGATATTGATGATGCTGCCGCGGCCCAGCTCCGAGTCGATCACCACGGTGCCATTCAGTTGTTCGATGCGGGTCTTCACCACGTCCATGCCCACGCCGCGTCCGGAGACATCGGAGATCTCCGCCTTGGTGGAAAAGCCGGGGGCGAAGATCAGGTTGTAACAGTCGCGGTCTTCCAGCCGCGCGGCGGCCTCTTCGTCCATCAGGCCCTTGCTCACCGCCGCCTTGCGCAGTACATCGGGGTCCATGCCCTTGCCGTCGTCCTGGATGGTCAGGGCGATGTGATCGCCTTCCTGTTCGGCGCTCAGAACCACCGTGCCAAGGCGTGGCTTGCCGGCCTTGACGCGATCTTCCGGTGACTCGATGCCGTGATCGACGGCATTGCGCACCAGATGCACCAGCGGATCGGCCAGCGCCTCCACCAGGTTCTTGTCCAGATCGGTGTCTTCGCCCTGCATCTCCAGGGCGACTTCCTTCTTCAGGCTGCGCGCCAGATCGCGCACCACGCGCGGGAAACGGCCGAAGACCTTCTTGATGGGCTGCATGCGGGTCTTCATCACCGCCGTCTGCAGGTCCGCCGTCACCACGTCCAGGTTGCCCACCACCTTGGACAGTTCCTCGTTCTGGGTGGCCAGCTCCAGGGTCGCCATGCGGTTGCGCACCAGCACCAGTTCGCCCACCAGGTTCATGATGTCATCGAGACGCTTGGTGTCGACGCGCACGGTGGTTTCGGCAGGCTCCTTGGCGGGGGCCTTGGGCTTCGGCGCAGGCTTGTCGGGGGCGGCGGGCTTGCTTTTCTCCGCGGGCTTGCTTGCCGGCTCGGGCTTGCTTTTCTCCGCCGCCGGCTCGACGGCGGCCTTGGCGGCCGGCGGCACGCCGGCGTGCTTGCCCGGGCCGTGCAGCTGGTCCAGCAGGGCCTCGAATTCCTCTTCGCTGATCTCGTCATCACCGGCCGCCGCCGGCGCGGCCGGCGCCGCATCGGCCGGCGTGCCCGCGGGCTTGTCACCCGGCACGCCACCGTGCTTGCCCTCACCGTGCAACTGGTCGAGCAGGGCCTCGAATTCTTCCTCGGTGATTTCGTCACTGTCGGCCGCGGGCGCAGGGGCATCGGCGGATTCGACCAGTTTCTCGAAGGCCTCGTCCGCCGCATCGGCAGGGGCGCTTTCCGCCGCCGGCGCGGGCTCGGGCGTCGCGGCGTCCCCCTTGAGCAGGTCTTCCAGATCCTGCAGCATGCTGGCCTCGGCGTGCGCCGGTTCCTGGCCGCCGCGCAGGGTCTCGAACTGGGTGTTCAATACGTCCAGCACCGGCAGCATGACGTCCATGAGGCGTGAGCTGACCGTCAACTCGTCGTTACGCAGGGCGTTGAAAACGTCTTCCGCGCGGTGACAGAGGCCGACCATGCCATCGAGGCTGAGGAAACTGGCGCCGCCCTTGATGGTGTGGAAGCCGCGAAACACGGCATTCAGCAATTCCTTGTCACCGGGACGCTGTTCGAGATCGACCAGCTGTTCATTCAGTTCTTCGAGGATCTCCCCGGCCTCCACCAGAAAGTCCTGCAACAGTTCTTCGTCGTCGTCAAACGCCATGATCGTTCCTCAGAAGCCCAGGCTCGACAGCAGATCGTCCACTTCATCCTGACCGGACACCAGGTCGCTTTTTCCCACCCCGGGAATGGCCGGACCCGCTGCTTCGATATCGGGCTTTTTGTCTTTGCCCGCATCCTTTTCTTCAGTGTTTGAAAATTTCGTGCCGGTGAGCCGCACCAGCTCCACGAGGTTGCCTTCCACCTCTTCCACCAGCTCGATGACGCGGGTGATGACCTGTCCGGTGAGATCCTGGAAATCCTGCGCCATCATGATGTCATTGAGGCCGTCGCGGATCTCCGAGGTATCCTGCTCGGCGTCGGTGAAGAAGGCCTCCAGTTCGGCGCTCAGTTCCCGGAACTGGTCGACGCTCATTTCACGACGCTTGAAGTTCTGCCAGCTGCTGCCCAGCCTGGCGATGCGCTCGGACAGCTGGTCGCACTTGGGCAGGGTCGCTTCCACCGCATTCAGGGAGCGGTCGGCGGCCTGCTTGGTGAGGGTGATGACGTAGCGCAGTCGCGCGCGCGCATCGGGAATCTCGTCTTCCGTCAGTTCATCGAGACGGGTTTCCTGGGCAAAGGCGTTCAGCGCATCGTGCAGCTGGCGGGTCATCTTGCCCACTTCGTGATAGATGCCCTCTTCACGCGCGGTGTTGATGAGATTGAGCAGATGGGTGACCTGCTCCTCGTTGCCGGCCTGCATCTCGCGCACCAGCGCTTCGGCGTGGGCGAGGGTGCCTTCATTGACGCCGGCATTGACTGCGGTGGTTTCCGTCGCCATACCTCAGCCCCCGCCTTCGACGCGTTCGAAAATCTTGTCGATCTTTTCCTTCAGGGTCTGCGCCGTGAAGGGCTTGACGATGTAGCCGTTGACGCCGGCCTGGGCGGCCTCGATGATCTGTTCACGTTTCTGTTCGGCGGTCACCATCAGCACCGGCAGGGTGGCCAGCTCGGCATCGGCGCGCACGGCCTTGAGCAGGTCGATGCCCTGCATGCCGGGCATGTTCCAGTCGGTGACGAGAAAATCAAAACCGCCGGCCTTCAGCATCGGCAGCGCCGTGAGGCCGTCGTCGGCCTCCTGGGTATTGGCAAAACCCAGGTCCCTGAGCAGATTCTTGATGATCCGCCGCATCGTGGAAAAGTCATCCACGATGAGGATTTTCATGTTCTTGTCCAAGGCGTCCTCCGCGCTTGCTGATGGTTGATACGGGTGAGCGGCTGGCGCTCAGTCGTCGTTGCGGGTCCAGTGATTCATGCGTGATTGCAGCCGGATCACCGCCTGGCTGTGAATCTGGCAGATGCGCGATTCACTCACCCCGAGGATGGAGCCGATCTCGCGCAGGTTCAGCTCCTCGTCGTAATACAGGGTCATCACCAGGCGTTCGCGTTCCGGCAGGCCGGCGATGGCGTCGGCCAGGCTGCGCTTGAAATCCGCCGACTGCAGTCCTTCCAGCGGCCCCTGCACACCCTGACTTAAGCTTTCGCAGTGGCCATGGGACTCCACGTTGAGTTCGTCGTAGCTGAACACGCGGTGGCCGCTGGCGTCCTGCAGCAGGCGATGGTATTCCGGCAGGGTGACGCCCAGGCCCTCGGCGATCTCCTGGTCGCGGGCGTCGCGGCCGGTGCGGTTCTCGATCTCCTTGACCACCTCGGCCACCATGCGCGCCTTGCGGTGCACGGAGCGTGGCGCCCAGTCGTTCTTGCGGATCTCGTCGAGCATGGCGCCGCGGATGCGGATGCGGGCGTAGGTCTGGAAGCTGGCGCCCTGCGAGGCGTCGTAGTTGCGCAGCGCCTCCAGCAGACCGATCATGCCGGCCTGGATCAGGTCGTCCTGCTGCACGCTGGGCGGCAGGCGTGACATCAGGTGGTAGGCAATACGCTTTACCAGTGGCGTGTGTTGTGCGATTTCATCGTTGATGTTCTGTTCGAAGGCCTGTGCCTCCGCGTACATTGCCGCTCCGCTCATGACGACTTTCCTCTCTCTTCCGGTTTACTCACTGGCTTGGGTTTACGGGTTCAAATTCTGCTGACTGGCCATGATCAGCCGTTCAACGAAAAACTCGAGTTGCCCGCCAGCGGATGCCGGTACGGGCCAACTATCGGCTTTGCTGGCCAACTTCTTGAATGCCAGCGCTGACTTGCTGCGCGGGTAGGCGTCCACCACCGCGCGCTGTTTCTGCACCGCGCGGCGCAGATACTCGTCCTCGGGGACCACGCCCATGAAGTCCAGGGCCACCTCCAGGTAACGGTCCGTGACCTTGAGGATCTTGTTGTACAGCGCCCGCCCGTCCTGCACGCTCTGCACCCGGTTGGTGAGCACGCGGAAACGGTAGATGCCGTATTCGCGGTTGAGCAGCTTGATCAGCGCATAGGCGTCGGTGATGGAGGCCGGCTCGTCGCAGACCACCACCACCACCTCCTGTGCGGCGCGCGAGAAGGTCACCACGTTGTCGGAGATGCCGGCGGCGGTGTCGATGAGCAGCACGTCGGGGGTCACGCTCAGTTCGCTGAAGGCACCGATGACGCCGGCGTGTTCGGCGGTGCTCAGCTCGGCCATGTTCTGCAGCCCCGACGAGGCCGGCACGATACGCAAGCCCTGGGGACCGGTGCAGATCACCTCTTCCAGGGCGCGCTCGCCCTTGAGCACGTGGGACAGGTCGTAGTTGGTGTGCAGGCCCAGCATCACGTCGACGTTGGCCAGGCCCAGGTCGGCGTCGAGCAGCATGACTTCCTTGCCCTGCGCGGCCAGGGTCACGCCGAGGTTGACCGAGACGTTGGTCTTGCCGACGCCGCCCTTGCCGCTGGTGATGGCGATCACCCGCACCGGTCGGGGGGTGGCGATGCGGCGCAGGCCGGCCGCTTGGTCGATTGTTTCAGCCATGAGCATTTGCCACCATCCCGCTAAACGCCAAGTTGAGAGATTCCTGTTCCAGGGCCTGGCTGGTCTGTTGCGCCACCAGCACGGCGCGGTTGACCAGGGTGTGGGCGCGGGCGATGTGGATGTCTTCCGGCACCCGCTGGCCGTCGCTCATGTAGGCCACCGGCAGGTTGTTCTCCATCAGCGTGGCGATGGCGCCGCCGAGGCTGGTGGTCTCGTCCATCTTGGTGAGGATGCAACCGTCGAGTTTCACTTCCTTGAAGGCCTTGACCACCTCGCGCAGGCCGGCGCGGTGGGTGTTGGTGGACAGCACCAGGTAGGTGCGGATGGCCGCCGCGCTGGCGGAGATCATGGAGAACTGTTCCGACAGGCGCACGTCGCGCTGGCTCATGCCGGCGGTGTCGATGAGGATCAGTTCCTTGTCGGCGAGCAGTTTCAGCGCCTCGCTGAGTTCTTCCCGGGTGTTGGCGATGCGCACCGGGATGTTGAGGATGCGGCCGTAGGTGCGCAGCTGTTCGTGGGCGGCGATGCGGTAGCCGTCGGTGGTGATCAGCGCCACCTTGTCGCGGCCGTGGCGCAGGGCGTAGCGCGCCGCCAGTTTGGCGATGGTGGTGGTCTTGCCGACCCCGGTGGCGCCGACCAGGGCCACCACGCCGCCGCCATCGAGGCTGTCGGCGGTGTCCAGCGGCAGGCGGCTGGCCAGCCAGGCCAGGGCGTGCCGCCAGACCTTGTCGAAGTCGTCGTGGCCATGGCCCACGTCTTCGGCCACCTGCTGGCACAGGGCCGGGCTCAGGCCCAGCTCCAGCAGGCAGCGGATCAGCTTGGCCTGCCGCGGGTTGCGCTGCGACAGGTCGCTCCAGGCGAGGCTGGAGAGCTGCTGTTCGAGCAGGCCGCGCAGGTCCTTGAGTTCGTTCTTCATCTGTTGCAGGGTCGGGTCCTGCGACCATTCCACCGCTGTCTCGGCGCGCGCGGCCGGTGCGCTGGCTTCGTCGCGCGGTGCCTCGACGGTTGTCCCGGCGGGCGTTTCCGGCCGCGGGATCTCGCTGTCGCGCGGCGCCTCGGCGGGGGGCGCCCAGGCCTGTCGCGCACCGGCCGGACGGCTGATGCTGACGATGTCCTCGCTCAGCGGCTCTTCGACGGGCGCCTCTTGATCCACGCGGGTGTCCAGCAGGCTGTTGCGGGTCGCCGACGCCTCGGCGGCGAGCAGGGCCTCGTCGTAGTCGATGGCGGCGACGATCTCGATGCCGCCCACCACCTTCTGGTTGGAGAGGATCACGGCGTCGGCGCCGAGGGCCTCGCGCACCTGGCGAATGCCGGTACGCATGTCTTTGGCAAAAAAGCGTTTGATCTTCATGTGTTCCCGCTACCTCGATACATCAGTCTGGTTGCAGCCGTCTGCCCGCCGCCCGTCAGGCCCCCACCGTGGCGGTGATCTTGACCTGCTTGTTGTCCGGTATCTCGTTGAACGCCAGCACGTGCATGTTGGGAATGCTGTGTCTGACGAAACGCGCCAGCAGTCCCCGCAGGGCCGATGACACCAGCAGCACCGCCGGGTGTCCCGCGGCCTCCTGGCGCTGGGCCTGCTCGGCCAGGGAACGTTGCAGATTCTCTGCCAGTCCCGGCTCCAGCCCGCCGGCCTGCTCGGCGCCGCCTGCCAGAGTCTGTTGCAATAACTGTTCCAACCTTGGATCCAGGGTCATGACGGGCAGATCCGCCGCCATACCGCTGATCTGCTGGACGATCGAGCGGCTCAGGGCGACACGCACGGCGGCGGTGAGAACGCCGGGGTCTTGACTGTTTGGCGCGTGCTCCGCCAAGGTTTCGGCGATCGTGCGCATGTCGCGGACGGGGATCTTCTCTTCCAGCAGGTTCTGCAACACCTTCAGCACCACGCCCAGGGGCAGCAGCTTGGGCACCAGATCCTCCACCAGCTTGGGCGCCGACTTGGCCAGTTTGTCGAGCAGCTGCTGCACCTCCTCGTGGCCCAGCAGCTCGGCGGCATGGCTCTGCAGGATGTGGCTGAGATGGGTGGCGATGACGGTGCTGGCGTCCACCACCGTGTAGCCCAGGCTCTGCGCCTGATCGCGCTGCGCGGGGTCGATCCACACCGCCTCCAGGCCGAAGGCGGGGTCGGTGGTGGCGATGCCGCCGGGTAGGGTGCCGAACACCTGGCCGGGATTGATGGCCATGTCGCGGTCCGGGTGGATCTCGGCCTCGCCCACCGGGACGCCCATCAGGGTGATGCGGTAGGTGTTGGGCGACAGGTCGAGGTTGTCGCGGATGTGCACGGAGGGGATCAGGAAGCCCAGCTCCTGCGACAGCTTCTTGCGCACGCCCTTGATGCGGCCCATCAGCTGGCCGCCCTGGCTGCGATCCACCATGGGGATCAGCCGGTAGCCCACCTCCAGGCCGATGATGTCCACCGGCTCCACGTCGTCCCAGCTCAATTCCTTGTTTTCCGGCAGGGTTTCCGGCGCCGGCGCCGCCACGGACGCGTCCTCGTCGTCCTTCCTGTGTCTGGCGATCCACCAGGCGGCGCCGCCGGCCACCGCCGCCAGGCTGAGAAAGGCCAGGTTGGGCATGCCGGGGATCAGGCCCATGGTGCCGATGATGACGGCCGCCACGGCCAGCGCCTTGGGATTGTCGAACAGCTGCTTGAGCACCTGACCACCCATGTCCTGCGACCTGGAATTGCGCGTCACCATCAGGCCGGCGGCGGTGGACAGCAACAGGGCGGGGATCTGCGCCACCAGGCCGTCACCGATGGTCAGCAGGGTGTAGTTGTGGGTGGCGTCGCCGATGCTCATGCCATGCTGCAGCATGCCCACCGAGAGACCGCCGATGATGGTGATCACCAGGATCAGGATGCCGGCCACCGCATCGCCGCGCACGAACTTGCCGGCACCGTCCATGGAACCGTAGAAGTCGGCCTCCTGGGCCACCTCGGCGCGGCGCGTGCGGGCCTCTTCCTGGGTGATGATGCCGGCGTTGAGATCGGCGTCGATGGCCATCTGCTTGCCGGGCATGGAATCGAGGGTAAAGCGCGCACTGACCTCGGCGACGCGGGTGGCGCCCTTGGTCACCACCACGAAGTTGATGATCACCAGGATCATGAAGATGACGATACCCACCGCGGTATTGCCGCCGACGACGAATTCGCCGAAGGCCTGGATCACCTGGCCAGCAGCGTCGGTGCCGGTGTGGCCCTCCAGCAGCACCACGCGCGTCGAGGCAATGTTCAGCGACAGGCGCAGCAGGGTGGCCAGCAGCAGGATGGTGGGAAACACGGCGAACTCCAGTGGCCGTTCGACGTACACCGCCGCCAGCAGGATCACCAGCGCCAGGGAGATGTTGAAGGTGAACAAGATGTCCAGCATGAAGGGCGGCAGCGGCACCACCATCATGGCCAGCATCATCATCACCAGGAGGGGGGCGCCAAGGCCGCCCTTGATCAGGCGTTGGGCGCGTTCGATCCAGTTACTGAAGTCCATGGCTATTCATCTCTCTTCAAGTCATCGGGGATAGGCATGTCGGCATTGAACTCCGGGGCGATGCCGCCGTTGAGTTGGTAGTGACGCAGTTGGAACACATAGGCCAGCACCTGCGCCACAGCCAGGAACAGGCCGGCGGGAATCTCTTCGTTCAGTTCGGTGTTGTGATAGATGGCGCGCGCCAGCGGCGGCGCGGAGACGATGGGCACGTCATTGGCCACCGCGATGCGGCGGATGTGCCCGGCCACCTCGTCGACGCCCAGCGCCACGACGATGGGCGCGGCGCCCTTTTCCTGGTCATATTTCAGCGCCACCGAATAGTGGGTGGGGTTGGTGATCACCACGTCGGCCCTGGGCACCTCTTCCATCATGCGGCGCTGGGCGATCTCCTGCTGGGTCTGACGGATCTTGCTCTTCAGCTCCGGACTGCCTTCCGTTTCCTTGAATTCATCCTTCACTTCCTGCTTGGTCATGCGCTGCTTGCGCGCGTGGTCCCAGATCTGGAAGGGCACGTCCAGTAGCGCCACCAAAATCAACGCGCTGCTGAGCCAGAACACCACCGCGATCAATTCATCACCGAGATGAGCCATGCCCTGATCAACATCCTCGTAGCCCATGGCCAGAAAATCATCCATCTTGCTAACCAACAACAAGTAGCCAACAGCGCCGACCAGCCCCAACTTGGCCACCGATTTCAGCAATTCCGCCAGGCTCTTGGCGGAAAACACCCGCCCCATGCCCTTGATGGGGTCCATCTTGGTGAGATCCGGCTGGATCGGCTTGGTACTGAAGGCCCAGCCGCCCAGCGCCATCGGCGCGAGCAGGGCAACGACAATCAACAGCGCCATCAGCGGAACCACCACGTTCAAGCCAGCCATGACGGAGTGAGAAAACAGTTTCAGCATGGCATTGGTATCGAAGACATCGGCGCGATGGATACTCAGGTTGTCACGCATGATCTCTTCCAGGCCGGTGACCATGCCCTTGCCCATATAGAGAAAGCCGGCGCTGCTCACCAGCAACACGATGACCGTGGTAAGCTCCTTCGAGCGAACAATCTGGCCCTTGTCGCGGGCCTCCTGTTTGCGTTTTGCCGACGCCTCTTCCGAGCGTTCCTGGCCGTTGTCGTTCTCCGCCATATCAGCCTCCCGCCAGCCAGCGCATGAATTCGAAGATGATCGTAAGCTGGTTCCACACCTGCGCAGAAATCACGTCTAGCGTGGCGATCATGATGAAAAACCCCGCCAGAATGGCGACCGGGAAGCCCAGCGAGAAGATGTTGAACTGCGGCGCCGAGCGGGTGACGATGCCGAAGGTGAGATTGATCAACAACAAGGCGGCAATCGCCGGCAGGGCAATCTGCACCGCACCGGCGTACATCTTCCCGCCCCACAACGCCAGTTGCCACAGGCCATCACGGCTGAGGCCGTTCATGCCGATGGGCAGGGTGCGAAAGCTTTCCACCACCACGTCGATGAACACCAGATGACCGTCCAGGGCGAAAAAAATCAGGGTCAGGGTGATCATGTAAAACTGACTGATCACCGGCACCGTGTTTCCCGATGCGGGGTCCACCATGGTGGCGAAGCCCAGGCCCATTTGATAGGCGATGATCTGCCCACCGAGCACGAACATGGCAAAGACCAATTGCAGGGCCAACCCCATGGCGGCACCGATGAGGATCTGGTTGAGGGTGATCAGCACCGCCTCGCCGCTGAGCGGATCGACCGCCGGCGGCGCCGGCAGCACCGGCATGATGATGAAAGTGATCATCAGGGCGAAAACCAGCTTGATGCGCACCGGCACCGTGCGCGCGCCAAATACCGGCGCCGCCGTCATCAGCGCGGCGACACGAAACAGCGGCCAGAGAAAGGCGCCGATCCATGACATGATTTCCGTACTGGCGAAGGTCATCACGCGGACGCGTCGCTCAGCCGATGATCATCGGAATTTCGCTGATCAGGCGCTGGGTGAAATCCATCAGCAGGGTCAGCAGCCAAGGACCAGCCGCCATCAGGGTAAGAAACGTGACGCCCAGCTTGGGAATGAAGCTCAGGGTCTGCTCGTTGAGCTGGGTGGCCGCCTGGAACATGCTCACCAGCAGGCCCACGGCCAGCGCCGGGAGGAGAATGATACCGGTCAGCAAGAGAGTGACTTCAAGGGCCTTTTGCGCAACGGTCAGTACCATTTCCGGGGTCATGAGATTTTCCTCTACCACGCAATCGCCCGGCAATGAGCAACTGCAATTAGATATCCAGGATGCTTCTGTTGATTGTCGAGTAAAGACCTGCATCAACTGGTGACAGTGCCTTTACAACTTCCTGAATCCGCAGGTTCAGGAACTTTTCAGTCCTCCACAAAGGCACAGAGTTCACGGAGACATAAAGTCCATGGTTGTCGCCGGGAATGGAATGAAACGCCGAAGTCGCAGAGGCGCAGAGGACGCAGAGTTTCTTTGAAAGGGTTTTTCTTTGCGCCCTCTGCGCCTTTGCGTTCTTTGCGTTGATTCTCGTGGTCGATTCATCATTCCGTGTTGCCTGTTGCCTGCGCATGAATTCATGCAAAGGAGGGGTTGACCCGTGTCGTCTCCCGCATTCATCCCATCGATGCATTGTCTGGGTTTTCTGCATCCCGGCGGCGGACGGCCAGACAGCCCTCAGACATAAAAACTCGAGGCCAGGGTGCCCATGATCATCGCCCAGCCATCCACCAGCACGAACAGCATGATCTTGAAGGGCAGCGAGATGATCATCGGCGACAGCATCATCATGCCCATCGCCATCAACACCGAGGCGACCACCAGATCGATGATCAGAAAGGGAATGAAGATCAGGAAGCCAATCTGATAGGCGGTCTTCAGTTCGCTGGTGATGAAGGACGGCATCAGCAGTGAAAAAGGCACGTCGGCGGGATCCTCGATGGCCTCTTCCCGGCCGGAGATATCGGCGAACATGGACAGGTCCTTGTCGCGCGTCTGCGCCAGCATGAATTCCCGGAACGGCACGCTGGCGCGTTCGAAGGCCTCCTTGGCCTCGATCTTTTCATCCAGATAGGGCAGCACGGCATCTTCATAGACCTGAGTAAACACCGGCGCCATGACGAAGAAGGTCAGGAACAGCGCCAAGCCGATGAGGATCTGGCTGGACGGCGCGGTCGGCATGCCCACCGCCTGACGCACGATGGCGAGGACGATGATGATGCGGGTGAACGAGGTCAGCATGATCAACGCCGCCGGCAGCAGACTGAAGGCGGTCATCAGCGCCAGTATCTGCAGGCCCACGCTGTAGGTCTGGCCACCGTCTTCCTCGGTGGTCACGGAAAGTATCTTCAGGCCGGGCTCGGCCGCCTGCGTCAGGCCGGAGAACAGCAGCAACGTCAGCAGCACGATGGCCAGCGACAAACGGCCACGCATCAGCCCATCCCCCGGCTTTTCAATACCGACTGCAAGCGCATGGCGAAGCTGGGGGCGGCCGCCTCATCCGCCGCGGGCGCGCCGGGATTGCCGGCGTCCTCGCTCAGCGGCTGGTCCAGGACATGCAGAGTGCGAATCTGTCCCGGCGCCACGCCTAACACCAATTGTTGATCGCCGACCTGCAACAGCACCACGCGCTCGCGCGTGCCCAGCGACAGGCCACCGACGATCTTCATCTGCCCCTGCACGCCGCCACGCAGGTTGCCGAAGCGCTTGACCGCCCAGCCGATGGCGATGATCACCGCCAGCACCGCCAGCAGGCCAAGGGTGGTCT
>JALSHB010000139.1 GCA_026982475.1 Chromatiales bacterium
ACACCGTTTCGCGCCACATTCCAAGACCCCTGCGCCAAGGTCAAGGCAAGGTCAGGGCAATCCGGCTCAGCGATACACTAGCGGCTGCGTGCCATGACTGCATTCCCCTGCCCTTTTCCCGGCGCGGAGTGCCTGAGGAGGCGTCACACCGCAGAGCAGTGTGACGAGTGGTTTCTTACTTCCTGAACCCGTAGATTCAGGATTCTTTCATTGGCGTTGATTGGCGTTGATTGGCGTTGATTCGCGGACCATTTTCACACACATCATTCCAGCCTGCTTTTTCTCCGTGCCTCCGTGTCTCTGTGGTTGATTCTTTCCCCTCGTGACACCGTTTCGCGCCACATTCCAAGCCCCCTGCGCCAAGGTCAAGGCAAGGTCAGGGCAATCCGGCTCAGCGATACACTAGCGGGTGCGTGCCATGACTGCATTCCCCTGCCCTTTTCCCGGCGCGGAACGCCTGAGGAGGCGTCACACCGCAGAGCAGTGTGACGAGTGGTTTCTTACTTCCTGAATCCGTAGATTCAGGATTCTTTCATTGGCGTTGATTGGCGTTGATTCGCGGACCATTTTCACACGCATCATTCCAGCCTGCTTTTTCTCCGTGCCTCCGTGTCTCTGTGGTTGATTCTTTCACAGCAAAGCCACATCACATCCACCGCAACGGCGGCTCGTTCATCGCCGCGGCCTGCTCGCGCAGGGCGAGGACCTGTTCTTCCCAGTAGCGCGGCTCGCCGAACCAGGGGAAGCTGCGGGGGAAGCTGGGGTCATCCCAGCGCCGCGCCAGCCAGGCCGAGTAATGGATCATGCGCAGGGTGCGCAGCGGTTCGATCAAGTGTAGCTGGCGCGGGTCGAAATCCATGAATTCCGTGTAGCCGCTGAGGATTTCGTCGATCTGCGCGGTCATCTGCGCCCGCTCGCCGGAGAGCAGCATCCACAGGTCCTGCACCGCCGGGCCCATGCGCGCGTCGTCGAAATCGACGAAGTGCGGGCCGTCGTCGGTCCACAGGATGTTGCCCGGGTGGCAGTCGCCGTGCAGGCGGATGCGGGCGTAGTCGCCAGCGCGGGCAAAGCCCGCCTCCACCTGCGCCAGCACGTCCCTGGCGAGGCTGAACCAGGCCTCGCGCAGATATTCGGGAATCACCGCCGCCTCGCGCAGGTAGTCCACGGAGGCATGGCCGAAGCTGGCCACGTCCAGGGTGGGTCGGTGGACGAAGGGCCGGGCCGCGCCGAGGGCGTGGATGCGGCCCATGAAACGGCCCATCCACATCAGGTGGTCGGGGTCATCGAGGTCCGGCCAGCGGCCGCCGCGGCGCGGATAGAGGGCAAAGCGGAAGCCGGCGTGCGCGCGCAGGGTCTCGCCGCTGTCATCCACCAGCGGGGCAACGGCAGGGATCTCCGCCTCGGCCAGCGCCAGGGTGAAGGCGTGCTCCTCACGGATGGCCTGGTCCGTCCAGCGCCCGGGACGGTAGAACTTGGCGATCAGCGGCGGGCCGTCTTCCACGCCCACCTGATAGACGCGGTTCTCGTAGCTGTTCAGCGCCAGCAGACGGCCGTCGGTGCGATGGCCGGCGGCGTCCACGGCGTTCAGCACCGTGTCCGGCGTGAGGGCGTCGTAGGGGTGTTGGATGGCGGTGCGGGAAGCGTCGGTCATGTATTTCCTGTTGGCCTGAACTCAATCCAATAGGGTACCATCATTGCGCCGCCACGATCCGTGGTGGCCATCTCAATGGAACGCGAAACCTGTATGAACAACCCCCTGTTGCAGCTCACCGACCTGCCTCCCTTCAGCCACATCAAGCCGGAACACGTGGAGCCGGCCATCGACCGCATCCTGGCCGACAACCGCACCGAGATCGAGCGTCTGCTGTCGGCCCGCGACGATTACACCTGGGACAACCTGGTGGCGCCGCTGGAAGACCTCGAAGACCGCCTCAACCGCGCCTGGTCGCCAGTCAGCCACATGATCGCGGTGGTCAACAGCGACGCGCTGCGCGAGGCCCACAACGCCTGCCTGCCCAAGCTCAGCCAGTACGCCACCGAGCTGGGCCAGAACGCGCGCCTCTACGCCGCCTTTCGGAAGGTCGCCGACGACCCGACGCTGAACCCGCCCCAGCGCAAGACCCTGGACAATGCCCTGCGCGACTTCCGCCTCGCCGGCGTCGATCTGCCGGAGGCCGAGAAACAGCGCTACATGGCGATCCAGCAGCGCCTCTCCACCCTGCAGGCGAAGTTTGCCGAAAACGTCCTCGACGCCACCCAGGCCTGGAGCAAGCACCTCGAAAGTGAAGACGCACTCACCGGCCTGCCCCCATCCGCCGTGGCGATGGCGCGCCAGGCCGCCGAGCAGAAGGGCCTGACCGGCTGGCTGCTGACGCTGGAGTTCCCCAGCTATTTCGCCGTCATGAGCCACGCCGACGACCGCAGCCTGCGCGAGGAGGTCTACCACGCCCACGCCACCCGCGCCTCCGACCAGGGCCCCCACGCCGGCCAGTTCGACAACGGCCCGCTGATGGAGGAGATCCTCGCCCTGCGCCACGAGCTGGCCAATCTGCTCGGCTTCGACAACTACGCCGAGCGCTCCCTGGCCACCAAGATGGCGCCCGACGGCGACAAGGTCATCGCCTTCCTCAGCGACCTCGCCGACCGTTCGCTGGGACTCGCCCGCGAGGAGCTGATGGAGCTGGCCGACTTCGCCCGCAAGCGGCACGGCCTCGACAAGCTGCAACCCTGGGACATCACCTGGTGCGCGGAAAAGCTGCGCCAGCACCGCTACGCCCTCAGCCAGGAAGACCTCAAGCCCTACTTCCCCGAGCCGCGCGTGGTCAGCGGCCTGTTCGAGGTGGTGAAGCGCCTCTACGGCCTGCAGATCGACGAGCTGGACGGCATCGACACCTGGCACCAGGACGTGCGCGTGTTCCAGATCCGCGACCGCCACGGCGAGCCGCGCGGGCGCTTCTACCTCGACCTCTACGCGCGCGAGAACAAGCGCGGCGGCGCCTGGATGGACGAATGTATCTCGCGCCGCGCCACCCGCGACGGCGTGCAGCTGCCGGTGGCCTACCTCACCTGCAACTTCACCCCGCCCATCGGTGACGACCCCGCCCTGCTGACCCACAACGAGGTCATCACCCTGTTCCACGAATTCGGCCACGGCCTGCACCACATGCTCACCCGGGTGGACGTGCTGGCCGTCTCCGGCATCAGCGGCGTGCCCTGGGACGCCGTGGAACTGCCCAGCCAGTTCCTGGAAAACTGGTGCTGGGAGCGCGAGGCCGTGGACCTCATCGCCGCCCACTACCAGAGCGGCGAGCCCCTGCCCGACGAACTGTTCGAAAAGATGATCGCGGCAAAGAACTTCCACGCCGGCATGCAAATGGTGCGGCAGCTGGAGTTCTCGCTGTTCGACTTCCGCCTGCACCGCGACTACGACCCCAAGCTGGGCGCGCGGGTGCAGGAGATCCTCGACGCCGTGCGCGCCGAGGTGGCGGTCATCAAGCCGCCGGAATACCACCGCTTCCAGCACAGCTTCAACCACATCTTCGCCGGCGGCTACGCGGCCGGCTACTACAGCTACAAGTGGGCCGAGGTGCTGTCCGCCGACGCCTTCGCCAGGTTCGAGGAGACGGGCATCTTCAACCGCGACACCGGGCTGGAATTTCTCGAAGCCGTGCTGGAACAGGGCGGCGCCCGCGACCCTATGGACCTGTTCGTGGAATTCCGCGGCCGCGAGCCGGAGATCGACGCCCTGCTGCGCCACAGCGGCATCAGCGCCAGCCACCAGTGACAGGGAGGCAGCCATGACCCCATCACCCAACCCCCGCCGGCTGCTGCTCGCCCTCCTGCTGGGCCTGGCCCTGCCGGCACACGCCGCCTTCATCACCGACCGCATCGAGGTGCCCGTGTACGCGGAGAAGCGCAACCAGGGCGAGGTACTGAAAACACTCCTCAGCGGCGAGCAGGTGGACATCCTCATGAAGGACGGCGACTATGCCCGCATCAGCACCCGTGACGGCACCACCGGCTGGGTCGAATTCAGATTCATCAGCGCGGAGCGGCCCCTCGGCCTGGACTACCTGGAGCTGCGCAGCCGCTACAAGGCCCTGCAGGAAGAGCTGGCCAAGGCCCGGCAAAGGCCCGAGGCGCCACGCGAAACGGCGCCCCCCATCATCAGCGAGGAAGAACTGGCCAAGCTGCGTCAGGACGCCAAGGACACCCGCTGGATGAAGGCGGAGATGAACAAGGCCCGCGCACGGGCGAAGAAACTCGAAGGCGAACTGGCGACCCTGCGCGCCAGCGCGGCGCAGCAGAACGACGACGCCAGCGCCGTGCAGGAAACGCTGGCGCAGCTGCGCGCACAGAACCAGGACCTCGAAACCCGTCTGGCCGCTGCGCTGCTCATCAACGAGGAGCAACAGCGCAGCGCCGAGGCGGCGGCCGTCAACGACACCACGCCGCCCCCTCGGCAAGACAGCGCCTGGGCGGTCAGCGCGGAATGGTTCCTCGGCAGCCTGGCCGCCGCCTTCATCCTCGGCGGCATCGGCGGCGTGCGCTGGCTGGACCGACGCATACGCGCAAGGCACGGCGGATTCCGACTCTACTGACCCGCTTACACCGGATGTTCAGTAACGCCCCGCGGCTGCCGTAGAACTTGCACGGAGAGCATCTCCCTTCGCAACCCATGAGTAAGACATGAAAATAGCTTCCTGGAACGTCAACTCCCTCAAGGTGCGCCTGCCCCATGTGCTGGCCTGGCTCGACCGGCACCAGCCCGACATCCTCGGCCTGCAGGAAACCAAGACCATCGACGAGAACTTTCCCATCAACGAGATCGAGGCGGCGGGCTACCACGCCGCCTTCGCCGGGCAGAAGACCTATAACGGCGTCGCCGTGCTCAGCAGGCACGCCATCAGCGAGGTGGTCACCGACCTCCCCGGCCTGGAAGATCCGCAACGCCGTGTGCTCGGTGCCACCATCGGCACGGGCGACGAGGCGGTGCGCTTTCTCAACCTCTATGTGCCCAACGGCTCCGAGGTGGGCTCGGACAAGTACGCCTACAAGCTGGACTGGCTGGCGGCGCTGCAAGGCTATGTCGACCAGCAGCTCAGCGCACACGAAAACCTGGTGGTGGTGGGCGACTTCAACATCGCCCCTGACGACCGCGACGTGCACGACCCGGAAGAATGGCGCGACAAGATCCTCTGCAGCGCACCCGAGCGCGAGGCCCTGCAGCGTCTTCTCGACCTCGGCCTGTCCGACTGCTTCCGCATCTTCGAACAGGACGAAGACATCTTCAGCTGGTGGGACTACCGCGCCGCCGGCTTCCGCCGCAACCGCGGTCTGCGCATCGACCTGGTGCTGGCCAGCGCCGCCATGAGCGCGCGCTGTACCGCCAGCTACGTGGACCGCGAGCCGCGCACCCTGGAGCGGCCCTCGGACCACGCCCCGGTGGTGGCCGAGTTCTCGTGAGCCCAGCCTGCCGTCACCGCCGATGATCGAAATCCTCGCCCTCGCAGCCGCCTTCCTGCTCGGTCTGGGCGCCCGTCAGCTCGGCCTGCCGCCGCTGGTGGGCTACCTCATCACCGGCTACCTGCTCTATGCCCTGGGCATGGAAAGCTCGCCCGGCCTCGAACTGTTTGCGGAACTGGGCGTCACCCTGTTGCTGTTCACCATCGGCCTCAAGCTGCGCCTGCGCAACCTGCTGATGCCACAGATCTGGGCCGTGGCCAGCACGCACATGCTGCTGGTGGTGGTGTTTCTCGGCGCCGTGCTGTTGCTCGCCGGGGTGCTCGGCCTGGGCGTCCTCAGCGGCCTGTCGCTGCCGACCATCGCCGTCATCGCCTTCGCCCTGAGCTTTTCCAGCACCGTGTTCGCGGTCAAGGTGCTGGAGGAAAGCGGCGAAATGTCGGCCCTGTACGGGCGCATCGCCATCGGCGTGCTGATCGTGCAGGACATCGCCGCGGTGGCCTTTCTCGCCATCTCCGCCGGCAAGGTGCCCTCGCCCTGGGCGCTGCTGCTGCTCGGCCTGATCCCCTTGCGGCCCGTCCTGCGCTGGCTGCTGGCGAGCGCGGGACACGGCGAGCTGCAAATCCTCTTTGGCCTCAGCCTGGCCCTGGGCGGCGCGCTGGTGTTCGAGGCGGTGGGGGTGAAGGGCGACCTGGGGGCGCTGATCCTCGGCCTGCTGCTCGCCGGCAGCCCACGCGCCTCGGAACTGGCCAAGCACCTGCTGGGTTTCAAGGATCTGTTCCTGGTGGGCTTCTTCCTCACCATCGGCCTCGCCGGCGGCTTCACCCTGGAAACCTTCGGCATCGCCCTGCTGCTGGCCCTGCTGGTGCCGCTCAAGACCGGCCTGTTCTTCTGGCTGTTCACGCGCTTTCGCCTGCGCGCGCGCAGCGCCTTCCTCGCCAGCCTCAGCCTCGCCAACTACAGCGAATTCGGCCTCATCGTTGGCGCCGTGGCGGTGAGCAACGGCTGGCTGTCGGCGGAATGGCTGGCCATCATCGCCATCGCCCTGGCGCTGTCCTTCATCGGCGCCGCGCCCCTCAACAGCAACGCCCACAACCTCTACAGCCGCCTGCGCAGCCGCCTGAAGCGCTTCGAAACCGGCCGGCGCATCAGCGAGGAGGCGCGTATCGAACCGGGGCCGGCAAGGGCACTGGTGCTCGGCATGGGGCGCGTGGGCCTCGGCACCTACGACAGCCTGCACCAGCGCCTCGGCGACCTGGTGCTGGGCATCGACCAGAACGCCCAGGCCGTCGAACGCCACCGCGCCGCCGGCCGGCGGGTGATCCTCGGCAGCTCCACCGACCCCGAATTCTGGGAACGCATCCGCATGGACTTCGACCAGCTGCGGCTGGTGATGCTGGCCATGCCCAGCGAACACGAAAACCTGGAGGCCGCGCGCCAGCTGCGGCGCCTGGGCTACAACGGCCACATCGCCGCCATCGCCCGTTTCCCCGACGAAATCGGCCACCTCAAGGCCGCCGGCGTGAATTTTGTCGTCGACCTCTACGCCGGCGCCGGTGCCGGTTTCGCCGACGACGTCTGGCAGGAGCTGAATGGCCGGCTCGATGAAGCTCCCGAGCGCGCCGGGTAGCCCTCTTGTTCGCCACAGAGACACGGAGGGCACAGAGAAAGACGATTGTCTTCTCACCAGGACGCCAAGGGCGCAAAGGAAAATATCGGACCGTAGGTTGATGGGGTGACGACTGCATGGAGGCAGGAGGCAGGGCGACGCGGGATGCCAAAGCCGGGGAACGATCCGGCATGTTGGGGTTCACAAAAAAACGTTCACCCAACCCACGCGCTCAACCCATCGTCCCCCGCAGCCGTTTGCGCAGCTTGCCCAGCGGAAGTGTATTCAGCACATCCCCCTTTTCCAGCCACCCCCGCCGCGCCTGGTTGATGCCGTAGGCAAGGTTGGCGAAGCCGTCGGGGCCGTGGCTGTCGCTGTTGATGCTGAGGGGGACGCCGCGTTCTCGGGCCAGGCGACAGTGATTGTCCTTGAGGTCGAGGCGCAGGGGCTGGGCGTTGAGTTCGAGAAAGCAGCCGCGTTCGCGGGCGGCTTCCACCACGCGCGGCATGTCCACGGCGTAGGCCTCGCGCTTGAGCAGCAAGCGGCCGCTGGGGTGGGCAAGGAGGGTGAAGTATTTGTGCGCCATGGCGCGCAGGAGGCGTGCGGTCTGTTTCTTTTCCGACAGGCCGAAGTGATCGTGCACCGCACCGACCACTAAATCCAGTTGGGCCAACACACTGTCCGGCAGGTCCAGGCGGCCGTCTTCGAGGATGTCCACTTCGATGCCCTTGAGCAGGGTGATGCCGTGCAGCCTTTCATTGAGGCGGTCGATCTCTTCGATCTGTTGCAGCAGGCGCCTTTCGTCCAGGCCGCGGGCCACGCTGAGGTGGCGGGAGTGGTCGGTGATGGCGAGGTATTCCAGACCCGCCTCGCGCGCGGCGCGGGCCATGGTTTCGATGTCCGCATGGCCGTCGCTGGCGCGGCTGTGGCAGTGCAGGTCGCCACGCAGGTCTTTGCGTTCGATGAGGCGAGGCAGGCGGCCTTCGCGGGCGGCGGCAATCTCGCCGCGGTTTTCGCGCAGTTCGGGGGGGATGTATGGCAGGCCGACGGCGGCGAACACCGAGTCCTCGCTTTCGCCGGCGATGGCGCGCTCGCCCCTGAAGACGCCGTATTCGTTGATCTTCAGACCACGCTGCTGGCCGAGGCGGCGTATCTGGATGTTGTGCGCCTTGCTGCCGGTGAAGTAGTGCAGGGCCGCGCCGAGGCTGTGCGCCGTCACCACGCGCAGGTCCACTTGCAGGCCGCTGCGCAGGATCACGCTGGCGCGGGTGGCGCCGCTGGAGATGACCTCGGCCACTTCGTCGTAGGTGACGAACCGTGCCATCACCGGGCTGTCGGCCCTGACGGTGACGAGGATGTCGAGGTCGCCCACCGTCTCGCGCCCGCGCCGGTAGCTGCCGGCAACCACCACGCGCTCCACGCCAGGGATCTTGCGCAGCCAGGCCGCCAGGGGTTCGGCGTACTGGCGGGCGACGCTGTAGAGAAAGCGGCGTTCCTGGCTGCGGTGGGCGGCGAGGGCGTCGAGGATGCGCTGCTCGGTCCTGGCGCCGAAGCCCGGCAGGGTCCGCAGGCGACCGGCCCGGGCGGCCTCGGCCAGTTGTTCGAGGGTCTCGATGCCCAGTTCATCGAACAGCCGCCGCACGCGCCTGGGTCCGAGGCCGGGGATGTGCAACAGATCCTCGAGGCTGGCGGGCACCTTGCGGTGCAGTTTTTCCAGCGCGCGCACCTTGCCGGTCCGCACCATCTCAATGATCTTCGCCGCCAGGTCCTTGCCGATGCCCGGCAGCTGGGTCAGGTCTTCGCCGCTGGCCACCATCTCCGCCAGCTCGCGCCCGAGGCTGCGCACGCTGCGGGCGGCGTTGCGATAGGCGCGCACGCGGAAGGGGTTGGCGCCCTCGATCTCCAGCAGGTCGGCCATCTCCTCGAAGATGGCGGCGATGTCTTCGTTGTGCACCGGCATGGTCTGTTCCTTTTTCTCCCAACCCTGCCTCCTAGTAAGCCACACGCGGGCAAGGGCTGCACGGGGTGCTGCGGAGAAAGGCAAGGGTATCCGGCCGGGTACGCCGCCACGGCCGGGCAGGCGCGGGGGTCACTCTGCGCTGGTCTTGATGTCGCCTTGTCTGTCCAGAATCCGGATTGCGCCATAGTCGCCCCGCTCGATCTTCAACAGCAGGCAGGGGCTGCTGAGCGCCTGGGCGACCAGCGCGTCCGCCGGGGGACGTATCCAGTTCAGGGTGAGGTACGCCTGGCCCTGTGAAATGCGCAGGCCTGTGGTTTTTTCGTCCAGCGCCAAAGCGTAGCCCAGGGTGGGCCGTTGGCCCATTTCAACCAGCAGGACCCTCGCCTGCCGGAAGTCCGGTTCCGGCAGCGCCATGGCTTTGCCACCCAAGGTGTCGGGGCGGATTCGCTGCAGGCTGGCTGCCAGTTGCTGGGCGTTGTCTATCCAGGAGGCCTGAGGCGTGGCCTGGCTGCGGCCGCAGTGCTGGCTGGCGTAGAGGGTTTCCACGGCAGGCTCGTCGGCCTGTGGCTCTTGCCTTGCCGCCCATGGCTGGCAGGCCGTCGTCAGCAGTGCCGAGAGGCCAATGGCCAGTGCCAGCGGGGGTCGCACCCTCATTGCGGCACCTGCTTGAATTGACGCCGTGGGATGGCGATGCCGCGCGCCGGCAGCACCGAGGCCGCCTGACCTTGCAGGCCGATGTTGAAGCCGGAGACGAAGTCGAGCCCGCTGAGACTGTCGCTGGCGCCGATGGTTTGGATCCGGTCCCGCGACAGGTAGATGCCACAGGCCTCCCCGGCGTCGCAGACATAACCGTCGTTGTCATGGTCGGTGCCGGCGAAAATGACATAGCGTTGCCCCGGGGCGAAGGGGACATTGTCGAGCCGGAAGCGGTATTGTCCATCCTGGCCGGCGCCACCCCACTGCGAGCGGGAGACATCGCCGGTCTCCGTGTCGACCAGCAGCACGTAGTGAAAGCCCGCGCCGGCGGTGAGGCTTGGCCCGCCCACTTGCTGAATGACCTGCACGGTGACGGCGGGAAGCGTGGCGTCGGCGGGTGTGACGGTGATGGTGGCGGTATAGGTGCCGGATGACAGGTTGGTCCTGTCTACTGTGATCGCGTAGCTGCCGAGGCCGGCGGCGTCCACGCTGTCAGGGCTTATCGTCAGCCAGTCGGCATCATCGCTTATTGTGTCGATGGGCAACGCGCCCGAGCCGCCATTGACGACCGACAGGGAGAGCCGGGTGAGATTGCCGCCGAAATTGAGCGCGGCGGGCGTCACGTTGAGCAGTGGATTGTCTGCGATCACGCCACCATCGCGCAGCACCCGGGCCTCGTTGACGGCCTTGAAGGCGTCGATCAGGCCGTGGCCGAACTGGTCGTCGCGGCCGCTGGCGCCAAGGTCCTCGGTGATGTTGCCGCCGATCAGCAGGTTGTCCACATCGTCGGGCGTCAGCTCGCTGTATACGGATTTCATCAGCGCCACCACGCCGGCCATGTGCGGCGTGGCCATGGAGGTGCCCTGGTAGAACTTGTAGACGTAGTCCGGGCTGCCGCCCGCGGAATCATCGCCGACGGTGCTGAGCACGCCATCGACATAGCCATCGCCATTGACGTCCGGACGGCTGGTCTTGCCGCCGGGCGCGGCCACGTCGATGGTGGCGCCGAAATTGGAATACGGCGCCAATTGTTTGCGGATGTCCACCGCGCTGACGGAGATCACGCCGGCGTAGGCGGCGGGGTAGGAAGGGCTGCTGGTGGATTCATTGCCGGCCGCCGCGACAATGACCACGCCCCGGTTGCGGACCTCGGTATAGAGATCCTGCGCCAGTTGGGAATAGCCGCCACCACCGAGGCTGAGGTTGATCACATCGGCAGGGCGGGCGGGAATGCGGCCGGCGTCGTTGGGCAGACCGGCGGCATAGCGCACCGCCTGGGCAATGTCGTAGTTGGTGCCGCCCCCCTTGCCAAGGACGCGCAGTGGCATGATCTTCACCCCCGGGGCCACGCCCGCCACGCCTCTACCGCCCCCGCCGAAACTGGTCGCCGCGGCAATGGTGCCGGCCACATGGGTGCCATGGAAGGAGCTGCCACCAGCGACAGGGCCGCTGTCGCCGGGATCATCCGGGTCGTCGTCGATGCCCGACTCGCCATCCCGGGAGACGTCGTTTCTGCGG
Source organism: Chromatiales bacterium (assembly GCA_026982475.1). Classification (GTDB taxonomy): domain Bacteria; phylum Pseudomonadota; class Gammaproteobacteria; order SZUA-152; family SZUA-152; genus DRQN01. The sequence goes on from JALSHB010000139.1 coordinate 11,247, forward strand.
ATGAAATCATAACCGCCATCGGCGGAAAACTGCCCGGCCAGGTCAGGGTGATTGAGCAACACGCCCGTGTCGATCACGGCCACGATAACACTGGCGTCACCGGTGCTGACATCCCAGGCGGCGGGCAGGTTGATGAGCGGATAGTGCCATTGCAGATGATAATGCTGGTCAGTGGGCACCTGCTGGGCACGGCGGATGTAGTTGGGTTCGGCGTACAGCACATCGTCACGCTGGCGCAGGGCCTTGATCACCTGCAAGGTATCCAGCTTCAGCTGCTTTTCGGAGTCTGCCGTCTGAAATCGGCGCGCCTGGCTACCTTTTTGCGCCGAAGTGATGCCCAGCGCACGAAAGCTGGCCTGGCGATCCTGCAGGTCGCCCAGCGCCAGCAGCATGGCGCGATCGCTGGCCCCGGCCCTGGCCTGCAGACCGAGACTGGCCGCGCGGGCCATGGCGGATGGCTTCGCGCCCAGCGCCTGCACGGTGTCCTTGAAGCGCACGACCACATCGCCGGGCACGAAGTCATCGGACAGAACCAGCCTGTCGGCCTGACTGCCATTGGCCGCCGCAGCGCCCTGGCCGACGACCAGGGCATAGTTGGCATAACCGGAATAGGCCCATACCTCGATAAGATAGTCCCCGGCATCAGCCACGGTCAGGCTTTCCGTCTTGCCCGTCCCCGTCGAGCCAAAGTCCGGATTGGCGATATCGATGGTGCCATCGTCGTAGTACAGATACAGATCCAGATCCCCGACATCGAAATCGGCGATATTGAGGGTGATGGTCTGGCCGGCGGCCAGGCTGACACGATAAAAATCCGAGCGGTCACCGGAAAGGAACAGGGGGCCGGCATCGCCTGCGCGCGCCACATTCGCATAACCGCCCACCGTTACCGGATTGGGAATCGGCTGGGCCTGGGCCGGCGTATTGTTGACAGCAACAGATGCGTTGGGATCGTTGACATCGCCATCGACAGTAGCGCCCACCGCGCTACTCACCGTACCGGTGAGCGTCAAGCGGGACTCGGAAGGACCGCCCCCCGGGCCTTCAGAAGGGCTCTCTTCCGGGTTTTCAGGGTGGAAGCAGCCCCCGAGCAGACCTGCAAGAGCGCCCAGCAGCAAGACGGATTTCAGTGTCCGGCAGGTCATGCGGTTATGTGACATTAAAGTGGCCTTCCCTGGTCATGGAGGGTATCTGATGCGGGGACTTGCGCGAACCCATGAATTCAGGGCTGATAGCACCAGCAACAAACGGATTTCAATGATGAAACGGAGCCGCGAACCAAACGATGCTACACCATGAACCGCAACTGCGGATTTTTCTGCCTGGCGGTGAACACGACACCTCAAACCTGCGGGCATTTAACAATAAATCATAGCCGCTCGAAAGGTAAAATTACCCGAGACACTGACGAGGCAATCGCCGTGACAGTAATACGTGGCGGCGACTGCGGAACAAACCCGGCGGGAACAAGCACCCGCGTGGACAAGGATGAGGCGGTTTTTGGCGTCGTAGCTGTAGGTGGTGGTGCCGCCGTCGCGGTCGGTGACGCTGGCGAGGCGGTTGAGGGCGTCAAAGCCGTAGGTGGTGTCGCCGGTGGGGGTGGACACGCGGGTGCGGTTGCCGGCGGCGTCGTAGGCGATGTAGCCGCCATCGGGGTAGGTCTTGCGGATCAGACGGTTGCGGCTGTCGTGGGCGTAGGTGGTGGTGACGTGGCCTAATTCCACCGGACACCTCAGTTAAGGGATAATCCCTGAAACTGAGGTGAGAGATGACAACGAGAAAACGCTATACAAAAGAATTCAAGCCGGATGCCATCCGGCTGGTAACGGAACACGGCTGCAGCAAGGCGGAAGCCGCCCGAAGCCTGGGCATCAACGCGAATATGCTCAGACGGTGGGTCAAGGAATACGAGGCCGACGAGGAGCAAGCCTTCCGAGGCTATGGCAAGTTGACCCCAGAGCAGGAGGAACTGCGCCGGCTGCGGGCCGAGAACCGGCAGCTCAAGCTGGAACGGGAGATTCTAAAAAAAGCGACGGCCTTCTTCGCGAAAGAGCCGCACTGAGATATCAGTTCATTGCCCAGGAGAGGAAGGCCTACCCGGTGAAGCTGCTTTGCCGGTTGCTGGGCGTCAGTCGTGGAGGATTCTATGATTATCTGCGACGAAGGGAATGGGAGCCGGACCCGGGGCGGCAGGAAAAGCTGGCCTGTGTGAGGCGCCTGGCCGAGGCCTCGGATCATACCTACGGATCCCGGCGCATGGCCAAGGGGCTGCAAGCACTGGGGTATCCGGTGGGCCGCTACCAGGCGCGGGGCCTGATGCGGGAAGCGGGCATCTGGGTCCGCTACCGCCAACGCTATCGGGTAACGACGGACAGCCGTCATGCCCATCCGGTGTTTCCGAACCGGCTGGCGCGGGACTTCCAGGTGTCGGCCCCCAACCGGGTTTGGGCCTCGGACATCACCTACGTCTGGACTCGCGAGGGCTGGTTGTACCTGGCGGTGGTCATTGACCTGTATGCCCGCAAAGTGGTGGGCTGGTCGATGGGCAGACGGTTGACCGCCACCCTGGCCTGTGACGCCTTGCGCATGGCTCTGTGGCGCCGACGGCCAAAACCCGGGCAGTTGATCCATCATTCGGATCGTGGCGTCCAATATGCCAGCCGGGCCTTTCGGCGCCTGCTCAAGGCCTACGGCATCGAAGGCAGCATGGGCCGGAAAGGTGACTGCTGGGACAATGCAGTGGTAGAAAGCTTTTTTGGTTCGCTGAAATCGGAACGGGTACACTGGCGGAGTTACCAGACGCGGGATGAAGCCGGCGGGACATCATTGACTACATTGTGATGCTCTATAACAGCCATCGGCTTGATTCCTACCTGGGCTACCAAAGCCCGAACGATTTCGAGAAAAACGGCCAACTGGCCAATGTGGCTTAACTGGGGTGTCCGTTAGGACTTGACCATGTCAGGCTATGTCATTTTACTCCTTTTACCCCTTTACTCCTTTTCCCCGATCAGGAGATCACATTATTGGGGTTTACCATAAGAGATTCTTGAAATGAGGAGAATATCTTGAGATATTTATCATATAGCTTAGTAGATCTATCTAGCACGGGCCTAAAGGCTACCCCTCGAATTTTGTTATCCTTAACCAATCTTATAACTTTTTCGCTAACAACCATCAATCCCGTGTCATTTTCCCTATAGCTTTCGGCAGTAATATTAAAATCGCAGAATGATTCCATTTCTTCACTAGGATAGCTTGGCAAACCCAATCGACGATAATAAAGATCATCTTCTGGAGAACCGGGCGCAGGCAATATTGTCACATCCTCAGTTAGAGGCGGCAATATATTGCCTGAACCAATAAGAACATATTTATCAATCGCTTCATCCGTTGTTGATTCAAAAACAGGATATTCGATGTATGCAGTCACCTTGTTAGCAATAAATATACTTGAAACCTCCTTCGAGCTCACATACCCCTCCCCAAATTCTATACTCGAAATAGTCATCGTCTTTGGGAATGGCTTACCAATATAGACTCTTTCCCGAAGTTTTATCCTAGTTCTATCTGATGTAATGATGTACGGCTGACCTTCCATGTATTTCTCATTCTTTTCCAACGAATGATCATCCATTCTTATAATACTTCTTGGCTCAACCTCATAATATTTAACATTTTCAAACTCCTTTTTCGTAATCTCAAAGTGTAGATAAACGCGCATACCAGAAGTACCAACACTCTCTTGTATTATCCTAGACACAAACTCAGAATCATAATTCACCCATGTATATGGCAAAACGGCAAGATCTATTTCTTTAGAAAAGTGCCTATTTCTAAGCAACTTTTTCTCCAGATCATCTCTTAATAGCAATCGAACTTCCAGCTTCATATGCGAATCACGTCCTATAACAAAGGTAAAAGAGCTTTTATTACCTGCCTTAATTGCTCAGGATAACCAGCATATACTTTAAACGCTGCATCATATATCTCTTGCGGAGTATACCCATCGTTTTTAAATCCTTTCATCCCTCTCCGTGGCAATATCTGTCGCCATCGGGCGGTAATAATTTTATGAGCCGTTTTATCAAGAACAATCGCTGGAGCATTATCTGGATTACCCCACACTTTCTTAAACGGATTGTTTTTTCCATATGTCCAGAAGCGTTTCTCAATTATATGGTGGACCTCTTCCCCCAATTCCGAGCTATCTCTCCAAATACCTCTCTTCGATTTTTGTGCTGCTTTGAGCGCTTTATATGAACCCGTAGACAATCGGCGTGCAAATGCCCTGATAAAGGCAAAAATTCCTCGATATATACCTGCGGATCGCAATGAAACTCCAACGCGAAATAATAAACCGAATAGCTCCCCCGACGGATCGATGTTGCTAATCGGATTCTGCCCCGCATACAGGTACTTGTGCAGGGTCACCGGCTCGTGCATCAGCCCTGCGAAGGGGTCGGTCGTCAGGAAGCGCCCATTCTCCGGGTCCATGTACCTCGCCCGGAGGTAGTAGAAGCCGATGTTGGGGTCGTACTGCTCGCCGGTGTAGAGGTAGTTGTTCGGGGTGGCGCCGGTGGCGCGGATCAGGTTGCCAAAGGCGTCATAGGTGTAGCTGGCGGTGGTGGCTTCGGTGGCGTCGGTGAGGGCCCGGGTGCTGCCGAGGCCGTCGTAGTGGTAGTAGTGTGTGGCGGCTCCTCGGTGCTGGCTGAGGAGGTCGTCGCCGTGGGTGTAGGCGACGATGAGGGTGTTGGCG
>JALSHB010000140.1 GCA_026982475.1 Chromatiales bacterium
TTTCTGAAAGGATTTCCTTTGCGCCCTCTGCGCCTTTGCGGCCTCTGCGTTTCATTCCATTCCCGGCATGAACCTGAAGAGCCTTTCTCTGTGCCTCCGTGTCTCTGTGGTGAGCTGAATAGTTACCTTTTTTCTTCATCATTCCTGATCCTGTCCCATGGCATATTCCTGCTGAGCCATTCTTTGCGTCCTTTGCGTCTCTGCGCCTTTGCGTTGGATCTTTTTTGCAAGAAACCGGCACAAAACTATTCCTTGCCGACCAGGCCCCGATAAACGGCCAGGTTACCCCGCACCATGCTGTCGATGGAGAACGCGCGTTCCACCAGCTCCCGGCCTCGCCGGCCCATCTCGCCTGCCTGTTCGGGGTTCTGCAACAATTCGATGATGCGCGCTCGCAGGCCGGCCACGTCGCCCACCGGCAGCAGGTGGCCGTTCTCGCCCTCGCGCACGATCTCGGGGATGCCGCCGGCGGGAAAGGCGACCATGGGCACGCCGCAGGCGGCGGCCTGCAGCAGGGAGACGCCGAGCCCTTCCATCTCCGCCGGGTGCACCACCAGGTCGAGGCAGGGCAGCAGGCGTTCGAGGTCGTCGCGGAAGCCGGCGAAGTGCACCTGTTCCGTCAGCCCGGCGCGCTCGACCTCCGCGCGCAGCGCCGCCTCCAGCGGCCCGCGGCCGAAGAATACCACCTGTGCACCCGGCACGGCCCCGAGGATGCCGGGCAGGGCCTCGAGCAAATAGCGGTGGCCCTTGCGCGCGATGAGCTGGGCCACCACGGCCAGCACCGGGCCGTCGCCGGACAGACCCAGCTCGCGGGCCAGCAGGGCGCGGTCGGCGCAGCCGGGGCGGTAGCATTCGGTATCCACGGCGCTGTGCACGCAGGTGACGCGCGAGGGCGCGAGGCCCTCGTCGATGAGCACCTGGCGGATACCCTCGGAGATGCTCACCACGCGGTCATAGAGGCGGTACTTGAGGCCCACCCAGGCGCGCGGCTCGGGGTTGTCCACGCGCCGGGTGAGAATTGCCGGAACCCCCGCCAGGCGCGCCGCGATGCCGCCCCACAGATCGGCGCCGCGGCGGCTGTGCAGGTGCGCCAGCTCGGGGCGCTCACGGCGCATGATGCGCCGCAGGCGAAACACCAGGGCGAGGTCGGCATCGCCCCCCATGGGGATCCCGATCACCTCGGCACCCGTCTCGCGCGCCGCGGCGGCCACGGCACTGCCCTCGGGACAGACCAGGATATTGCGCACGCCCTCGGCCTGCAGGCCGCGCAGCAGGTAGACCACCTGCAGGGCGCCGCCGTAGAGATGGCGGCCGGCCTCCACGTGCAGCACGGTGAGCGGCGTGCTCATGCCAGCAGTTCTCGGGCCGTGTCCAGCACGTCGTCCACGCCGATCTCCTGCATGCAGGTGAAGGCGCCGTCGCAGGTGGGGCGGCGGCGGCAGGGCGAGCAGTCGAGGCCCTTGTAGAGGATGCGGGTGTCGTCGCGGCCGCTGTCGAGATAGGGACAGGTGGAGCCGAAGATGGCGATGGTGGGCACGGCGAAGGCGATGCCCATGTGCATCAGGCCGGTGTCCACGCCCACCAGCAGGCGGGCGCGGCTGATCAGCGCGGCGGCCTGCGACAGGGAGGTCTCACCCGCCATGTCGATGATTTCCGCCCCGCCGGCGGCGATACGCGTGGCGGCCTCGCGGTCGCCGGGGCCGCCCAGCATCACCACCGGCAGGCCCAGCTGCGCGGCCAGCTCGGGCCAGCGCGCCTCGATCCAGTGCTTCTGCGGCCGGGTGGTGAAGGGGCAGATCACGGCGTAGCCCGCCTGCAGGCCACGTTCGGCGATGAAATCATCGGCGAAGCGCTCATCCTCGGCAGACAGGGCCAGGTCCATCTCGAAGGGCTCGGTGTCCAGGCCCAGGGCCTCGGCCATGCGCCGGTATTCGGAGCCGATGCGCTGGTCGCCGCGGGGCTTGTCCACCACCCGCGTCATCAACCGCGCGCTGCCCTCGCGCGAGCCCAGGCCGACGCGCTCGGCGGCGCCGGTCATCCACGTCAGCAGGCCACTCTTCATCAGGCCCTGGATGTCCAGCACCCGATCGAAGCCCCGCGCCCGCAGCTCGCGGCGGAAGGTGCGCACCGCCTTCAACAGCTGCCAATAGCGCCGCTCGCGCCACAGCCGTTGCCACTCGCCGCGCGGCCAGACGATGACCTCGTCGAGACGCGGATTGGCCGCCAGCAGCGGCACCGCCTCCGCCTGCACCAGCCAGGCGATGTGCGCCTCGGGATATCTGTCGCGCAGGGCGCGGATCAGCGGCGAGGCCATCACCACGTCGCCGATGGCGCTGAGGCGGACGATGAGGATCTTCAATGTGCCGCCTCGGGCGCCGGCCCCAGCGCCACGCGAAAGGCCCGCGAGGCCGC
>JALSHB010000141.1 GCA_026982475.1 Chromatiales bacterium
TTGCGGTCGGCGCCGGTGAAGGCGCCCTTGCGATGACCGAACAACTCGGATTCCAGCAGGGCCTCGGGGATGGCGGCGCAGTTGATGGCGACGAAGGGGCCGTCGCGGCGGGGGCTGGCGGCGTGGATGGCCCGCGCCAGGCGTTCCTTGCCGGTGCCGCTTTCACTCTGCACGAGGATGCTGACGTCCGTCTGCGCGACGCGCCAGGCCTGTTTCAGCAGCTCGTCCATGCGCGGGCTGGCGGTGACGATGTCGCGCCGCCAGGCCTGGTCCTCCGCGCCCTCGCCGCCCTCCGCCGGCGGCCCGGCGTGTTGCAGGGCGGCGGTGATGTTGTCCAGCAGCTGCTGGCTGTCGAAGGGCTTGGTGAGGTAGCTGAACACGCCCTGGCGGGTGGCGTCCACGGCGTCGGGGATGGTGCCATGGGCGGTGAGGATGATCACCGGCAGCGAGGGGTAGCGGTCGTGCACTTCATTGAACAGGGCGAGGCCGTCCATGCCTTCCATGCGCAGGTCGGTGATGATGACCCGCGGCTGAAAGGTGGGCAGGCGGGCCAGGGCCTGGCGGCCGCTGGTGGCCGTCGCCACCTCGAAGCCGGCGGCCTTGAGGCGCATGGACAGCAGCCGCAGCAGGCTGGCGTCGTCGTCGACCAGGAGTATCTTGCTCTGGCTCATGGGTCTTTTCTCCCCTCCCCGTCCACCGCGCGCTCCTTGGCGTTGATGTCCTGCTCGATGGATTTGAGCTGGTCCAGCTGTGATTGCTGGGTCTTCACCTGTTTCCGCAGGGACGCCGTGGTGGCTTGCAGTTGCTTGAGTTCCTTTGTCAGTGCCTTTGCGCGCTGCCTTTCCCGGGCGAGGGATTGTTCCAGGGCGCCTTGCCGGGCCAGCAATTGCCGGCGCTCGGCCAGTTCGTCCGCCAGCAGTGCCGCCAGCGCCCGCTGCGGGTGTTGTGCATTGGCGGGGTCGGCAAGAAAATCCGCCAGCAGGCCGGCGGCCTCGGCATCATCGCGGAAAGCGGTGCCGGGCTTGCTGAGCAGCAGCGCCAGGCGCAGGCGGTTGCAGTTGTCATCCGCACCGCCGCGTGGCTGCAGGGCCTGGCGCATTTCCTGCCCGGCGTCCGCGGACAGCTGGGAAGCGGCGTTGCGGAATTCGAGCACATCGCCACAGCTCTCACGTGCGACCGGCGGTGTTCCGAGGCCGAAGGGCAGCGGCGCGCAGGCCGTCAGCAGCAATAGTGCAAGGAGTGTCCCGGCTTGCTGGTGGTTCATGAAGTCACGTGCCTCCCAATGCATCGAGTTCGCCCGCCAGGGGCAGGATGACGCGCAGATGCGCCCCACTGCCGTGATCCTCCACCGTGATCTCGCCCCGGTGCAGGCGGGCATAGCGCTGGGCGATGGCCAGCCCCAGCCCGGTGCCCTTTACGTGGCTTCGCGGGGGCTGCCGGCCCTGGAAAAAAGGCTCGAAGATGCGTTGCCGCTCGGCGCTGGCAATGCCCGGCCCCTGGTCTGTGACGTCGATGCGGGCCTGGCCGTTCTCGGTGCGCAGGCTGAGCTGGATCTGCCCGCCCTCCGGTGAGTATTTGATGGCGTTGGACAACAGGTTGTCGAGCAGGGTGCGCAATTGCTCGCGCTCACCGCACAGGCTAGCCGCTTGCAGGTCGCTGTGCACGGAAATCTTTCGCGCCTGCAGCGCCAGGCGGTGTTTGTCGATGATCTCCGGCAGCAGCGTATGCAGCTCGACGGTCTCGCGGCGCATCAGGCTTCCCTGCGCCAGGGCGGCGTTGAAGTTGAGCAGGGCCTCCACCTGCGCCTGGAGCTGGAGGCTGCTGTCGCGCAGGATGTCGGCCACTTCCATCTGTTCGCTGTTGAGGGTGCCGACGACCTCTTCGCGCAGCAACTCCACGCCCTCGCGGATGGCCGTCAGCGGCGTCTTCAGCTCGTGGGAGACGTGGTGCAGAAAGGCCTGTTTCTGTTCATCCAGCTCCGACAGGCGCTGGCGCAGCCAGTCGAGTTGTTCGCTGAGTTCACGGATATCCTGCGGGCCGCCCACGGCAACGGCGGTCGTCAGTTCGCCGGCGCCGAGACGGCGGATGGCCGCGCCCAGGCGGCGCAGCGGGCGGCTGATGAGGATGCTGAACACCACCGCCAGGATCAACGCCAGCGGAACCAGTCCCAGCGCCTGCCACAGCAACTGGCGCTGCAGCTCCTCGACCTGGCGGGTCATGGCGTTGCTCTCCGCGGCGATCATTTGCGTGACCTCGAAGGGGATGGGCCGCGCCTGACGGGCCAGGTCGTACTCTTCCGCCAGCTTTTTTGGCAGCCCCGGCGGCAGCTTGCTGGGCATCTCCGACACCTTGTGAAGCTCGCGGGACAGGGCCTCCTCCTGCCGGCGCAATTGTTCCAGCCGTTTGGCCAGGTTCTCGGTGAGGCGCAGTGCCTCCAGCTGGGTCATGGCCTTGGCGAGCTGGCTGCGCTGATCCTCATAGCGTTGCAGCACGGCGGGGTCGCGCAGGACGAGGTACTGGCCGGTGCTGCGTTCCATGTTCAGCACCTGGGTCATGATGATGCGGCTGGCCTCTACCGCCCGGGATGAGTCGCGCACGGCGAGCTGCATCTGCACCGAGAGCCTGTCGATGAGCATGAAGGTGTTTACCAGCGCCGCCGCGAGGGGCAGCGCGGCGAGGAAGAAGCCGATCAGCGCCAGTTGGAAAATGGAGGTGGGCAGAGTGAGGCGCATGGCGTGATTCATTGCCGGCCCGAGGCCGGATTGAAAGAAAAGTCCAGAGTCTGTCGGATTTAGGGTGAATCTACGGCGGAAAATCCGACAGACTCCTAGAATAACACCCAAAAAAATAGCCCTGACAAATTCCGTCCGTGGAATTTCATCAGGGCCTAAGGCGCCGGTCAGTAGAATGCGCCCCTTAACGAACGCTGCCTGTGGAGAGGCGAGCGGTCGGCGCATCCTTGCGCCGTGACTGGCCCCTGCTCCTTGAGAGAGAGGAAGAGTGGAATGAGCAGAGGCCGATCAACTTTTCACGGGTCAGGCGATGGGTTTATTGGGCGCTTTTTTCATCCTTCGGCATGACCTGTTCGAAGCGGGAGAACTCGACCTCGTCCAGTTCGCCGTCCGTGTTGAGGTCATAGGTGTCCCACTGCTCGCTCAGGCCCGGCAGCGAGGTGGCTTCCTGCTTGCTGATGGCGCCGTTCTGGTCGGTATCGGCCTGCTTGAAGGCGTCATCGGCAAAGGCCGCGCCGCTGGCCAGGGTGACGAGCATTGCAAAGAGTAGTTTCTGCTTCATGCCTTGGTTCATAAAAACGATCCTCTGTTTTGGTGTTTGTCAAACGTCTTTGGTTGTTTGCGCTGAGGCTTGCCGCGTTCCGGTCTGTGGCAATGCGCCGACGTGATGGCTATAGCATGTCCTGTGCCAGATAGTTTTATCGCTGTCTATTCAATGGCTTACATGGGGCGGGCGAGAGGGGCCCGGCGGGAGGCGGCGGTATCTGTCGCCAGATGGCGACAGTCAGGCGTGCAGGAGAGGCTAACCGGTTGAAATGCCGTTCGAATTGCCTGTCGCAATTCGGCGACAGATGCCGCAGCAGGGAGGTCGAGCGTTATTTCGCCTGGACGTGGACGGGGCGGGAACGGCCGGGGTGGAGAGGGTTATCCCTGCCCTGAACCTACGGATTCAGGCCTGCTTCAGGGCGGCGAGCAGCCTGGCCAGCGCCTGGCCGCGGTGGCTGAGGCGGTTCTTCACCTCGGGCGCCAGCTCCGCCGCCGCGCATTGCTCGCCGGGCACGAAGAACACCGGGTCGTAGCCGAAGCCGTTCTCGCCGCGGGGCTGGCGCAGGATACGGCCCTCCCAGGTTCCCTGGCAGATCAGAGGGGTGGGGTCTTCGGCGTGACGCATGAACACCATCAGGCACTGGAAGCGTGCCGTGCGTTCGCTGTCGGCCACGTCCTGCAGGGAGGCCAGCAGCTTCTGCACATTGTCGGCGTCGGTGGCGCCCGGCCCGGCAAAGCGCGCGGAATAGATGCCGGGGGCGCCGTTGAGGGCGTCCACCTCCAGTCCCGAGTCGTCGGCGATGGCCGGCAGGCCGGTGGCGCGGGCGGCGTGGCGGGCCTTGAGGATGGCGTTTTCGACGAAGCTGAGGCCGGTCTCCTCGGCGTCGCTGACAGCGAAGTCGGATTGTGGCAGGGCCCGCATGCCCAGGTCCTTGATGATCTGGTTGATCTCACGCAGCTTGCCGCGGTTGCCGCTGGCCAGTACGACCTTGTCGGGCAGGGTCTTGTCGATGTTCATTTTTCGTCCTTTCCCGGATGTTCACCACACGACTGCATGGATGCAGGAGGTAGAGTAACGCATGGAGCAGTTACCGAGAGACACGGAGGACACAGAGAAAACCATTTCAATAGCAGAGGTTTCCTCCGTCATTCCGGCGTAGGCCGGAACCCAGAACGGCCTGCCTGCGAGTCCCTGGATTCCGGGTCTGCGCTGCGCTTCGCCCGGAATGACGAAGTACTGTTTTGGTTTCTCTGTGTCCTCCGTGTCTTTGTGGTGAAGAAAATATTTACGCCCGCCCCAACACCTCACGCTGATGCTCGATCAGCTCGGCGATGCCGGACTTGGCCAGTCCCAGCATGGCGTCCAGTTCGTCCTGGCGGAAGGCGTGGCCCTCGGCGGTGCCCTGCACCTCGATGAAGGCGCCGGCGTCGTTCATCACCACGTTCATGTCGGTCTCGGCGTTGGAGTCCTCGTCGTAGTCCAGATCCAGCACCGGCACGCCGTTGAAGATGCCCACGGACACCGAGGCCACCTGGCCGATGATGGGGTTCTTTTTCACCTTGCGCTGGTCCACCAGCCACTGCATGGCGTCGGCCAGCGCCACGAAGCCGCCGGTGATGGAGGCGGTGCGGGTGCCGCCGTCGGCCTGAATGACGTCGCAGTCGACGGTGATGTTGCGCTCGCCGAGGGCCTCCAGGTTGACCACCGCGCGCAGCGAACGGGCGATCAGGCGCTGGATCTCCATGGTGCGCCCGCCCTGCTTGCCGCGCGCTGCCTCGCGGCCCATGCGTGAGCCGGTGGAGCGCGGCAGCATGCCGTATTCGGCCGTCACCCAGCCGCGGCCCTGGCCCTTGAGCCAGCGCGGGATGCGCTCTTCGACGGTGGCGGTGCACAGCACCTTGGTGTCACCGAACTCCACCAGCACCGAGCCTTCGGCGTGCTTGGTGTAGTTGCGGGTGAATTTGATGTTGCGCAATTGCTCGGCTGAGCGGCCGCTGGGTCGCATGGTGTGTCCTTGGAGTGGAGGGGTTTGGTGTGGGCGCGCATTATACCCGCTGCGCCGCGCGGCGGTAAGCCGGCGGGGGCTGGACGCGGGCCTGGAATTCTGTTCTAATGCGCGGCTCCCGCGTTTTGAGGGGTCTTTGTCTTCCCCGGCGCGCTGTAAAATACAACGAATTCAGAGACTGAAGTCATGGCTAAAGTATGTCAGGTCACCGGTAAGCGTCCCATCACCGGCAACAACGTTTCCCACGCCCACAACAAGACTCGGCGCCGTTTTCTGCCGAATCTGCATTCCCACCGTTTCTGGGTCGAGAGCGAAAATCGCTATGTCCGTCTGCGCGTTTCCGCCAACGGCATGCGCATCATCGACAAGAAGGGTATCGACGCCGTGCTGAGCGAAATGCGCGGCCGTGGCGAAAAGGTCTAAGGCGCGCCCAGCGGGCCCCTTGAAGGAGAAAAGAAATCATGCGTGACAAAATCAGACTCGTTTCCAGCGCCGGTACCGGTCACTTCTATACCACCGACAAGAACAAGCGCAACATGCCGGAAAAGATGGAGATCAAGAAATTCGATCCCGTCATCCGCAAGCATGTGATGTACAAGGAAGCAAAGATCAAGTAAGGGTATTGAATCCCTGAGGAGAGCCCGGTGTTTACCGGGCTTTTTTTTGCCCGGCTTTCTGGCATCATGGCCGCCTTGATGCACCGGGCCGCCGGGCCCTGCCGTATTCGCAATTCTCAAAGGAGTCTCTCCGTGTCATTTCGCAAAGTATTAGTTGCCGCCTTCCTGTTTTTCGCCAGCAGTGGCCTGGCCATGGCGCAGAATCTGGACATGAATCTCGGCGACAAGAGCGCCAGCTTCCGTTACAACGCCTTCGTTGGCGGCTCCACCCTCGGCCGCACCGAGCTGAACTTCGGCATTCTCTACAACGAAGACAAGAACCGCTACGCCGATGTCGGCCTGCTGGTGGTGGACACGGCCGGCAGCAAGGCGCCGGGGCTGGAGGTGGGCATTGGTCCCCGGGTCATGTTCATGTGGGAAAACGATCACGACGCCAAGGGAACGGTGATCGCCCTCGGTGGACGCCTCAACTACAAGCCACAACAGATGAAGCGCCTGCGCCTGGGGCTGGAAGGCTACTACGCGCCCAGCATCACCTCGTTCATGGATGTCGACAGGGCCTATCTGCTGGAGGCGCGGGTGGGCTATGAAGTCCTGCCGACGGCCATGGCCTATGTCGGCTATCGCAGCATCCAGGCCGCGTTCGGCAAGGGCAAGGGAACCCACGCCATCGACCGCGGCGCCTTTCTGGGCATCCTGCTCTCCTTCTGAGCGGCGTCCTAAACGCTTCCCGCCCGGGCGCAGACCCACACGTCGACCCGCTCCGCACCCGCCTTGCGCAGGGTGCGGGCCAGTTCCTGCACCGTGTCACCGGTGGTCATCACGTCGTCGATGATGGCGACATGCCCCGCCATCGTCCCCTTCACGCCAAAGGCCCCCTTGAGATTGCCATGCCGCTGCCGGGCGGACAGCCCGGCCTGCGGCGGGGTATTGCGCAGGCGCTGGCAGCCGTGGATGTCCAGGGGCAGGCCCAGCCGCCGCGCGATGGGGCGCGCCAGTTCCAGCGACTGGTTGAAGCCGCGCTCGCGCAGCCGGGCCGGATGCAGGGGCACGGGCATGAGGCGCCCGGGGAGTGGCGGCGCCTGTCCCGCCAGCCACTGCGCCATCAGCTGGCCGAGGGTGCGCGCCAGCGCCAGCCGGCGGTTGAACTTGAGGTCCTGCAACAGGTGGTCCAGCGGCGCCTGGTAGGCAAAGGGCGCCAGGCAGCGCTCGAAGGCCGGCGGCTGGCGCTGGCAAGGGCCGCAGAGCCCGTGGTGGCGATGGCTTGCCGGCAGCGGGATGGCGCAGCGCAGGCAGGCGCAGTCGATGACGGGCAGGTCGTGGCGGCAGGCGCGGCACAGATCCAGGCCGGCCTCACCCCGCTCGCCACACAGCACGCACACCGCCTCCAGCGGAAGGGGGTGGTCAATATTTAACCATCGGTCGATCAAGACACCGCTCCCTGGTTGACAGTCTCCCTGTGCACGCTAAGATGCAGCACGTTCCGAGTATCCCCCATTTATTTCCTGATCCCAAGGAGCCCTGCCATGGACAACGAGACCTACCGCCGCATCGACACCTTCACCCAGCGCATCCTCGAAGGTGGCGACATCAGCGCCGAGGAAGGCCGCTGGCTGCTGGGACTGGATCACGACTACCTGCCCTGGCTGATGGCCGGGGCCGACCGCATCCGCAAGACCTATCGCGGCAACGACATCGAGGTATGCGGCATCTCCAACGTACGCTCGGGAAACTGCTCCGAAAACTGCTCGTTCTGCTCGCAAAGCGCTCATCACAAGACCCAGGCGCCGGTCTATGACTACATCTCCAGCGAGGACCTGGTGGCACAGGCCCGGCGCGCCCGCGAGTGGGGCGTGAGCGACTTCGGCGTGGTCTCCAAGGGCTGGGGCATACGCTCGGACAAGGAGCGCAAACAGCTGCGCGACTACTTCGACGCCCTGGAGGAGCACTCGGACGTGGGCCGCTGCGCCAGCCTGGGCGTGCTGACCCCCGAGACCGCCGCCGAGCTGAAGGCCATGGGACTGGAGAACTATCACCACAACATCGAGACCGCCGAGAGCTTCTTCGACAAGGTCTGCACCACCCACACCTATCAGGAAAACATCGACACCATCAAGCACGCCCGCGACGCCGGCCTGCGCGTCTGCGCCGGCGGCATCCTCGGCATGGGCGAGAGCCTGGACCAGCGCGTCGAGCTGGCCATGCAGCTGCGCGAACTGGGCGTCGAGTCGGTACCCATGAACTTCCTCAATCCGGCCGAGGGCACCCCCATGGGCAACCTCGCCACCATGGAACCCTTCGAGATCCTGCAGAGCATCGCCGTGTTCCGCTACCTGCTGCCGCGCGCCGAGATCCGCATCGCCGGCGGCCGTCACTTCCTCGGCGACATGCAGTCGATGATCTTCATGGCCGGCGCCTCGGCGGTGATGATCGGCGACTACCTCACCACCCACGGCCGCAGTGCCAGGGACGACCTGAAGATGTTCGCTGATCTCAAGTTGACCATCCGCGGCGACACCCAGCGCCGCCGCGCGGCCGAAAGCGAGGCCTGATCCGGACCGCCATGGAGGCCGAACTGAATGCCGCCCTGGCCGAGCGCCGGGCGCAGGCCTTGTACCGCGCGCGGCGGGTGGTGGCAGGCCCGCAGGCCCCGCAACAGGTCATCGACGGCCGCCAGGTACTGAGCTTCTGCAGCAACGACTACCTGGGCCTGGCCAACCACCCCGAGGTGATCGCCGCCCTGCGGCGTGGCGCCGATGCGTATGGCGTCGGCGCCGGCGCGGCGCACCTGATCAACGGCCACTCGCGCGCCCACCACGCCCTCGAAGAGGAATTGGCCGCGTTCACCGGCCGCGAGCGCGCGCTGCTGTTTTCCACCGGCTACATGGCCAACCTCGGGGTCATCACCGCCCTCCTGGGCAAGACCGACGCGGTGTTCGAGGATCGCCTCAACCACGCCTCGCTGATCGACGCCGGCCGCCTCTGCGGCGCCCGCCTGCGGCGCTATCGGCATGCCGACCCGTCATCGCTGGACGGCCTCCTCGACCGGCACCCGCGGGGCCGCCGCCTGATCGTCACCGACGGCGTGTTCAGCATGGATGGCGACCTGGCCCCCCTGCCCGCGCTGGCGGCGACGGCGAGTGCACGCGATGCCTGGCTGATGGTGGACGATGCCCACGGCCTGGGCGTGCTGGGCCGTGAGGGCCGCGGCAGCCTCGATCATTTCGGCGTGGGCGCCCATGAGGCGCCGGTCCTGATGGGCACCCTCGGCAAGGCCTTCGGCACCAGCGGCGCCTTCGTCGCCGGCAGCGAGGCCCTGATCGAAACCCTGATCCAGCAGGCGCGCACCTATGTCTACACCACCGCCCTGCCGCCGGCGCTGGCCGAGGCCACGCGCGCCAGCCTGCGCCTGCTGCAACACGGCGACGAGCGGCGTGAACGCCTGGCGTCCCTGATCCGGCGTTTTCGCCATGGCGCCGACCAACTGGGCCTGCATCTGATGACCTCCGAGACGCCCATCCAGCCCATCGTCATGGGCGCGGCGGCGCGCGCGGTGGCGGTCAGCGAGGCGCTGTTGCAGCGCGGCATCCTCGTCACCGCCATCCGTCCGCCCACGGTGCCCGCCGGCAGCGCGCGGCTGCGCGTCACCCTGTCGGCGGCGCACAGCGAGGCGCAGGTGGACCGGCTGCTCGAAGCGCTCGGCGAGGTGGCCGCATGAGCACCGCCCGCTTGTTTCGCAAAACGCAGGGCGACGGCGCCGAGCTGGTGCTGCTGCACGGCTGGGGCATGAACGCCGACGTCTGGGATGGCGTCGCCCCGGCGCTGGCGGGGAGCCACCGCGTCACCACGGTGGATCTGCCGGGTCACGGCCGCAGTGGCGAGGCGGGTGACTACTCGCTGCCGGCGCAGGCGCAAAGGGTGGCGCAGATCCTGCCGCCGCAATGCACCCTCGTCGGTTGGTCGCTGGGCGGCCTGCTGGCCCTCCAGGTGGCGCTGGACTTCCCGCGGCGCATCGAGGCGCTGGTGCTGGTGGCCAGCAGTCCCCGCTTCGTGCGGGGCGATGACTGGCCCGACGCCATGCAGGCCGAGGTGTTGCAGGGCTTTGCCGCCGAGTTGCAGACGGATTTCAACAAGACCATCAGGCGCTTTCTGGCGATTCAGGCCCTGGGCAGCGAGCACGCGCGCGAGGAACTGCGCCTGCTGCGCGAGCGGGTGTTCGCCCACGGCGAGCCGGATCGCCAGGCCCTGGCCAGCGGGCTGGATATCCTCATGACGGCCGATTTTCGTGATCGGCTGTCACGGATCCAGTGCCCGGTGCTGCTGCTGAGTGGTGAGCGCGACACGCTTTTTCCCGTGCAGGCGGCGCAACGCACCCGGGGCCTGCTGCGCGAGGCGACGCTGCGCGTGGTGCGGGGCGCCGGTCATGCGCCGTTCCTGTCGCACCCCGGCGAGTTTGTCGCCGCGTTGCAGGCATTCATGGATAACGATAGATAGTGGACAACCGAATTCTCTTGCACAAGCGCAGCCTGCGCGATGCCTTCGACCGCGCCGCCGAACGATACGACGAGGTGGCGGTGCTGCAGCGCGAAGTGGGCGAGCGCATCATGGAGCGCCTGCAACTGGTGCGCATCTCGCCGCAGACCATTCTCGACGTGGGCGCCGGCACTGGCGTCTTCAGCCAGGCCCTGAGCAGGCGCTACGCGAAATCGCGGGTGCTGGCGCTGGACATCGCCCCGCGCATGCTGCTGCGGGCGCGCCGGCGCAAGGGCTGGTTCAGCCGCCAGGGCTTCATCTGCGGCGATGCCGACTGCCTGCCCATCGCCTCCGCCAGCGTCGACCTGATCTTCTCTAATTTCACCCTGCAGTGGTGCGGCGAGCTGGACCGGGCCTTCGCGGAATTCCGCCGGGTGCTGAAGCCGGGCGGCCTGTTGATGTTTTCCACCCTCGGCCCGGACACCCTGAAAGAGCTGCGGCAAAGCTGGCAGGCGGTGGATGGCCGGCCGCACGTACACCAGTTCATCGACATGCACGACGTGGGCGACGCCCTGCTGCGCGCCGGCCTCAGCGACCCGGTGATGGACGTGGAGAATTTCACCCTCGCCTATGACGACGCCATGCAGCTGATGCGCGAGCTGAAGATCATCGGCGCGCACAATGCCGCCATCGACCGCCCGCCGGGCCTGACGGGAAAGGGGAGCCTGAAAAAGATGTTGTCCGCCTATGAAGAATTGCGCCGTGACGGCGTACTGCCCGCCACCTATGAAGTGGTCTATGGCCACGCCTGGGGGCCGCTGACGACGGACAACGAAGTCCGCGTGGCGTTTCCCTGATGGCCGGCCTGTTCGTCACCGGCACCGACACCGACGTCGGCAAGACACACGTCGCCCTGGGGTTGATGGCGGCGCTGCAGCGGTGCGGCCTGCGCGTCGCCGCCATGAAGCCGGTGTCGGCGGGCTGCGAGTGGGGCGGCGAGGCGGGTGAGCGCGGCCTGCGCAATGACGATGCCTTGCAATTGTCGGCGCAGTCGTCGCTCGCCATTCCCTATCAGACCCTGAATCCCTACGCCTTCGAGCCCGCCATCGCCCCGCACATCGCCGCGCGCATGGTGGGCGTGGAGATGCGGCTGGAGGTGCTGACCCAGGCCTGCGCGGAGATCGAGGAGCGCGCCGACCTGGTGGTGGTGGAAGGCGCCGGCGGCTGGCTGGTGCCGGTCAATGGGCGGCAGACGCTGGCGGACCTGGCCGTGGCGCTGGGCTTTCCGGTGGTGCTGGTGGTGGGGGTGAGGCTGGGCTGTCTCAACCATGCCCTGCTCAGCGCCGAGAGCATTCGCGCCCGCGGCCTGACCCTGGCGGGCTGGGTGGCCAACGAGATCGACCCGCAGGCCGCCTGCATCGAGGAAAACATCGAGGCCCTGTCGCAGCGCCTGCCAGCGCCGCTGCTGGGGCGCGTGCCCTTCGACGGGCAGGCCGATGCCGCCCGTACCGCCGCCAAGCTGGATGTCGCGCCGTTGCTTGCCGCGAAATGATGGCCTTCAGTAACCGCAAAAACGCGTAGGAGCGGACCCCCGGGCCGCGATGGTTTTTCCGCCCTTGGCATCGCGGCCCGGGGGTCCGCTCCTACATGCGACAGCTGGTCCGTGCCCATCGATGCGGTTCGCTACGCACACCATCATCCGGTCTGGGCCGCTTGCTGCGAAATAATTGCCCTTAACGACCGTGGGAGCGGACCCTTGGGCCGCGATGGTTTTTCCGCCCATGGCATCGCGGCCCGGGGGTCCGCTCCTGCATGCGACAGCTGGTCCGTGTCCATCGATGCGGTTCGCCGGTTTCTGTTTTCGACGGCCATAAAAAAACGGCGACACCGCCACCGGTGTCGCCGTTTTTTGCCTGGATGACTACTTGCCGAAGCTGTACAGCAGGGCAATGGCAACTTCGTCGTCGACCTTCTTCTTGCCCGCCGGCACCACGGATGAGTGGCGCATGGTGTAGCTGATCTTGGTGTGCAGATTGCCGGCCACCTGTGCGGTGAGGGCAGTCACGGAACGGGTCACAGTGCCGCCCTTTTCCTTGTCGCCGACCTCCGTGGTGAGATCCTCGGTGAACTTGGCGGTCTTGCTCACGTTCCACAGCAGCTTAAAGGTGCCGCGAACGGTGAATTCATCCTCGGTCGTGTCGGTAACCTGGATTTTGCTCTGCCGCGCGCCGGGGGCGATTTCCAGGTCCAGGGTCACGGCGTCGTTCTGCACCACGCGGTGGCCGTAGCCGACATTGAGCGTGGCGCGGTAGTCGTAGCCGCTGAAGCGGTCGGCCTCGTAGCCGAGGAAGCCGAAGAAGTAGCCGCGCTCGGAGAACTTGTAGTTGCTCTGGCCGCTGGCGAAGTAGCGTTCGGCGGTGGTGAGGCCGTCGGTGGAGTTGTTGAGGGCCTCGATGGCCAGCGCGTTGCGCCACTTGTCGAGCTCCTGCTCGGCCTTGGCCTTGGCGTTGAGGCTGGCGGTGTCGGTGTTGCCGCCGGTCTTCACGTAGCCGAGCTCGGCCTCACCCTTCCAGTCCGCGCCGGCAAGGCCCGGGGCGAGGCAGGTGGCGGTCAGAATGGCGATGGAAAGAGGATTTCTGTTCATGGTCGATCCTTGAGATTTGCTCGTGGTCAGGGGAAGTAAACAGCGAATTATAGCCTGACTGGATTTGGCCTCATACGCCATATTGTTCACGATAGGCGCGAATCGCGGCCAAATGTCCTGCCATTTCTGTCGACTTGCCCAGATATTCCACCAGATTGTTCAATTGCACGATGCTGGCCACCTTGAGCCCGTAGTCGCGCTCCACTTCCTGAATGGCGGAGGTCTCGCCCTGGCCGCGCTCCTGCCGGTCCAGCGCGATCACCACCCCCGCCGGCGTGGCGCCGCTGGCCTGGATGATGTCCACGGATTCGCGCACCGAGGTGCCGGCGGAGATCACGTCGTCGATGATCAGCACGCGGCCCGCCAGCGGCGCGCCGACGATGACGCCGCCCTCACCGTGGTCCTTGGCCTCCTTGCGGTTGAAGGCATAGGGCAGATCGCGGTCGTGGTGATCGGCCAGGGCGATGGCCAGCGCCGCGGCCAGCGGGATGCCCTTGTAGGCGGGGCCGTAGATCATGTCGAACGCGATGCCGGAATCCATGACCGCCCGGGCGTAATAGCGGCCCAGGCGCGCCAGGCTGGCGCCGGTGTTGAACAGGCCGCTGTTGAAGAAATAGGGGCTGACACGGCCGGACTTGAGGGTGAACTCGCCAAAGCGCAGCACGCCCACGTCGATGGCAAAGTCGAGAAATTCGCGTTGATAGTCTTGCATGGGTGTCCGTCCGTAAGTCTGCGTGGAAAGCGGCGCATTTTATCAGACCTGCCGGGCCGATTCGCCCCGCCTGCGCTATAATCGCGCGCCCTGCCCGCCAGATCGGAGAGTCCCATGAAAGTCATCACCGTCAACGTCAACGGCATCCGTGCCGCCGCCAGGAAAGGCTTCTTCGACTGGCTGGAAAGGCAGGACGCCGACGTGGTCTGCATCCAGGAAACCAAGGCCCAGGAACACCAGCTGGAGGCCGAGCACTTTTATCCCCACGGCTACCATTGCTATTACGTGGACGCGGAGAAAAAGGGCTACAGCGGCGTGGCCATCTATGCGAAGAAAGAGCCACTGAAGGTGGTCACCCAACTGGGCGAAGGCTTCGAGGACATGGACGCCGAGGGGCGCTTCATCCAGGCCGACTTCGACACCGACATCGGCAAGCTCAGCATCGTCTCCCTCTACCTGCCCTCCGGCTCCAGCAAGGAAGAGCGGCAGCAGGTGAAATTCAGCTTCATGGAGCGCTTCACCGAGCGCCTCAAGGCCATGCGCCGCCAGCGCCGCGAGTACATCATCTGCGGCGACTGGAACATCGTGCACAAGGAAATCGACATCAAGAACTGGAAGAGCAACCAGAAAAACTCCGGCTGCCTGCCGGAAGAGCGTGCCTGGCTGGATCAGGTGTTCGGCCCGCTGGGTTTCGTCGACGCCTTCCGCGTGGTCAACCAGGAGCCGGGCCAGTACACCTGGTGGTCGAATCGTGGCCAGGCCTGGGCCAAG
The DNA here is from genome assembly GCA_026982475.1 of Chromatiales bacterium. Lineage (GTDB taxonomy): Bacteria > Pseudomonadota > Gammaproteobacteria > SZUA-152 > SZUA-152 > DRQN01. Next base: position 14,502 of record JALSHB010000141.1, read on the forward strand.
AATGTCGGCTGGCGCATCGATTACCAGGTCATCACCCCGGGGCTGAAGGATCGCGTCAAGGCGGCGGAAATCTACAAGGCGGAACGCTTCTCCGACCATGCGCCGCTGATCATCGAATACGAGGTGAAAATATAGCGGTACTAGGCCGCTCGCTTTTGCTTGCCGCTTGTGACGCCGCCCTGCGTCACAGCCACCCCCGCTCCGCAAACGATACCGCCTCGCCGTCTCCCACCACCAGATGGTCCAGCACCCGCACATCCACCAGCGCCAGGGCGTCGCTGAGGCGCTCGGTGATGTGGCGGTCGGCGCGGCTGGGCTCGGCGATGCCGGAGGGATGGTTGTGGGCGAGGATCACCGCCGCTGCGTTGTGGGCCAGGGCGCGGCGCACGACCTCGCGCGGGTGCACACTGGCGCCGTCGATGGTGCCGCGGAACAGCTCCTCGAATTCGATCAGCCGGTGGCGGGTATCGAGGAACAGGCAGGCGAACACCTCGTAGGGGTAGTCGCGCAGGCGGGCGGTGAGGTAGCGGCAGGTGTCGCCGGCGCTGGTCAGGGCCTCGCCGCGCCTGAGGGTCTCGGCGAGATGCCGGCGGGCCATTTCCGTGGTGGCCTGCAATTGGGCGAACTTGGCCGCGCCCAGCCCCGGCGCCTCACAGAAGGTCTTGCAGTCCGCCTCCAGCAGGGCGCGCAGGCTGCCGAAGCGGGTCAGCAGATCGCGCGCCAGATCCACCGCGGTCTTGCCCGGCACCCCGGTGCGCAAAAAGATCGCTAGCAGCTCGGCATCGGACAGCGCCTGCGCGCCGCGGCCGAGGAGTTTTTCACGCGGCCGCTCCTCGGCCGGCCAGTCGGTAATCGCCATGGCAACATCCTTGTCGTCGATTCGTTTTGTTCACCACAGAGACACGGAGAATTATCCAGGCATGCCATCAGGCTGATTCACCCGCAAAGGACGCAAGGACGCAAAGAAAACGTCAACCTGAACCTACGGATTCAGGGTCAAGTCTTTCCTGTTCTCTTTGCGTTGCTTCACGTCCTTTGCGGTTGTCGCCCCTGGGCATTCTCTGTGTCTCCGTGCCTCTGTGGTGAAAAATCAAGGTTCGTTTACACTACACAACCCGACACCTCGCCAACAGGCAATTCCGCACAAATATGTACAGCCTCGCCAACAAACACATCCTGCTCGGCGTCACCGGCAGCATTGCCGCCTACAAGGCCGCCGAGCTGGTGCGCCGACTGCGTGAGGGCGGTGCCGAGGTGCGCGTGGTGCTGAGCGCCGGCGGGGCGGAATTCGTCACCCCCCTGACCTTCCAGGC